>DAOUAZ010000247.1:0-10728 GCA_034432975.1 Anaerolineales bacterium | reverse complement strand
GAGTCCGACATGTTTGTTCAACCAGGCGGTGGTGGTCAGCAGTTCCAGGTCGCTTTCGTCCGCGCCGCCTGCCACGAATTGGGTGACGGTGGAGGGCCAGCGCCCGTTCCAGGTTGATGTTGGCGGCATGGCGCGTCGAATCTCCTCGACCCAGCGCAGGGGCTGGAGAAGTTCTTCCATGAAAACTTTGTGCGGGGCCAGTTTTGCCAGCCGGTCCGTGTTGGGCGCTTCGAGGTTGACAGAAACCCGGTCGGCCAGCTGCATGGCGCGCAGCACCTGGTCTTTTTCGGCGCCGGGCATGATTTTCAGGTGGATGTAGCCGCGGAAACCGAGTTTGTTGCGCAGGATGTCGGCGGTGTCGAGCAGTTTGTCTTCGGCGCGGATGCCACCCCCGGCAATGCCGCTGCTCAGGAAAATTCCCTCGGCGGCGCGGCTGTCGACCAGTTGCGCGAACAGGCGCGCAAATTCTTCGGGCTGGAAGGTAGCGCGGCGGAAGTCGCGCCCGGCCCGGAACGGGCAATAGTAACAGTCGCGTTCGCAGGCTGAAGTGAGCAGGGTCTTGAGGAGCAGAATCGGCTTGCCGCCGGGCATTTGCGCGGGATGCACGAACAGTCCCTTGGGACAGGGCGCGGCGCGCACGGCGTTTGTTTCGAGGGGGGAGCGTTCCTCGGCAGGTTCCAGCGTCATCTGGTCAGAGAGCAGTTTCAGGCGGGAAATCGCGTCCATATTCTTATTATAGAACAAATGTTTTGTTTGTCAATGCATGAACGTCCCGAAGGTTTTCGGGGCGCAATTCCGGTGATTTTGGCCGAAGTCGGGAGATTTCGGACTTCACAGATAAAATATTTAGTAATATAATTTAGTAAAATTTTATCGAAAGGCCCTGCCATGCCAGAAAAAGTGACCATCCATGAGATTGCGCGGCGCTGCGGGGTGTCGCCTTCGACCGTTTCGCTGGTGCTGAACAACAAGCCGGGCGCTTCGGCAGCCACGCGCAGCCTGATTTTAGAGACCGCCCGCCAGTTGGGGTATGTAGAGCGGGGCGGTGCGGCGTTGCAAACCGGGCCGCTCCATACGCTGGGGCTGCTGGTCAAGACCGACCTGGTCGGCGGGCAACTGCCGCCCTCCAACCCGTTCTACTCGAAAGTTATTACCGGGGTGGACCTGGCTTGCCAGGATTTGGGCGTCAACCTGCTCTTTGCGATGCTGCCGGTGGATGCGGGCAATCGCCCGGTCAAATTGCCTCCGCTGCTGGAAAATAACATGGCCGACGGCGTTTTAATGGTCGGGGCATTCCTGGATGAGACGGTTTCGGCGGCGCTGCGCGAACGCAATCTGCCTGTGGTGCTGGTGGACGGTTATTCGGATACGGAGAGTTACGACATGGTGGTTTCGGATAATTTCCGGGCGGCTTACCAGGCGGTGGAATACCTGCTTGGACTGGGACACCGCAACATCGGATTTGTGGGCGGCGCGGCGGATTGTTATCCTTCGCTGTGCGAACGCCGCAACGGCTACCTGCGGGCGTTGAAAGAAAATGGAATTGCCGAAACGTACCTGGCCGACTGCAATGTTGTCCATTCGCGCGGCGATGAGGAAGCCGCGGGGCTCCTGGCGCAGCACCCCCGACTGACGGCGCTGGTGGGCGTAAACGATGACGTTGCCCTGGGCTGCATTCGCGCCGCCCGCCGCCTGGGTTTGCGCGTGCCAGAAGACCTGTCGGTCATCGGCTATGACGACACAGACCTGGCAGCGCGCGCCTCGCCGCCCTTGACCACCATGCGCGTCGATACGGTGGCGATGGGCCAGGGCGCAGTCCACCTGATGCTGCTGCGGGTGCGCCAACCGCAAGCCGCCCGCATTACGCTTTCCGTCCACCCGACGCTGGTGGTCCGCGAATCGACCGGCGCGCCGAGGGGATAGGGTCTCGGTACGCCCCGGTCTCGACAGGCTTCGCTCGCAATCATTTTTCACAAAGGATACCCCATGACAACCTACCCGTTTTACTCCGTCCCTAATATGCCCTGGCAGGAGCGACCCGCCGGGGGCAGCGATGTGCTTTGGCGTTATTCGGCCAATCCCATCATCCCGCGCGACCTGATTCCCTCGTCGAACAGCATTTTCAACAGCGCGGCGGTGCCGTTCAACGGCAAATTCGCGGGCGTATTCCGCTGCGATAACAAAAAGCGCGAGATGAACCTGAATCGCGGCTTTTCGGAAGATGGAATCGCCTGGAAACTGGACAACGACCCCATCGAATGGCTCTCCGATGACCCCGAAATTGGCCGCTGCCAGTATCGCTATGACCCGCGCGTGGTCTGGATGGAAGACCGCTACTGGGTGACGTGGTGCAACGGCTATCACGGCCCAACCATCGGCGTTGGATATACCTACGATTTCGAGAAATTCCACTTCCTGGAAAACGCCCTGCTGCCCTTCAACCGCAACGGGGTGCTGTTCCCGCGCAAAATCAACGGCAAATATGTGATGCTGAACCGCCCGTCTGACAACGGTCACACGCCCTTTGGCGACATCTACCTGAGCCAGAGTCCGAACATGGTTCACTGGGGCGAACACCGCTTCGTGATGGGGACGCGGGGCGGCTGGCAAAGCACCAAAATCGGGGCCGGGCCTATCCCGATCGAGACGCCTGAAGGCTGGCTGATGTTCTATCACGGCGTCCTGACCTCGTGCAACGGCTTCGTCTACAGCTTTGGCGCGGCCCTGCTCGACCTCGACCAGCCCTGGAAGGTGATTTATCGCGGCGGCCCGTACCTGCTCTCGCCGCAGACCTACTACGAATGCGTGGGCGATGTGCCGAACGTGGCCTTCCCCTGCGCCGCGCTCTATGACGAACCGACCGGGCGGATTGCCATCTACTACGGCGGCGCGGATACGGTTACCGCGCTGGCCTTCTGCAAGATTGGGGAGGTGATGGATTGGTTGAAAGAGAATAACGAGTAGAAAAACGTCCCGAAGGTTTCGCCGCGAGCGCTCAGCCAGGCGGTTCAAACCTTCGGGACGTTGATTTTTACGCCACCCACCAGTTGAAAGCGAACAACATCGAGAGCAGGGCCATCAAGAGCAGGCTGGCCGTTGTCCAAATGCGGTCGAAGGCGGGATTTTTGCCCCATTTGGCGAGCATGACGAACATAGCCGGGCAGGCCAGCACATAGCGGTGGATGCCCTGAGCCGGGCCGGAACCCCATGAGATGATGAAAACTGCCAGGCTGAACCAGGCCAATTCAGGGTATTCTTTGCGGGCGCGCCAGCACGTTACCAGGGCGACCACGAACCCGACCAGTTCGGTGAAGTAGTAGGCCGAGCGCTGGGAGTTGACGAACATCCCGTAGCGGTTGATGTCGGCCCCGGTGAAGAAGCCGTAGGCCATTTCGTACCAGGCCGAGGCCCACGAGTAGAAAGCGCTGTCCAGTTGCAGGAATCCGCGCCCGAAGAAATTGGCCTCCACGTAGTCGAAGGCAAACCCAAGATAGGAAAACTTCCAGATTAAGAACGCTATCAGCGGGGCAAAAGCCAGGAGAGCGCGGAATAGCGGCCGCAGCGGGATGCCAGAGTGGAAAATTTGGCGCCATTCCAGGTCGAGCGCGTACCATTCGCGGGCGCGAATCCATGCGATTCCCATTGGGATGACCAGCGCCACGCCGACCGCGCGCGTCAGGGTGGCGGCGGCTCCCAATAGCGCGGCGGCGGGCCAATTCCCGCGCTTGAGCATGGCCAGGCAGGTGAAGGCCAGGCCAACGAACAGCCCCTCCGTGTAGACCTGCGCCAGGAAGAAGCCGGTCGGGAAGATGACAAGATAAAACGCCGCCCGCAAGCCGCCCTCCTCGCCGAGCGAGTCGCGCGTCAGGTCGTAGAGCGCCAACATGCCGGCCAGCGCGCCCAGCGCCGAGACGATAACCCCGGCCAGGGCCGCCGTCGCAATCGGGTTCATCCCCAGCAGGCCGAGCGGCAGGGCCAGCAGGCGAATCATCATCGGGTAGAAGGGGAAAAAGGCATAACTGAGCGAATACGTCTCGCCCTGGTAGCCGGTTTCGGGGATGTAGCCCGCGCCGGGAATCATCCAGCCGCGCGGGGTGAGAGCCGGGACGAGCGGGTCATCGTAGCCGCCGACCGCGATGCCGAGATAGTATTCCGAGTCCCAGGCGACCTGGTTGTTCATGAACGGTTCGAGCAGGTAGGCGCGGCCTTCCTGGTAGTTGCCGTTGTTTTTGGCGGTTTCGGTTTCGGTCCACTGCTGGGCGCGGTCGGGCCAGGCGGGCTGGAAGCGCGAGGTCGCCAGGAACTGGAATCCGATGACCAGCAGCGCCCAGCCCAGCCAGATGAGGACGATAGAGCGAACGGTGGGAGTTTTCATGGCTATTTCTCCGTCCCGGTCACGACCATATCCTGCATGAAGAAACGCTGGAACAGGAACAGGACAAGCGCCGGCACAGCCATTGCCAGCAGGGCCCCGGCCTGCAAAACCGCCGGGGAGGGGGCAAGCGATTGGATGGTCTGGATGCTGTAGGATACCGTGCGCAGGTCGGGCGCGATGCCCAGGTACAGGCTGGCAACGCGCAGTTCGTTCCAGGTGTAGAAAAAGTGCAGCAGCGCCACCGTTGCCACGGCTGGGATGCTCTGCGGCAGGATGATGGAAACCAGGATGCGCAGCGGGCCGGCCCCATCGAGCATGGCGGCTTCGTCCAGGTCGCGCGGAATGCTCTTGAAGTTCTGGCGCAGCAGGAAGATGAAGATGGCGTTCCCGAACAGGTGCGGCGCAATCAGCGGGTATTGGGTCCCGTTCCAATCCAGCACCCGGACGTACATGAAGTAGGTTGGCACGAGGGTGATGCTGTCGGGGATGAGGATGGTCGCAATCAGCAGATAGAACAGCCATTTGCCGCCGGGGATGCGGAAGCGCGAAAAACCATAGGCGACCGCGATGGAGGCCGCCAGCACGCCCAGCCCGCTGATAAAGGCCACCACCAGCGTATTTTGCGCCGCCTGGGGGAATTTGGCAGCATTCCAGATATATTCGAAGTTGCCGAACGTCACTTCGGGGCGGTAAACGTACTCCAGCGCCCGCCAGCTGCCCTCCCAGGTAATGAGACCGGCTTCGGGATGCTGTGGGTCGATGAACTCGCTGCTGGCGCGTCCGCCTTTGACCAGCGCCCACTCCCTGAGGCCCTGTTCGGTCGGAACCTGGTAAACGCCCAACTTCCTGCCCTGGTATTCATAAAAGACTCGCGCTGCCGGGGCCAGGGGCGCGTTGCTGTCTTGCAGTTGAAGCGGCCCTTTGAGCGAGGTCGTAACCATATAGGCCAGCGGGAACAGGTACGTCACGAGCAGGATGAGTACGAACAGCATGACCAGCGCCGAGCCGGTAAATTCCCATAGTTGGAATGTGAGCGTCGATTCGCCGCCGCGTTTGAGCAGCCTAAATCTCTTCATCGTCATGCTCCTCGGGGAAGTAGACCCAACGGCTGGCCGAGCGGAATAGGGCTATCGTAATCGACATGGTGACGGCGAACATGACCCAGGCCAGGGTGGCGGCATAACCCAGCTCGAACTGGTTGAACATCATATAGTTGATGTAGCCATCCATTGGCGAGAGACTGCGCGAGAACAGGTAGCCCCGGTCGAGCAGCACCGTCCCGCCGAAGGCGCTGGTCAGGTTGATGACCAGCGAAAAGAAAATCGCCGGGGAAATCATCGGGATGACGATGCTGACGAAGCGCAGCAGCGGCCCCGCGCCATCGACCCGCGCGGCTTCGATAATCTCCTTCGGGATGGATTGCATGGCCCCGTACATAATCAGGAAGCCCGGCCCGATGCTCCACAACGCGAACAGTACGATGGCTGAGGCAAAGGAAATGGGAATGGGCGGCATCCCCAGCGGTTCCATAATCAGGCGGTTGAGCCAGCCGGCGCGTTCGTCCACGAACCCAATCCAGATGAACAGGATGGCCCCCGCCGGGATGATGCTCGGCATGAAAAACAGCGGACGCAGCAGCGCTTTGCCGAAAATTCGCTCACTCGAAAGCAAGGCCGCCAGCCCCAGGGCGGCCAGCAGCTGCGCCGGCACGGTCAGCAGGAAATAACCCAGCGACCCCATCAGGCTGCCGCCGACGCCCATATCGGTCAGCGCCCGCAGGTAATTCTCCAGGCCGATGAAGCGCGTCTGCTCGGGCCGCAGCATGTGGAAGTTCGTAAACGAAAACCCCAGCGCGGCCAGGATGGGCAGGAACTTGAGCAGCAGGAAGCCCAACAGCCAGGGAGAAAGGAACAGCAGCCCAATCCACCCTTCGCGGCGGCGCATTCCGGCCTGGGGATGGGGTTCAGCGAGGGCAGTTTCCCGGTTTTTTGTCCAAAATGTGCCAGCCATGATACCGCCTTTGTGGGAGTTGTGTAACCGGTTACAGCGGCTATTGTATCGCAAAATCTCCCAGCCTGTATCGGCGGGCGGGCGAATCGACTCACCAAATGAAATCGCGCGGGATGGCAGGCAGGCACAAAAGCAGGCGGGTGGACACGGAAAGTCGGAAACAGGGAGACCGGCTGCCTTGCCAGTCTCCCTGTCTATTTGCCCGCATGACGCGGGATGCCAGTCTACTTGTCTACAGGCTCACTTCAACATCCGCAGCGCGGCCTGGTCGGCCAGTTCGGCGGGGGTGGGGCCTTCGTCGAAGGAGAACGAGACCGATTTCATCTCCAGCCGGTCGAGGTAGCGCTTCATGGTGATGCGGCCGGCTTCCAGCAGGGCGGCGCGGCGCTCCTCGGTCATGTCGAACTCGGTCGTGCCGTAGCCGCCGGCCGGCAGGCGCACGACCAGGTCTTCGAAGGCCCCAATCACGTCTTTGTCGCGCGCTTCGAGCATGGTGTTGACCAGGTTCAGCAGGCGCTGGACCGTCGCCAGTTCGCCGACCTGCGCGGCGGGCTTTTTCTTTTCCGGCGCGCCGGTTTTGGGCGGCAGGGCCGGGGCGTTGGGAACATCGACCGATTCGTCAATCAGCAGTCCCAGCACGCGCTCGCTGACTTTTTCGCCCATGACGGCCTGGACGGGTTTCTGGTTCGAGATGAACAACTCGATGGGGAAATTGGACAGCAGGCCGCCATCGACGATGGCGTCGCCCGCCAGGTCGAGGCCGCGATACTGGCCCCATTCGGCCCGCCAGGTGACTTCCTGCCACAGGAGCGGGATGCTCATCGACATGCGCACGGCCCACACGACCGGCACATCCGGTGCGGTGCGGTGATTCAGGACGAGTTTGATGCCCTTCGTCACGTTGGCGGCGACCAGCGAGAGGTCGCTGCCGGTGACGGCGTTGAACTCTTTCAGCGTCATCCCGCCGAAGGCGCGTTTTTGCCCGTCGAAGTCCCCCGAATCGAGTTTTTTCGACATCCACTCCACGAAGGCGTCTGCCGCGAACCAGCCGCCGCGCTCGATGAATGACAGCAGGTGCCGCCCGAGGGCGCTGCCGGAAATCAGTTTCAGCAGGCCGGCGTCGAATTTCTCCTCGATTCCGAAGGCATTCGGGAGAAAAGGCAGGTCGATGTCCTTCAGCACCCGCGCCAGCGCGCCCTGCCGCAAGTCTTCGACCGGAAGCGGCCCGGGCTGGCCCATGAAAGTGGTAAAGACCGGCTGGCCTTCGCCGGTCTGTTCGCCGAGCGCGGCCAGCATTTCGTCGGTGGTGTAGCCAGCCGCCAGCAGCGCCGCGGTGATGGCCCCCGCCGAGGTGCCGAGCAGCCGTCCGTGACTGTGACCGCGCCGGTTGAATTCCTCCATCGCGCCGACGAAGACCATCCCTTTGGCCCCGCCGCCTTCGAAAACCAGGTCGAATTGCATGTGCGCCTCCTTGTGTAAAAAACGTCCCGAAGGCTGTCCGAAAAAGCCTTGTTGCGCCGCTCAACCCTTCGGGACGGTTTTGCAAGATAAGAGTATTTGGATAAACATACTATACATCAAAAGTGAACGGGTGGAAAGTAGGAAGATGGTCTCGCCTGGCGGAGGAAAAGATGTGCGCAATGGCACTTGCTTTTTGGGGCGGTTTTGGCTAAAGTAAAGGGGTATTTCATTGGGAAAGGGAGAAACAGGCATGGCAGGGACAACCATTGACGTGGGCGGCAGCGTGGGCGGGAATGTCATTTCCGGCGATAAAAACCTGGTGATGCAGGTCAGCGGCGACCTGATTTTCAATGCCGCCGCGTACAGCGAGCGGCGCAAACAGCGCGATTTGCGCAAAATGCTGCGCGTGCTGGTGGTGCTGGCCGCGCCGGTCAGCGACCCGAACAACCCGGCAGCGGAACCAACCCCGCTCGATTTGCAGGAAGAGTGGAACCGGCTCGCGACGGCCGTGCAGACCAGCGGCGCGCCGATTGCCCTGATTCGCCTGGCCCCGCCTACGCTGGAGTCTCTGCGCTTCGCGCTCTCGCCGCGCGCCGTGGAGCAGGGCCTCTACCCGCACGTTCTGCATTTCAGCGGTCATGCCTGGAGCGGGGGGCTGCTGCTGGAAGACGAATATTCGCAATCTGACCCGGTCAGTACCCCGCGCCTGCTGGCGGCGCTCAAGGACGCCCCGCCGCTCGACCTGGCGGTCTTCAATGCCTGCGAAAGCGCGGAAGGCGCGCTTTCGGCTGCGCAGGCCTTTGCCGCCCATGGGCGGGCGCGCGCCGCGCTTGGACATCCCGAACCGGTGCGCGATGACGAGGCGGTGCAGTTTGCCGCCGCGCTCTATGCCGAGATGGCGCGCGGCGGGTATCCCCTGGGGGAGGCCTTCGCGCGGGCGCGGACGCGCGTCAGCACGCACGCCCCGCAACTGTTTGGCGGCCCGGATGTGCGTTTCGAGTCGCTGGAGCCGGGCGAACCGCTCATCGAAGCCAGCCGCGCCCCCGGCAACCTGCCTGCGCGCGGACGCTTCTTTTTCGGACGGGGGCCGGAACTGGTGACGCTGGCCAAAATGCTGGAAGCGACGCCCGCCGCGGCGGTCATTAGCGGCGTGAGCGGGATGGGAAAAACAGCCCTGGCGCTGGAAGCCGCGCACCGCAGCCTGTGGCGTTTCTCAGGCGGGGCATGTTTTGGCGATGGGCGCGCCGCGCCGCTGGCCGACCTGCTGCTGCGCGACATGGCCCTGGGCCTGGAACTTCCTTTGCAGGCCGGGCAGCGGCCTGAAGAGCCGCTGCTGGCTTATGCCCGCCAGAACCCGACCCTGTTCGTGCTGGACAACCTGGAAGACCTGCCCCCCGCCGACCTGGAACGCGTCAGCCGCTTCCTGCGCGGACTGGGAACGCGCAGCGCGGCCCTGGTGACGCTGCGCCCGCCGGCTCCCGTCTTCGAGGAATTGCCTTTCGCGCGCGCCCTGCCCCTGCACAACGGGCTGGGACGCGCCTCCGCCTTTCGCCACCTGTTGGCCCTGGCCGAACAAAAGAACCTGCGCGGCCTGCAAAAGCCGGAAATTGCCGCGCAACTGGCCGAAGCCGGGCGCGGACACCCGCTGGTGCTGGAAAAACTGGCCGCCTTGGCCGCCCGCCGCCCGCTCGAATCCATCCTGGACTCGGCGCGCGGCTTAAGCGGCGACTACAAACAAATCCTCGCGGCCGTGCTGGGCTGGTCGGTGGAGCCGCTCGAGCCCGGCGCGCGCCAGGCGCTGGCCTGCCTGCCCCTGTTTGGAGCCGGGTCTTGCGCGCCCGAGGCGTTGGCGGCGGCCCTGGAAGTCGAAATCGACGAACTCTACCGGCGCGCCGACGCCTTGCGCGAGGCCGCCCTGCTCACCTACCGCCACGAAGACGGCCGCTACGCCTGGCACGCCAGCGTAAGCGATTACGCCCGGACCGCCCTGACTGTGCCCGACCCGCAGGACGCCCTGCGGCGGGTGGTGGCGCAAGTTTGCGATGTTTTCGACGACCTGCCGGCCAGCGCCGACCAGGGCACCCGCCCCGATTTAATGGACGACCTGCTCAACCTGTACCTGCTTGAAGAGGCCGTCTTGGAACTGCCGGAGGGCGACCCCCTGGCGCGCATGGCGACCGCGCCGCGCAACTGGTGGACTATTCTGTCGTTTTATAAAAACTGGCTGCCCTGGCTGGAGACTGCCCTGCAAAAAGGAATTTCCGAAAACCGCCTGCGCGCCAACGTGCTTCAAGCCATCGGCGACGTGCAAAACTTCCGCAAGGAAATCGACGCCGCGCTGGAAAGTTACGGCGAAGCCCTGACCCTGTTCCGCCAGGTGGGGGATCGGCTGGGCGAAGCCAACGTGCTGAAAGCCATCGGCCAAATGTCAGTTATTATTGGACTAAATGAACAAAGTCAGGAATCCTTCCAGAAGGGAATGGAACTTCTGCAAACTGCAATGGGTTTGTTCGAGCAAATAAACGACCGAGTTGGACAAACCAATGTTTTGATGTTCCTGTCCAGAGTCGCCGCTTCGGTTGGACAAAAGGAGCAGGCGATTGAAATTGCTCAAACTGCCATGTCGCTGCTGGCTGAAGTGGCAGGACCAAACCATCCGGTCACTATATCCTTTGCAGAATATATTCGCCAGTTGCAAACGTCCTGAACGAAATAATGCGGGTTGGCAGGGCAGGGGAGCGGTTTTGTTACATATTGTTACATGAAGGCAGACCTGACGGGTTTTCCTGGCAGCCAGGGTGACTGGCAGGCGCAGATAAAATGCTTGAAAAGGCGCTTGTCCGCAAAGGAAACCCGTCAGGTCTCAGTGGGGGGGGGGGATT
>DAOUAZ010000246.1:0-25264 GCA_034432975.1 Anaerolineales bacterium | reverse complement strand
GTGGTTGCGCCCGCTGTGCCAGAGAGAAGGATGTCGCTGCCGTTGAATCCGAGGACCGGTTCGCTGAAGACCACCGTAAAGCGGATGGGCGCGGCGTTGGCCGGGTCAGCCTGGGTGATGAACTGGTCGATGGTGGCGGTCGGCGGCTGATTGATGGCCGAATAGGTCAGGCTGACCGATTCGACCATCGGGGTGAAGAAGAAGGGGGTCGTCGTAGTCAGCGTGGCGCGGTATTGGGCATAGCGTCCATCCGGGCTGACCATGTCCGTCCCGCTGACGGCTTCCCAGGAAGACCAGGAACCGTCGGGCAGGGGGGTATTGCCAGTGCGGGTTTCGAAAGCGGCGCTCGTCCCGGCCGGGGCCGTTCCAACCCAGGTGAGCAGGAGCCAATCGGAAGGCAGACCGGCGTCGAACACGCGCGAGGTGAAGACGCACGGGGTGGCGTAAGGCGCAACCCGCACCCAGTCCATCCGCAGCGGGTCGCCGTCGTATTCGTCATCTATCACGCCAATTCGCACGCTTCCTACGCCGGGCGGGGTGTACCCGGCAGGAGAACCGACCTGAACATCATCCACATAGAATGTGAAGACATCCCCCACGCGGTCGATGCGGTAGCGATGCGGCGCGCCGACAAAAGCCCCAACCGGGATGTTGGTGCCGCCGCTGATGGTGATGTAGACCTGGTTGGTACTGGCGACTGTGCCAAAAGCGGCCCAGTATTCGTTCCAGGCGGCGTTGCCCACGAACCCGGCCAGTTGATAGTCATCTGCGCCGAAGGTGGCGGTAAATTCGAGGGAGTGGCCTGGCCCGAAGAGCGAGTTGGAGTACACGGCGGCGTCATCGACGGTTAGCCGCCCTGCGGAGACAACGGCGGGTTGCCCGGCCCAGGCGTAGGGAGTCCACCCGGCGGGCAGGCCCGTGCCGGAAAACTCCTCGCCCAGCGTTGGGCCGAGCAGGAGTTCACCGTTGTCCGCCGCGCCTACATAGCAGGAGGCCAGCGCGCCGGTACCGAAGTCAATCACGGTCGTGTCGGTGAACGGGTTGTAAGGCGTGGTGAACGAGAGCGGCAGGTTTGGCTCGACGGGTTCGGTGGCGCTGTTGCCAAACGCATCGGCGGAGGTGACGCGGTAGTGGTAGGTGGTGTTGGGGGTCAGGCCGGTCAGGGTGATGGCGTGCGCCAGGGTCAGCGTGGCATCCTGCGCGTTGCTGGTGAGCGCCAGGGGATTGGTGCTGTAATCGACGCGCGAATCGGCAAATTCATCGGTATCCCAGGTAATCGTCACCGTTCCATCGGGGTTGATGGCGGCCTGGATGTTGGTGATGACCGGCGGGGTGGTATCGGGCGCGTAGAAGGCCTGGTAATCGCCGCTGGGGGCATCGAAGAAGGCATACTCCACCCCTTTGATGAACTCTGTCCGGTAGGCAATCTGCGCGCCATTGCGGGTGATGGAGGTCAGCACATGGTTCGGCCCGTTGAAAGGAACCATCCCGCGCAGTCCGCGCGAACCGGCGGCGGCATGGACGCGGAAGGAAAGGATATCGTTCTGCCAGTCGAAGGCGCTGAAACTCGACCCGTTGCGGCCATCCAGCCAGGTGAGCATCTGTTGGGCGGTGATGATTGGCACATCGCGCGCCAGCGCCGATTCGATGATGTCGATATTGGCATCGGAAAATGCGCCCGAATCGGAGTGAATGTTGGTGACGAATGCGCCGTAATAGCCGGTGGAACCGAGCGCGTTATCGAGCAGGGTATCGATGGTGTAGGGGTAGGTCTGCCCGGCTTCGTCGGTCATGTGGGTTACGGCCTGGTATACGTCAATCAGGCTGCCGTCCAGGTCGGCGAACTTCATCATGAGACCAGAACCCGTGAACAAGCCGGGGCGGTCATTCACCCACCCGGCAGGGTGATAGTAGAAATTGGTATCGAGCCGAATGCCGTAATTGCGGCGGACTTTGATGTGTTCGACATAATTGCTCCAAGCCACGCAGTGCGTCCGTTCGGTCCGCGGCGCGGGCAGGAAGGAGAAGGTGCTGTTAAACCAGGCCATACCGCTGCTAAAGAACGAATCGAGCGCAGCGTTGGTGTAATCGGCGCAGTAGGTACTGATGTGGACACCGAACTCGTGTCCCTGAGCGGCGTAAGCCTGGATTCTGGCGTTTTCGGCGGGGGTGGTGACGAAATCCACCACCAGGTAAATGCTCTGGCGCACGCATTCCCAATCGTCAACGGAACAGCCAGGCGGGTCGTAGGAGTTCAACTGGTCCAGGCGGTCATCATACAGGCTGGGAAACACCACGTTGTCGGCATGGTCATCGGAGGTCATTACCACCACCGCTTTTTCATCGCGCGGGAAATACCAGAAGCGCGGCAGGGGCTTCTTATCCAGATTCATCGAGAGAATCATGTTCGCCAGCAGGCGCTGCTGTTCATCGGCTTGCGGGATGGCAACTTTGTCCAGATTGACCCAATCGGGCTGCGGGTCGCCGAGTTTGTTGCCGTAGAACAGGTCTGCCGAGCGGGTGGGGATGATGCCATCGCGGTCATCGCCCGACCAGCGTGGGTTGCCCTGGCGGGTGAGTGCCACCGAGCGGGCCAGGTCGTAGGCGAACATGGCGGCCTGCCCGCCGTCGACTCCCACGTCTATTATGGTTACTGCCGGGCTGGCGGTGGCGGTGAAGGCATCGGCATACAGCGTGGCGAGATTGGATGCGCCGCTCAAAATGTAGCGGTCTGCCGCGCCGTGATATTGGATGGTCTGGCCGACGATGCCCGCGCCGGGGCCGCTTCCGTTGACCAGGAGGTAGCCCTCGCTGAGCGGGGGGCTTCCGGCGGGGATAACCCCGAGCAGGGAGGCCAGGCGCGGGTCGGGGCGCATGGCAATCAGGTTGCCGCCGTTGGTCACCCAGTTGGCGAACATGGCGGCCTGGGCATCTGAAAGCGTCGTATACCCAAGTATGACAACATCATAATTGTTCAGGGTGCTGGCGCTGACCCGGCTGAGGTCGGTAAAGCGGAAGGCGTTGAACCCCTCGGCGCGCAGGATTTCGGGATAGTAACGGCTGAAGCCATCGTAGGTGCTGCCGATGACCAGGATTGGCCCGCCGGGGCCGGAATCGGCGTAACCGGCCTGGGTGGTGAAGGGCCAGGTGATGTCGCCGGGCAGGGGATTGCCGAGCGCATCCAGCACGCCAGCCGGGCCGCCTTGGATGGTAACAGTGTAGGTTGTCTGGTTGTTGAATTGACTATCAGGGATGAGGATTGCCGCACGGGCAGTGGGGTCGTAGGTGACGACGGCAGGGATGATTTGATTGGCCGGGTTGCGCACCACGAAAGTCGTCGTGTTAATGGTGGCCGGGTTCATGGCAGTTGGGAAGCGGTAGGTGACGCGCGTCCCGGCATACACGCCCAGCGTGCCGCTGGCGGGCATTTCAGGGGTCTCGAAAATGACATCCACCCAGTAGTTGCTCTGCTCGTAGGCCTGGTTGGGGTAGGTGGGGGTGGCGGAGTAGGCATAAACGCCGTTGATATTTGCGCCGCCGTCATCGGCGGGGGCGGTCAGGGGCAGGTTGACCCGCGCCGAGGTGAAGTAATTGGCGGTGCGGGCATAGTAGCCGGAGGATGTGTGATAAGAGGCGACATACGTCTGCCCGGCAGTGATGAAGACCGGCGCGCTGAAATACACCGTCTGCCAACCGGCGGCAGTTTCGTTGCTGAAAACTGCCGAAGCCAACAGGTTGCCCGCCAGGTCATATAACTGGCCGGTGTGCATGCCGGTATTCTGCGAGCCTTTGAAGAAGCGGATGCCGGTGATGTAGCCGTTATCGGTGGAAGTAAAGCGCACGCCCAACTGAATCGGGCCGCCTACGTCCTGGAAGTTGGGGTTGGCTGGTTCGGCGGTATCGCTCCATAGCGTGCGCGGTAAAGCGGGCAAGCCGGTGGTATCGGCGACTGGCGCGGGTAAGCCGCCGGCTGCAACCGGAATGAACCCTGTCACCAGCATCGTCAGCGCAATGGTCAGGACGATGATGGTATTCACAACGACGCGTATATTTGATGATTTCCCTGCCAATTTCATAATAACCTCCCTGGAAACATGCTTGCAAAAAGCAGATATAAATAACAATTGGATTTTCAGAAAAACGGCGCAGCATCTCGGGTGAACAAAAAAGCCCCCATTGGAAAGGGGCATGATGGAGAATTCACAAATGCTTTCACCCCTTTTTATGATGCACACGTGCTTACAAAATTGTAAGTCGATTATACCAGTTTTTGTCTACTTTGGGAAATTTTGGAACAGGTTTCGCGCCTGCAACTCACCTGGCAGGAGGGATGCGTAGATGAAGGCGTGGGTTGGGGTTGGAATGCCCAGTTCGCGGCCCAGGCGCACAATCGCGCCGTTCTGGCTTTCCAGTTCAGATGGTTTGCCTTGCATGATGTCGCGCTGCATGGAGGCGATAACGACGGGCGGGGTGTTATCGATGAAGGCCAGGGTTTTTTGCACGGCATCATTTGGTAGATTGATTCCGCGCGCCCGGGCAACGGCGGCGGTTTCTTCGAGCGCGGCGATGAGCAGGGCGCGGCTTTCCGGCGTGGCGCGGAATACGCCTACCGGCTGGCGGGTGACGGCCCCTACCCCGGAGATGCTGGCAATAAACAGGAATTTGTTCCACAGGGCAGCCTGGATATCTGCCGGGACTTCGACTGTGAGGCCTTTGCAGGCTGAAAAAGCAATGCGCAGCTGCTCTACCCGTTCCGTTTCCTGTCCATCGAGTTCGGCAAAGGCGATGTAGGGTTCGACGCCAACATGCCGGATGACACCCGGTTCGCCAACCAGGGCGGAGATGCGGCACAAACCGCCCAGGATATGTTCCCGCCCGAGGACGGCGGCGAGTTCATCGGGGGCGGTGACGCCGTTTTGCAAGGGGACGACGATGGCGCGCGGCCCAATCACTGGCTGGAGCGCTTTGGCCGCCGCCGGGACATCCCAGGCTTTGACACCCACCAGGACAACATCTGGGGTTCCTGCTCCCGCCGGGGTATCGGTTGCTTTGGCAGGATGGATGGTGAAATCCCCGGCAATCGACTCGACGCGCAGGCCGTGTTCTCGAATCGCGGCGAGGTGCGTCCCGCGCGCAATAAAGGTGACATCCTGACCCGCTTCGGCCAGCCGCCCGCCGAAATAGCCGCCTACGCCGCCGGTTCCAAAAACGAGAATGTTCATAGATTTCCCTGTTTCCCTGATTCCCTGTCCATTGGTTCGCTTGCCAGTTGGGTGATGACTTGCTCGACCGTCAATACCTGCCCGTAAGATTGGAGCGCGGCCAGGAAGGCGGCGTGAACTTGTTCGGCAGGGACGGTGATTTCGCCGAAGGCCAGGGCGCGGGTGGCGCAGGCGTCGGCGGCGAGGATGACTTTGAAACCCAGGTC
This sequence comes from Anaerolineales bacterium, assembly GCA_034432975.1. Classification (GTDB taxonomy): domain Bacteria; phylum Chloroflexota; class Anaerolineae; order Anaerolineales; family Villigracilaceae; genus UBA5195. The sequence goes on along the minus strand of DAOUAZ010000246.1, from coordinate 19,836 downwards.
GGCGGCGGCCCGGGCGGTGGCGTCGATGCATAAGTGGGTCATCATGCCGCAGAGGACAACCCGCTCCACGCCCCAGCCGCGCAGCAGGTCGAGCAGGTTCGTTTCACGAAAAGAATTGGGGTAGTTCTTTTGCACAATCGGCTCGCCCTCGAAGTGCGCCGCCAGGTCGTGAATGTCCGTTCCCCGGTCGCCGGGCAGGAAAAATGTTGCGCCGGGGCGGGTGGAGATGTGCTGGATGTGGACATGCCTGCCGCCGTGTTCGCGGAAGCATTGCAGGAGAGTGTAGGCGTTTTTAGCGGCAGCTTCGGGGTTGACCAGCGGCATTTTGCCGCCGGGGAAGTAATCTTTTTGGATGTCGATAACAAGTAAGGCGGTTTTCATAGTCTCCGATTATAATCTTTGTTTATGGAAGAACGATTACAAAAAATACTGGCACAGGCCGGGCTTGGTTCCCGGCGCGATTGTGAAGAACTCATCCTGGCCGGGCGCGTGCGCGTCGATGGACAGACGGCTGTGATTGGGCAAAAGGCTGACCCGGCGGTTGCCAAAATCACGGTGGATGGGCGGGCGGTGAAAGCCCCCGAACAGAAGGTGTACATTGCCCTGCACAAGCCGCGCTTTGTGCTGACAACGGTGGAGCCGGAGCCGGGCGATACGCGCAAGACGGTGCGTGACCTGGTCCCCGTTTCTGAGCGGCTGTACCCGGTGGGGCGGTTGGATTTCGACAGCGAGGGGCTGGTGCTGATGACCAACGACGGCGACCTGGCCCAGAAACTGTCCCATCCATCGCACGGCCACGAGAAGGAGTACCGCGTGCTGGTGGCGCGTCACCCGGACCAGGAGCAGCTGGCTGCCTGGCGGCGCGGGGTGGTGCTGGAGGATGGCTACAAGACCCAGCCGGCTGAGGTGCGGATTGCATCTGAATCGGGCAAGGGGATGTGGCTGCGCGTGACGATGAAAGAGGGCCGCAAACGCCAAATCCGCGAGATTGGCTCGAAGTTGGGGCTGCCTGTCGTCAGAATCTTGCGGGTGCGAATTGGCACGCTGCGGCTGGGGACGTTGAAATCTGGTGAGTGGCGGTCTCTTTCAGCGGAAGAAGTGTCAGCGTTGAAGGGGGAACTGCCCAGGCCGGCGGTGCGCCCGAAAACGGTCAGGAAGTTGCCAGCGGGGCCGCGTCCGCCCCGCGAAACGGAGAAAAAGCGCGGACGAACGCCCCCGCCCGATAACGGCGGCAAGCCCGGGCGCAGGACATTCAAGAAATAAACAGCGTCCCGAAGGTTCTACACTTTCGGGACGCTGTTTTTCAGGCGCGCAGGTCGATGAATTCCTTGACCAGCGGTTCGAGGGTTTGTTTGACCTCGTCCTGGGTCATGCCCTGGATTTTGCAGGTGAGCATTTTGTCGGCTGGGGTTTCGCCGGTGATGACGCCAAAGGCCACAAAGTTGCCGTGTTTTTTGGCGATGGCTTCGGTGAAGCGGGCGAGTTGGCCGGGTTTGTCCTCGATGAGGGCGGTGACGCGCACGCCGATTTCACGCGCGCCGAGCAGTTCGAGGAAGATTTTGAACAGGTCGGTTTCGGTGATGATGCCGACGACGTAGCCATCACGCATGACGGGCAGCCCGCCGATTTTGTTGTCGCTCATGATGCGGGCGGCTTGCTCGATGGGGGTGTCTTCGGTGACGGTCAGGACGTTTTTGGTCATGACTTCGGAGACGGTGATTTTGCTCAGCAGGTAGTTCATTTCCCAAATGCTGAGGGTGGTGACGGGCGAGGGCGAGGCGTTGAGCAGGTCGTCATCGCAGATGATGCCGATCAGCTTGCCATCCTTGACGACGGGGGCGCGGCGGATGTGTTCTTTTTTCATCAGGTTGAGCGCGTCTGGGATGGGCATTTCGGGGGAAATGGTGATAACAGGTTTGGACATTCGTTCGCCGACGAGCATGGGAGCCTCCTTTTGAAGTTTACGATGCCTTAATTATACTAGCCTGTCAACCAATTCAGTGAAAAAGAACCCGCAAAGGCGATAAAGAGCATTTTGATAACCTGGGCGGCCCACACGGCCAGGAAAAACTTCCAGAAGGTCATTTTGAGGGCCCCGGCGGCTATCCCGGCCAGGTCGAAGGTTGGGTTGGGGATGATGCCCAGAAAGAAGATGGCAAGCGGGCCGTATTTCGTGATTTGGGGTTTGATACGCCGGTAGAGGTCCATGCGTTCGATGACCGCCCGCCCGCTGATTCCGGCCAGGTAAGCGGAAATTTCCCCGACTGCCGCGCCGCTCCCGGCTGCCAGGGCCGCGCCGAGTGGGTGCAGGATTCCGCCCATGGTGAAGACAATCGCCAGGCCTGGTCCGGGCACCAGCACGGTAGCGCTGGAAATCATGGCGGTGACGAATATGCCCGGATAGCCGACCCCGGCCAGCCGCTGGATTTGGGCGCGCTGGTGGATGAGCAACAGGCTGACCCCGATGACCGCGACCAGGACGAGAATCCGCAGAAGGTTGACTTTCCATCCGGCGGGTTGTTCGGGCGGCGGGTTGACCCGGACAATAACAGTCGTCGGGTGTTTTTTTTCTGGCGTGTCGGCGGGTTGCTCGGTCATGAGGGAGTTACCTGTAAGTTTGTCGTTCTAAAAGTTTGCGCCGCAGTGTCACTGCGGCGCAAACAAGGACGGTTATTTTGCGAATTCTTTCAGCACGCGCGCCATGTGGCGGGCGTGTTTCAGATACAGGTCGAGGCGGATGTTTTCGTTGGGAGCGTGAGCGCGGGTATTGGGATAGCCCAGCCCGGCGGTGGCGACGGGAACTTTCAGTTCGTGAACGAAGGGATAGTTTGGCCCGCTGCCGCCGACCATTGGAATCAATTCCATCTTTGACTCGAAAACTTCCTCGGCGGTATCGACGACCAGCTTGATGAAGGGGTCGTCGGGGTCGGTTTTGGCCGCCGGGCCGCCTCCCATGAATTCGATTTGGACATCGGGGAAGCCCTCGCGGTCGAGGTGCTGGCGCAGCAGCGTCAGGCATTTTTCGATGGTTTGGCCGGGGACGAGGCGGAAATCGACCTTAGCGGAGGCTTTGGCGGGCAGGACGGTCTTGGAGCCTGGCCCCTGATAGCCGCTGGTCAGCCCGCAGATGGTGCAGGTCGGCTCGAAGACTTCGGCCATGTACAGGTCGGTGCCGCCGGTCAGGCCTTTCAGGAATTCCTTGACCCCATACATTTTCTTGTATTCGGGCGCGGCGTCGGGCTGGAGGTCGAACAGGGCGCGGTCGCGGGCGGTGGGCGGGACGATGTCATCGTGCCAGCCGGGGATGCGGATTTTTTCATCCGGCCCCTTGAGCGTATTCAGCGCCCAAACCAGCCGCCAGGCAGCATTGGGGAAGATGCTCCCGCCGATGCCGCTATGCACGTCGATGGAGGCGGTCTCCACTGAGAGTTCGACGTAGCAAATCCCGCGCAGGCCGAGGTATTGCATGGGCACTTCGCGGTGGTCGACTCCGCCAAATTCCCAAATGCAGGCGTCGGCGGCCAGTTTTTCCTTGTTGGCGGTGATGAAAGCGGGCAGGTGGATGCTGCCGGTTTCTTCTTCGCCTTCGATGATGAATTTGACGTTGCAGGGCAGTTCGCCCTCGGCGGCCAGCAGGGCATCAACGGCGAACAGGCGGCTGGTGATGTGGCTCTTGTCGTCGCTGACTCCGCGCCCGTAGAGTTTGCCCTCGCGCAGGGACGGCTCGAAGGGCGGGGTTTCCCACAGTTCGAGCGGTTCGGGCGGCTGCACGTCATAGTGGCAGTAGAACAGCAGGGTTTTGGCGGTGTTGCGGCCTTTGCGCTCGCCAAAGACGACCGGCGCGCCGCCGGTGGGCAAAATTTCGGTAGCGAATCCGCGCTTTTTGAGCAGGTCGGCGACCAGGGCAGCGCATTCTTCCAGCCCCCAGTTTTGCGCGCCGACCGAGGGCTGGGCGACCAGTTTGGAGAGTTCGGCGATGGAGTCGTCGAGGTGGGAGGTGAGGTAGGAATCGATTTCTGTGTAAGACATTGGTTCTCCTGTTTTCACTATTTCATCAACCAATCGAACGAAGCCGCCCCGGCATACGCAAACAGGACCATCTTCAGGATTTTGCCGATGGCGCAGGGAATGAGGAATTTCCAGGGTGGGATTTTGAGCGCCCCGGCGGCAAAACCGGCGATGTCGAACAGCGGGTTGGGGATGAAGGCCAGGACGAGGATGGCGAGCATGTTCAGGCGCGGGTGGGCCTGCATCCAGCCGGTCAGTTTTTCGTAGAACGAGACTTTCTCGACGACGGCCTGCCCGCTGAATCCGGCCAGGTAACCGGAGAGTTCTCCGAGCGAAGCGCCCAGCCCGGCGGCAACCGCCACGCCCAACGGGTGGAAAATGGCGCCCATCGCGGTGGTGATGGCGACCCCCGGCAGCGGGATGATGATGGTGGCGTTGGCGGCAATCGAAATCAGGAAAATCCCGATGTAGCCATATTGTTGCAGTTTGACGACCTGCTCGCGGTAAATGAACAACAAAACGATGAGCGCCGCAACACCAATCAGGGCCAATATCCGTAAAAGGGTGGCGCGGCGCTCAGGGTCCATGTCTGCTTACTCGCTTTCAGTGATAGTGACGGCGATGATTTTGACGCCGGGGGGTTCGGGGCGCATCGGGTCGCGCGGCGGGATGGACATCAGTACATCCATGCCGGAGGTGATTTGGCCGAAGACGCTGTGTTTGTTATCCAGCCAGGGGGTGGGGACGTGGGTGATGAAGAACTGCGAGCCGTTGCTGCCGGGGCCGGCGTTCGCCATCGAAAGGATACCCGGTTTGCTGTGCCGCAGCGAGGGGTGGAACTCATCCTGGAAGCGGTAGCCGGGGCCGCCGCGCCCGCTGCCGGTCGGGTCGCCGCCCTGGGCCATGAAACCGGCAATCACGCGATGGAAAATCGTGCCATCGTAGAAGCCTTCGCGGGCCAGGAAGACAAAATTGTTGACGGTGGCGGGGGTTTTATCGGCGAAAAGTTCCAGCACCATATCGCCCTTGTCGGTGGCGATGGTGGCGCTGTATTTCTTTTTTGGGTCGATTTGCATGGCGGGCGGGGTGTTCCATTGTTTCATATTTGCCTCCTTAAGTTACTGGTTGAAAACGTCCCGAAGGTTGTCGAAGACGGCAAAAAATTACTGCTGAAACCCTTCGGGACGGTCATTCAATGTTGGAGTCCGGTTTAGCGCAGCATCTCCTCGATGCGCGCCACGACCATGTCGAGGGCGGCGGTGTTGAAACCGCCCTCCGGGATGATGACATCGGCGTACCGCTTGGAGGGTTCCACAAATTCCAGGTGCATAGGGCGCACGGTCTTGAGATATTGGTGGATGACCGATTCGGTCGTGCGTCCGCGCTCGGTCAGGTCGCGTTGCAGGCGGCGGATGAAGCGCAGGTCTGAGTCGGTATCGACGAAGATTCGGATGTCGAACAGTTTGCGCAGTTCCGGCTCGGTGTAGATGAGAATCCCCTCGACCATGATGACGCGCTGGGGCTTGATAGTGATGGTCTTTTCGGTGCGGGTGTGAATGGAAAAGTCGTAAACCGGCAGTTCGACCGTCTGATAATCCCTCAATTGCAAGACATGTTGGATGAGCAGTTCATTTTCCAGCGAGTGGGGGTGGTCGAAATTGACCTCGGCGCGCTGAACGGGCGGCAGGCCGCTCAGGTCGCGGTAGTAAGCGTCGTGCGGCAGGTAGGCGATGCGCGAAGGACCCACCCGGTTTAGGATTTCCTGGGCGACGGTCGTTTTGCCGGAACCGGAGCCGCCCGCAATACCAATCACAAGGGGAACAGGCTGGGAGGCCATGCCTGGATTATACCCGCTGGCGGTTAAATCCCGGCCTGGTAAGCCAGGGCAATCGTTCCCGGCCCGACGTGCGTGCCGATGACCGGGCTGAGTTCGCAGGTGAAAGTCTCTGATGGTTGGAGCAAGGCCGCGGCCTTGTCCAGCACGGTTTGGGCCTCTGCTGGGGAATTGGCGTGTAAGGCCGCCAATCTGACCGGGCTTTTTCCGCGGCATTCCTCGGTCACGATTTCCACCAGGCGTTCGATCGCCTTGCCCTTCGTGCGCACCCGCTCCTCGGCTTCGATTTTACCCTCGTTCATTTTCAGGATGGGCTTCATATTGAGCGCTGTGCCGAGGAAGCGCTGCGCCCCGCCGATGCGTCCGCCCCGGTGCAGGAATTCCAAGGTATCCACTACGAAATGGATGCCGCTGTGCTGGCGAGACTGTTCGGCTGCATGTACGCATTCCTCCAGCGAAGCGCCTTCAGCAGCGGCCCGGGCGGCGGCCAACACCTGGAAGCCCATTGCCATCGCAGTCGTCTGGCTGTCGAAGATTTCGATGTTTTCCGCGCCGCTTCCCAGCATTTCACGCCCCTGGGCTGCTGATTGAATCGTTCCAGACAGTTTCGACGAAATAAAAATCCCCAAAACGGCGGCATCTTGTTCGAGCAGGCGCGAGAAGGCTTCTTTCATCGCTCCCGCCGAGGGCTGGGATGTGGTGGGCATGAGTTTGGCAGTTTGCAGCCGACGGTAGAAATCCCCTGGCTGGATGGTGACACCGTCTCGGAAGGTCTCTTCGCCCCAAATAACCTGGAGCGGGATGGTGGCAATGTGGTACCTGGCAAGCAGGTCTTGTGGCAGGTAGGCGGTGCTATCTGTCAGGATGGCAACTTTTTTCATTCGATTTTCCTTTTTGTATGCAGATGGAATTTCCAGATTATATACCATTACCATGTGAACGTCCCGAAGGTTTTCGGGGCGCAATCGATGTGATTTGCGGAGACCTTCGGGACGGTTTCAAGCCAAATTGAGGATTGCTGGGTTGGTGTGAACAAAAAAACGGCGGGAGGATGTCCCGCCGCTGTGTCTGCCTGGTTTTACATGCCGGCTATGTAGGCGATACCGACCGTCCCTGGCCCGGTGTGGGTGCCGACTACCGGGCTGACGCTGGTGAAGACCGATTCGGTCGCGTTGGTCAGGCTTGCAACCCGGCTGAGAATTTCCCTTGCTTCGGCTTCCGCGTTGGCATGCAGGGTTGCCACGCGGACGGGGCTTTTCCCGGCGGTCTGCTCGCCGACGATTTCAATCAGCCGTTCGATGGCTTTGGCCTTGGTGCGGATTCGCTCCACGGCCTCCACTTTGCCATCCTGGACGGTCAGCAGTGGTTTGAGATTGAGGGCTGTGCCGAGTAGTCGCTGCGCCCCGCCGATGCGTCCGCCGCGATGCAGGAATTCGAGCGTATCGACCACGAAATAAACCCTGGTATGGGCGCGGACTTTTTCTGCCAGGGCTTTGCATTCTGCGATGGACGCGCCCTGGGCTGCGGCGCGGGCAACCGTCAGCACCTGGAATCCCAAGGCCATGGCAGTGGTGTTGGAATCGACCAGTTCGACATGCTCTTTATCTTTTTCGAGCAGCTCGCGTCCCTGGATGGCCGATTGCATGGTGCCGGAAAGCTTCGCCGATAGGAATATCCCCAGCACATCGCAGCCCTGTTCGAGCAAACCGCTAAAGGCTTTTTGCATGTTTGGCACGGAAACCTGCGATGTTGTTGGCATCACTTTTGCCGTTGCCAGTTTTTGGTAGAACTCACTGGGTTGGATATCGATGCCGTCTGCGTAGGTTTTTTCACCCCAGATGAGCACCTGTGGTACGACTGTGACCGCATACTGTTCCAATAAGTCTTTCGGAATGTAGGCGGTGCTGTCTGTTACAATCGCGACCTTTTTCATTTCTGTTCCTCCCGATAAAGAATGATTTGTATATTCTATAACCCTGCATTTTTTGTTCGGTTGCGATGCCTGGTGAAATGAAAAAGTTGGTAAGAATGTACCATTGTCTCGAAATGGTATAATATTCCGAGGGATGTTGTAATTATCGCTTTTTCGTTGAGGAGCGCACCTTGGCTTTTAACCCGCTTAACTGGCTTTTAGGACTTTTTTCTCTTGATATTGGCATCGACCTGGGGACGGCGAATACACTGGTCTATGTCAAAAATAAGGGCATTGTCATCAACGAGCCGTCCTGGGTGACAATTGATAAACGTACCCGTGAACCGCTGGCTGTCGGACAAAAGGCCAAAGAGATGATGGGACGCACCGCCGGGAACATCGTTGCTGTGCGTCCTGTTCGTGACGGGGTCATCTCCGAGTTCAACGTGACCCAGGAGATGTTGACCTACTTTATCGGGCAGGTGCATGAACAAAGCGTAGTGCCGCTGCCGCGTCCGCGCGTGGTGATTGGCATCCCGGCAGGCGTGACTGAGGTCGAAAAGCGAGCCGCGTTCGATGCTGCGATGTCTGCCGGGGCGAGGGAGGCGCATCTTGTCGAGGAACCGGTGGCCGCTGCGTTGGGCGCTGGCCTGCCGGTCGGCGAGGTCAAAGGCTCGATGGTGGTCGATATCGGCGGTGGGACGACCGAAGTCGCCGTCATGTCGATGGGCGGGGTAGTAGTCTCTCGTTCATTGCGTGTAGCGGGTGATGAGATGGATCAGGATGTCGTCCAGTACATCCGCAATAAGTACAACCTGTTGATTGGCGAGGGCGTCGCCGAGCAAGTCAAAATGAAAATCGGGTCGGCCTACCCGCTGCCTCAGGAAAAAACCGCCGAAGTGCGCGGGCGCAACCTGGTCAACGGACTGCCCGAATCGATAGAAATCTCTTCGATTGAAGTGCGTGATGCGCTCTCTGGCTCGGTGCAGGTGATTGTGGATACCATCCGCGACGCGCTCGATGAAGTCCCGCCCGAAGTCATTGCCGACCTGATGGACACTGGCATCTGTCTGGCGGGCGGCGGCGCGTTGCTGCAAGGGCTGGCCGACCGCCTGGCCGACGAGTTGAACCTGCGGGTCTGGCAGGCTGAAGACCCCCTGACTTGCGTAGCGCGCGGCACGGGCGTCATTTTGAGCGATTTCGATGCCATGCGCGGCTACCTGGTCAGCCTGGAGCGCGGTTCGACCCGCCATCGTTGATGTATTCCCTGTTCTGGCTGCAATCGAACTGCTGGCACAACAATCCGAAGCCGGGAGACTTCGGACACCAGTAAAATTTAGAAAATGGTGAGCATGGGGCGGGCCGCCTTTACGCGTCCGCTTTTATCTGGTACGCTTAACAACATGAGAAATTCCCTTTCCGGCTCGGTGCAGATGACAATCATCTTCCTTGTCGTGGCAGGCGTGCTTGCCCTTGCGCTGAGCGGTTCACTCGGATTTGTTTCCTCTGGTTTCAACGCATTCCTGGTTTCGGCCCAGACCTGGATTTCGACCCGCTTTGTGGCAATCCAGGACTTCCTGACCGTCCCGCGTGATGTGGCGGCCCTTCGCCAGCGTAATGCGGAATTGGAAGCCGAAGTCGCCCGTCTCCAGGCCCAGGTGGTGCAATTGCAGAGTCAGGTGGCCGATACACAGGCCCTGGCTGCGTTGGTCAATTTCTCCCGTTCCAACCCCGAAAGTGCCTACACGGCGGCCACCGTTATCGGGCGCGACCCCAGCCCTTTCCTCCGCTATATCATCATCGACAAAGGCTCCAATCAGGGCTTGCGGCGCGGAATGCCGGTTGTGACCGACCAAGGTCTGGTCGGTCGCGTGGATGCCGTTATCGGCAGCGCGGCGCGCGTCCAATTGATTACCGACCCTGCCTCGGCGGTCAATGTCCGCCTGGAGAGAGCCGACCGGGAAGCCGTGCTGACCGGGACGCTGGCCGGCGACCTGACGCTCGACCTGGTTCCGCAGGATATTTCACTGGAACTCGGTGACGTGGTGCTGACCTCGGGACTGGGCGGCAGTTACCCGCCGGACCTTATCATCGGGCAGGTCGTGACGGTGCGCAGGCGCGACTCGGACCTGTTCCAGCAGGCCTTCATCCAACCGGTGGTCGATTTCGCGCAGTTGAAAATCGTACTGGTCATCACCGATTTCCGCCCGGTCAACATCACCCCCCTCCTTCCCTGACATGAAAAACCTGGTCGCTTTCCCTGTCCTGGGGCTGGCCTTCCTCCTGCAAATGGCGATTCTGAGCCGCATGACCCTGCTTTCCGGCACGGTGGACCTGGTTTTGCTGGTGATTGTGGCCTGGTCGCTGCAAGAACAGGTGGAATCGTCCTGGCATTGGGCCGGGTTGGCCGGGCTGCTGGCCGGGTTTACTTCGGGACTGCCTCCCTATGCCCCGCTCTTGGGGTATCTCCTGACGGTGGGGATGGCGCGCCTGCTCCTGCGGCAAATCTGGCAGGCGCCCATCCTGGCCTTGTTCAGCGTGACCTTTTTCGCCACCCTGCTGACGCACCTGGTCACTGTTGTCGGGTTATTCCTCAATGGGACTCTATTGCCGGTTGGGGATGTCCTGTCACTGATAACCCTGCCCGGCGTTTTCCTGAATTTGCTGTTTATCTTGCCGGTTCACGCAGTCATCCGTGACCTGGCTTTATGGGTATATCCTGTGGAGGAACTTGTATGACATCCCCTTCTGCCCCCCGCGCAACGTTCGAAGCCTGGCGGGCCATTGTGCTTTATGTGGTGCTTGCCGTTGCCTTTACCCTGATGGTTGTGCGTCTCTTTGGTTACCAGGTGCTTGAATATCCAGTTTGGGCGGCCCAGGCCACCGAAAACCGGACGCGCGTCATCAGCGTTCCGCCTTCACGCGGCATTATCTATGACCGTAACGGGTACATCCTGGCGAGCAATGTTGCTTCCTACAACATCATTATCACCCCGGCCAGCCTGCCCGACAGCGATGGCGATATTCAAACCATTTACCGCCAACTCTCGGCCCTGACAGGCGTGCCGGTCAACAGCGGCACGTTGGAAGATGCCAAACTGGTTTCGGTCTGCGTTCCGGGGCCGGGCATTGCCCAACTGGTGGAACTGCAAAGGACCAATGCTCCCTATAGCCCGGCGAAAATCCAGTGTAATGTCAGCGAAGAAGCCGCGCGGGTTGTGCGGGAGAAGGCGGTCGATTGGCCCGGCGTCGGCGTGGAAATCGAGCCGATTCGCAGCTATCCCACCGGGTCATTGACGGCGAACATCATTGGTTTCCTTGGCCCCATCCCTGCTTCGCAAGAGCAATTTTTTCGTGAGCAGGGCTTCCAGCCAAACCGCGACAAGGTCGGTTATGCTGGCGTGGAAGTGTATTTCGATGAACTGTTGATTGGCGCGCCGGGCCGCCGCGTGGTGGAAGTGGACGTGGCCGGGAAAGAACTGCGCAACCTCGAACCGCCCATTGCCCCGGTTTCGGGCTATAACCTGCATCTGACCATCGACACGCGCCTGCAAAAAGCGATTGAAGCGGCACTGGTGGGCGAAATCAATACCTGGAATCAGTTTTATGCCCCCGGCACCGGCGAGATAAGGATTTCGAGCGGAGCCATCATTGCCATTAACCCCAAAACGGGGGAGATACTGGCGATGGTGACGCATCCCTCTTTCGAGAACAACCGGTTTGCGCGCATCATTCCTGCCTACTACTACAACCAGGTGGCAGAAGACCCGCGCAAGCCGCTGCTAAACTACTCTATTTCGACGGAATATCCGCCTGGGTCAGCGTTCAAGCTCTCGACGGCGGTTGGCGCGTTGAACGAGGGGGTTGTCAGTCTCAACCAGGTTATCGAAGCGCCCGGAGAACTGGTGCTGCGGGAGTCTTTTTCTCCCAACGACCCGGGCTTCGAGCGCGCTTTCGTCGATTGGAACCGGGCCGGGTTTGGAACGATTTCTTTCCTGCGCTGCATTGCCTATTCCAGCAACGTCTGTTTCTATAAATTGGGTGGAGGCTATCGTACGGAGGTCCGGGAGGGATTGGGCATTCTGCGCTTGAAGGAATATGCCCGCGCATTGGGCTACGACCAGCGCAGCGGCGTCGAATTGCCGGGCGAGGCCGAGGGATTGATTCCTGACCCGCAATGGAAACGCATCTTCCAGGGAGAAAACTGGTCGACCGGCGATACCTACATCGCCAGTGTGGGACAAGGCTACGTTCTCTCGACCCCGCTCCAGGTTCTGCTCTCTGCGGCGACCATTGCCAACAATGGGCGTCACATGCAGACCACCATCATCAAGGAAATTACTGATAACAACGGCAAGGTTATCCCGGTCTGGCGCGATGCGGCAGGGAATTTCTATTTCGAACCCGGCCCCGACCGCTGGCAGATTTCGCCGAACCAGGGGCATGTCAAATGGGATATGACCATCGACCCGATTATCAAGGACTATTTCTGCGAAAACAGTTACTGCACCGAAACCGGGGACATGAAAACAGTTGACCCGTTTGTCCTTCAGAAAGTCCAGGAAGGAATGCGCCTGGCGGTGACGGACGATACCGGCACGCTGAACAAGATTTTTGTCAAACCATTGCAGTTATTTACCGAGCCGTTCCCGATTGCGGTGGCGGGCAAGACCGGCACGGCGGAATACTGCGACGATATTGCCCGCGCTGCCAATCGCTGCCGCTTTGGCGAGTGGCCGACTCATTCGTGGACGGTGGCGTATGCTCCCTATGACGACCCGGAGATTGCGGTGGTGGCCTTTGCCTATAACGGCGGCGAAGGCGCCAGCGTGGCTGGCCCGATGACGCGGCTGGCGCTGGCTGCTTACTTTTGCCTGAAAACGCTCGACTCGAATCCGGGCAGTTTTGCAGGATGTGATTAGCGGCGAATCTTTCAATTCCTGGTAAAGCAAAACTCACCAGCAACTTCCTGGTGAGTTTTGCTTTTGCAGATGGTTTTTACATCAGCCCGCGCTGCCTGGCTTCCTCCCGCAGAGCAACCAGGACGGCGCGCAGTTGTAAATCGCGTTTGCAGGCGTTTCCGGCATCGTTCAGTACCCTCTCCGACCAGAGCGTACGGCAGGTCAGCACTTCCTCGTCGTCGAAGAGTATCATCTGGACGAGACTGCCGAGGGGAATATCCTGCTCTTCGGCGTGAGGCAGGTTACAGTCCTGGCAGCCCCGGCACAGGTGAACATCCTGTCCAGTGGCTTGTTTGACGATGCGGCGCAGGGTCATCTCTGTCAGAATTCCTCGCTGCTCGGTTTGAGGTGCAGTGTCATGAAAGCGACATCACAGGTGTCGCCGTCGGGGAACATGAAATAAGCTTCCAGCAGGCACTGTGTCTTGAAGCCCAATTGCTCGAAGGCGCGCACTACTTTGGTCTGTTCGGCGATGACTTCGCCCACGATGATGCGCACATCTTGCTTGCGCGCCATGTCGATGGTGGCCCGGGTCATTTTCATGCCCAGGCCGCGCTTGCGAAAGTCCTTGGCCAGGAACAGGCGGAATTCGGCGACATGACGCTTGGGGCCTTTGTAAAAATGCAGGGAGGCGCTGCCGACGATGCGGTCACGCACGACTGCCAGCATTGGCAGGACTTTCCCATAATCCAGCGTATCGCACCACTTCTTGACAATGGCCGGGTCTTTGACGTTGTGACGCACATAGAGCATGTCTTCCTCGCCGAAGCGGGAATAATATTCGACCAGCAGGTCATAATCTTCCTTCACCATTGGGCGAAGCAGGACACGTACCCCGTCACGCAGGGTGACGACATCACGGTGGTTTTCGATTTCTTTGACGAGCATCTGCTGACTCCTTCGTGGCGCGCGACAGGCGCTTGCCCTGTCTTACCGGGCGGTTTTTTCGGGAATGGGCTGCGGGGCTGCAAACCCGGGCGGCAGCAGGCCCGTTTCTGTGACCAGGCGCGGGACGATGTCTTCCCATCCGACCGGCATGATGTGCAGGCCGTGAATGCCTTGTTTCTCATAGCCCTTGATTTTCTTAATCAGTTCGAGGGCGATTTGCGCGCCTTCTTCCAGGGCGTTCCCGGCCTTGTCGGCATCTTCCATGCGCTTGATAATGGTTTCGGGAACGAAGACGCCCGGAACCTGGGTCATGTAGCGGGTCATCTTGGCGCTCTTGAGCGGGGTGATGCCAATCATGATGTAGACTTTGTCGAGGATGTTTCGCTTGGCGAGTTCGTTCAGCCAGATTTCCATGCGCTCGATGTCGTAGACCAGGTTGGTCTGGAAGAACTGCGCCCCGGCGTTGACCTTTTTGTGTTCGCGGACGGCCTGGAATTTGGGGTCGGAAGCGAAGGGGGCGGCTGCCGCGCCCAGGAAGAACTTGGGCGGGAATTTGATTTCGCGTCCGTCGAGATAATGTCCTTCGTCGCGCATTCGGCGCAGTATCCAAATCATCTGGATGGCGTCCAGGTCGTTGATGTCCATCCGTCCGCGCGGGGTGGGGGCCAGCACCGGGCTGTCGCCGGTGATGGCAAGCACATTGCGCACGCCCATGGCCGAGGCTCCCAGGATTTCGCCTTGCAGGCTGGCGCGGGTGCGGTCGCGGGCCGCAATTTGCATAACCGGTTCGGCGCCATTCTCAACGGCGATTTTGGAGCAGGCCCAACTGGTCATGCGCGGGGTGGCCGAGGCGTTATCGGTGAAGTTGATGGCGGTGACATAAGGCTTGACCAGGTTGATGTTCTCAATCAGTTTTTTGGTCGAAACGCTCAAGGGTGGGGCAATTTCGCAGGCAACTACGAATTGTCCGTCTTTGAAGGCCTTTTCCAGGTTCGACATTGGTTCGCTGTAAGCCGGGGCGTGATATTGGTCGTCGCCCTGCCACCAATCGGGCTGGCGCACGGCGCGGAAGATTAAATCCCAGGTTTTGTATCGCTTTTCACCCTGGTCAAGGATGAGGCTTTTCAGCACTTTGCCGGTCCCGTTCTTTTTGACGCAGGCGGCCACATCTCCCCAGGTTTCGGTGCCGACCTTTTCCCAGTCGAGGGGGGGTAGCACTTCGAGCAGTTTTTCTTCGCGCCCCAGTTTGAACGCGCGCTCGTAGATTTTGTACCAGATGCAGGGACGGGTCTTATCGACGTAGCAGCGTTCAGGCGTCGAGCCGCCGCACGGACCGTTGCGCAATCCTTTGGGACATTCCATCGGGCAGATGAAGGCTGTCTCCTGCAACATGCAGTTGCCGCACATGCGGCAGCCAAACAGCGGGCCTTTGATGGCGTATTCGATGTTTTCCAACAGGCGGTTGCCGAAAGTTTCTTGTTTGAACGGCGAGTAGGCTGGCTGCCAGCGTCGTCCGGGGGTAAAGATGGGCATGGGGACTCCTTTTTTGTCTGACCGTAGACCATAGACGATAGACCATTGTCCAGGGTCTACGGTCTGTTGTCTATAAAGTAGGTAACAGGTAATCGTAGGCGCTGAGCGCGGCTTTGGCGCCTTCGCCGATGGCGACAAGCACCTGCTCAGCATAGGTATTGGTCACATCCCCGGCGGCGAAAATGCCGGGAACGTTGGTGCGGTTGGCGCTGTCGATGATAACGCGGCCTTTTTCATCCAGGTTGACCAGGCCTTCGACCATTTTGGTGTTGGGCGTGAGCGCCATTTCGATGAACGTGCCATCCGCCGGGATGTGTTGCAAGTCGCCCTTGGCGTCCCTGGCAACGACTTCGCGCGCAAACTGGTCGCCTTGCACTTCGACGACTTCATAATGGTCGAGAACGGTCACGTTCTTTGCGGCCACCAGTTTTTGCCCCAGGGGGGATTTAAGCGAGTTCCCATCTTCGGTGATAAGGGTGACATGCTCGGCGACGGTTGCCAGTTCTCCGGCGGCGCGCAGGGCGAGGTCATCCTTGCCGATGACGACGGTCCTTTTCTCGATGAACAGCGGAGCATAACTGAGGGCCGAGTAACACAGCCCGCGCATGGTGAATTCCTTTTCGCCGGGGACTCCCAATTTGACCTGGCGCGCTCCGGTGGCCAGGATGACGGCTTTGGCGCTGAATTCGCCGCCATCTCTGGTTTTGACAATGAAATTGACCCCGCCGCGCTCGATTTTTTCGACGGTATCCATGTGGCGGGCAAAGTCGAGATATTCCAACTCGTTGCGGAATTTGTTGACGACCTCGGTACCGCGAATGACCTGGTAGTCTTCAATCCAGGGTAAGGCCAGGCGGTAGTTGGTTTTGCCGCCCAGGTCACGGCTGATGACCAGCACATCCAGGCGTTTGCGGATGGCGTAAATGGCTGCGGTCAACCCGGCGGGACCGCCTCCGATGATGATTAAGTCATACATCACATCCTCCTTTGCCTTGTCAGGCAGCTAGCCGCTCGACTCAAAATCAGGAGGTTCTGCAATGAAGCCATCTTCCATCATGCTCTGGGTCAACTCGCGCGAGCGGCGGATGATGGCGGCAGCGTTTTGGAACTCTTCTTCGTAGGAAACGTGGAAGCGGGCAATATCCTGTTCGATGGCTTTCATGGCGACGGCGGCGGCTTCGCGGGGGAACACTTCCCAGTCGTCCATATCCGGCAGGATGTGTTCGGCGTCGAGCCGTTCCCCGACGTGTTCGGCCAGGGCATTGGCGGCGGCGAAGCACATTTCATCGGTGATGGTGCTGGCGCGCACATCCAGCGTGCCGCGGAAAATACCGGGGAAGCCGAGCGAGTTGTTGACCTGGTTGGGGAAGTCGGAGCGCCCGGTGGCGACCACCGCCGCCCCGGCCTCTTTCGCTTCCCAGGGCCAGATTTCAGGCACGGGATTGGCGCAGGCAAAGACAACCGCGTCCCTGGCCATGCTCTTGACCCATTCGGGCAGGATGACGCCCGGTCCTGATTTCGACAGGCCGATTACGACATCGACGCCTTTCATCGCTTCCGGGATTCCGCCTTCCCGTTTTTCGGCGTTGGTGAGGTTGCACAATTTCCACTTGTCTTTGAACTCGGCTTTGCGCATTCGAATATCGCTGCGGTGTTTGCCCAGGATGCCTTTGGTATCGACCATGTAGCATTTGGCCGGGTCGGCCCCCCAGCCGAGAATCATGCGCGAACAGGCCACATTGGCCGCGCCGCAGCCGACGAAGGCGATGCTCACATCGCCTATCTTTTTGCCGACCACTTTCAGGGCGTTAATCAGCCCGGCCAGGGTGACGGTGGCGGTTCCCTGCTGGTCGTCGTGCCAGATGGGGATTTCAGCCTTTTCGCGCAGCGTGTCGAGAATGTAGAAGCATTTCGGCTGGGAAATGTCTTCGAGATTGACGCCGCCCCAGCCGGGTTGCAGCGCCAGCACCAGGTTGATAATGGCGTCCGGGTCTTTGGTATCGACCATGATGGGGACGCCATCCACCCCGCCCAGGTACTTATAGAGCAGGGCCTTGCCCTCCATGACGGGTAATCCCGCTTTGGGGCCGATGTCGCCCAGCCCCAGGATACGGGTTCCGTCGCTGACGACGGCAACCGTGTTCCACTTGTTTGTGTACTCGTACACCTTCTCCGGGTCGGCGTGGATGGCCTTGCAGGGCGCGGCTACGCCAGGCGTGTACCAGATGGCGAAGTCATTGAAACTATGCACCGAACATTTCAGCGCGGTTTCAATTTTTCCACGGTAGAAAGGGTGGAGCTTCAGGGCGTCGGCAGATGGTTTCTGCGCCTTGGCCAGAAGTTCCTCAACGTTGACTTTCTTGTCAGCCAACACAGGGACCTCCTTCCCACGAACTTAGTACCATCATACAACTTGTTGGAAGGTGACAGTCACTTCTGAAGTGACTGTCACCTGTTTCCAGTTAATTCGCCAGGTATGCATCCGCGTAGATGACTTTGTTGAGCAAAATCTGGGTCGTCTTCCAGATGGCGAGCTGTTCGGGGTCGCCCATGTCGAAATCTTCGGGCTGGGGTTCGCCGCCGGCCTCGGTGCGCGCGGCAATCTTGTTGTAGGCGCGCGCCAGCGGGTTGGATGTGTCTTTGGCTTCAATCCATTGGATGACATCGTTCTGCTTCTCGTCGAAGGGATTGGCAATCATCATTTCCAGCCCGACGCCCATCAGCATGGCGAGGTAGACCCGGTTGATGAGCGGGCGGTTTTCGTTCGGGACGGCGTTCGAGACGTTGCTCAGGCCGACCGAGACCATTGGGGCCGGGTCCCAGGCGTATTTCAACATGCGCACCGCTTCGATGAGCTGCGGGCAGTATTGCTGGCAGCCGCTGGTGGTCAGCACAAGCGGGTCGATGATGAGATTCTCCATCGGGAAGTCGATTTCCATCAGGTGCGGGATAATCGTCCCGACCGCGATTTCGACGCGCGCGTCGGCCTCGACCGGGATGCCGCTGGTGCCCATCGTGAGGGCGATGACTTTGGCGTTGTATTTCTTGGCCAGGGCCGGGATTTTCTCCAGCCGCTCGGGTTCCGCCGAAGTGGAATTCAGAATCGGCTGGGCTTTGGTGATTTTTTGCAGCGCGGCTTCCATCCCATCGACGTTGGTGGTGTCGATGCAGAGCGGCACATCCACGACCGATTCAATCGCCTGCACAATCCAGGGAAAGACCTCGGCATAATCTTTTTTGCGCGGGCCGAGGTTGATGTCCACGCAATTGGCCCCCGCCTCCACCTGCCGCGCGGCCAGGTCCATGAAAAATTCCGCGTCGCGGTTGGTGAGGGCTTCCTTCACCTTTTCCGAAATGATGTGAATATTTTCGCCGATGATGTACATGGGTTCTCCTGTTTTGTATGTCGTTGCGAGGAGCGCGCGCTGTGCGACGAAGCAATCTCCTGTTTGGTTGAGGGGATTGCCATGCCGTAGGTCTCGATATGCAAAAAACGCTACTCGACCAGCGGCTCGCAATGACACGGGGATTAGGTTTTTTGCAACGCCGCCTCCACCGATGGGAAGCGGAATAAATCCGTGTGCGGCAGGAACAGCGCCGAAGTGAACGCTTCGTAGAACGTGTTATCTGCCGAAAGTTCGATGTAGGTCATGCGCCGGGCGATGTCGGACACCCGTTCGCGCTGCTGGGTGTCGAGCAGGGCCAGGTACGCGCCTTTGATGCTGGTGTTGCCCAGGAATTTGAACTTATCCCAGGGCATGTCGGGCAGCAGGCCAATTTGGACGGCCTTTTCGACGTTGATATACTTGCCAAACGAGCCGCCGATGACCATTTGCTGCACGTCGTTCAGGGTCATGCCGACCTGTTCGGCCAGCACGCTAAACCCGGCGTAGATGGCGGCCTTGGCGCGCAGCAGGTTATCGACATCGACGCGCGTGATGACGATGTCGCGCCCGGTTTCGGTTTCCTCGGCCCAGGCGACGACGTACTCGCCGCCGTGTTCGCCTTCGCGCGCCCGCCTGGTGGGGAGGGTGAGATTGACGTTCCCGGCCTTATCCAGGATGCCGGTTAAGAACATTTCTGCGATGAGCGAAATCAACCCGGAACCGCAGATGCCCTTGGGCTTGCTCCCGCCAATCACGCGGATGTTTGGCTCGTAGGTTTCGCCGTTAATCCAGACTTCCTCGATGGCCCCGCGCGTGGCGCGCATCCCATCGACCACGCCCGCGCCTTCGAAGGCCGGGCCGGCCGAACAGGCGCAGGTGACGAGCCAGTCGCGGCTGCCAAAGACGATTTCGCCGTTGGTGCCGACATCGATGAACAGGGTGATTTCTTCGGCGGCGTCGATGCCGCTGGAGAGAATGCCTGCCGTAATATCCGCGCCGACGTAACTGGCGACGCCCGGCAGGCAGTCGATGACTGCGTCGGGGCAGAAGTTGAAGCCGATTTCGCGCGCGGCCAGCGCCGGCGGGTGGTTGACGGCTGTGATGAAGGGCGAGAGACGAATGGAGGCGGCGGGAATGCCCAACAGCAGGTGAATCATCGTCGAGTTTCCGGCGATGGTGGCCTTGATGACTTGCTCCGGTTTGGCGTTGACCCGTTTGCAGGCCGATTCGCACAGCCGGTTGATGGTCTCGACCAAGCGCCCCTGCATATCGGCGCTATTGCCGTTCCCTCGTCCCTCGGGACCAGTTTTGCTG
>DAOUAZ010000245.1:0-6778 GCA_034432975.1 Anaerolineales bacterium | reverse complement strand
CCCACGAGGCGAACATGTCTGCTGCTTTCATCGTCGCTCCCCAGGGGGCGGTGGCGGATTGTTCCCAATCGGGATTTTCCAGCCCGCGCAGCCAGGCCAGCGATTTCTGGCGTTCACCCAGCCATTTGTAGCGCATTTCCTCGAAGTCGCGGCTGTTATAGTCGCGTTCCGTGACCCATTCCGCCGGGCGGATGGGCGGCCAGGAGTCGGTGGGGCGGTGCAGGAGAATGTCGAGACGCTGGCGAAAATCTTCGCGCTCCTCGTCGTACAGGTGACAGAGCACCTCCAGAATCGACCAGGTTTCCGGCGTCGGCTTGAAGCGCGCTTCTTCAGCGGAAACGCCTTCCAGCAAGGCAGTGACCATCCCCATACCTAATTCCAGTTCGCGGGTCAATTTTCCAGCGGCCATTTTTTGCCTACTTCCCAAATGTTCCAACGATACGCAGGATGTCGAAGCCCTCGGCAAACGGTACTTCGCCCAGTGCGCCATGCCGCACCATGATGGAGCGGGTCAGCTCGGCATTGAAGTAATATCTGTCGCGATAGGTTTCGTATTGCGACAGGGCCTCGATTTTTTTGTTGACGCTCTCCTCGCTCACCTCGACCAGGAAGTGCGGGAAAAAACCATAGGATGAGCGCACCACGTCGAATCCCAGCACGGTGATGCCGCGAAAGGCACGCAGGGCTTCCTCGGTGATGGTGTTGTGGTCCTGGTGGACATCCGCCTTCGAGTGGACAAAAATCAAATCCGGGTTGAAGTCGCGGCGCAGTTTCAGGAAGTATTCCAGGATTTCCTGGCGTGAATCAGGGAAGATGCGGGTGGTGAATGGGCCCAGCACCACGCTTTCGCGTTTGACGCCCAAGACATCCATGCTGCGATGGTGTTCCTCGACCAGGCTGGTCAGGAGCGGGTTTTTCTGGTTGTCGGAGAGCGTGACGCACAAGATGTCGGTCTGCGGCGCAATTTGGTGAATCAATGCCCCGCAGCCCAGTTCGATGTCGTCCGGGTGCGCGCCGATGAAGAGAACGCGTTTACCGTAAAAGTTCATGAATTCCTCGCGTAGGGGCGCGGTTGCCGCGCCCCTACTACTGATTATTTCGTAGCCAAAATCCCGCCGACCACTTTGGTCATCACCAATTTGCCATCGCGCTCGAACCAGCGCGTGGCAACGGCTTCTATGTTGCGCAGGATTTCTGCGTACTCTTCTTTTGTGTTGAACATGCTCGTCCACAGTTTACGGTCTTCGCTCAACGAGGCGCGGACGTAATCCATGAAAGGGCTAACTTCGGGGAAAGTGAGCGGGTTTTCAAAAGTCAGCAGCTCGGTTTTGGCGAAAATGCGGCTGATGGTGTCGAAAATTTCGCCCTTGAAGCGGCTGGAGCCGGGCATGGGTGGAATCGGTTTGCCAGTGGCTTCTTTGATGATATCGTAAAACATTTTCTTATTTTCGGGCAGCGGGCCGGTCACGAACAGGCGTCCGCCCGGCTTCGTGACGCGGTGCGCTTCGCCAAAGGTGAATTTCAGGTCCGCGGCGTAGTAAATCGCAAAGGCGCTCGAAACCAGGTCGAAGGCGTTGTCGGCAAAGTTGAAGGGTTTGTTGAAATCCAGGAACTGGAAATCGATATTTTTATCGCCGCGTTCGGCCAGTTTGGCGCGGGCTTTTTCGAGCAGTTCTTCCGAAAAATCACCGCCGATGATTTCAGCCTGGTCCTTCGTGTGGTCGCTGTACAGGAAGCACTGTTTGCCTGCCCCACAGCCGACGTCTAAAATTTTGAATCCCGGCTTGGGGTCGAGGACTTCGGTGTTCCATTGGTCGATGTTGCGCGCGCCGTAGGTTTCATGGATGTAAATGCGCATCAACAAGTCTTTACTGGTTTCCTGGTAGTTAATTTCCATTTTTCTCTCCTTATGATGTGGCGTACAGGTTTTGCAATTATACCCAATCCCATTCCAAAATTCAACGGCTGAATTTTGCCAGCAATTCTCAATTTGGTTTCAAACCGTCCCGAAGGCTTCGCCGCGAGCGCTCAGCCGAGCGGTTTCTCAAAATCACGCAAATTGCGCTCGAAAAACCTTCGGGACGTTCGCCTGGCAATTTATATTGAGAATTGCTGGAATTTTGCGCTTTGCCTTGCCGGAACCGTTCACAGGACGTACAATGGATATACAGGATATATCCTATGTCCACGAAAATCTTGGTTTCGCTCCCGCAGGAATTCTTGGACGAGGTCGACCAGATGGCCGCCGAGGAGCATCGCTCGCGCAGTGAACTTATCCGCGAGGCCTTGCGTGCCTATCTAGAAGCCCGCCAGGCACGCAAACTGCAACTGAAACGAATGACCGAACAACCGCCCCTGCTGGAAAATTTGCCCGCTGAATCCAACCACGAGTAGTTTGACCATGTCACCTTTCGATGATTGGTCAAAATTCTTCACCTCGACGGCGGCGCGCAAGGCAGAACGGAAAAATAAAATTTCCGTCGTGTTTCATCGTTACCTTCGTGGTAAAAACAAGCCGCTAGACCCTAACCCGGACAAGCCGGAAAAGACAACCTTTAACCACGACGGCAACAACGGGGCACTACGGAAAATCTTAAATGCTCTTACGTCGTGTTCCGTCGTTACCTTCGTGGTAAATTTCTTGCTTTTTGTGCAAGAATTTCACTGATAAGATATTAATGTGACATTGTCAAATTAGAACCCCTCTGGAGTATCACATGGCCTCTAAATCCATCATCCAATCCGTCAAAGGCACGCGCGAATTCTATCCCGAGGAGATGGCGCAGCGCAACTTCATCTACGAAAAAGCCCGCCAGGCCTCCCAAACCTTCGGCTACCAGGAATGGGACGCGCCCTTCCTTGAAACCATCGACCTGTACGCCGCCAAATCGGGCGAGGAACTGGTCAAAGAGCAGTCTTTCGTCTTCCCCGACCGGGGCGGCGACCTGATTACCCTGCGCCCCGAGCTGACTCCCTCGCTGGCGCGCATGATTGCTCAGAAACAGGGCGAACTGGCTTTTCCCGTCCGCTGGTGGTCGTTTGGTCCTTTCTGGCGCTACGAGCGGCCCCAACGCGGGCGCTCGCGCGAATTCTTCCAGTGGAATGTGGATATGCTGGGAGTCAACTCGCCCGAGGCGGACGCCGAACTCATCGCCGTTGCCGCCACCTTCCTGAAACTGGTCGGACTCACGCCGGGGCAGGCCGCCATTTTCGTCAACAACCGCCGTCTGATGGATTCCCAATTCGACGCTCTCGGCGTGCCGCTCGAAAAGCGGCTCGATGTCTCGAACGCAGTCGACCGCCGCTCGAAAATGGAGCCCGCCAAATGGGATGAATACGTGCTGGAACTCGGTCTCAGCCAGCAGCAACTGGATGGCCTGAAGCAGATTCTCAGCGACTATGAACTCTGGCAGAAATCCGACGAGTTGGCGCGGCTGTTCAAGGCGCTCGAAGCGCTGGGGGTGAAAGAATATGTCAAATTCGACCCGAACATCATGCGCGGCCTGCTCTACTACACCGGGACGGTCTTCGAGGCCTTCGACGTTTCCGGTTCGGTGCGGCGCGCCATCCTGGGCGGAGGCCGCTATGACAACCTGCTGCGCGACGTGGGCGGCGACCCGCTCTCGGGCGTTGGCTTTGCGATGGGGGATGTCGTCGTCGGGATTATTCTCAAGGAAAAGGGGCTGATTCCGCCCTTTGTGCCGACCCCGGCCCCAGTACTGGTCACCATTTTCGACGAATCGCTTTGGCTGGAGAGTTATTCCCTCGCTGCTGAATTGCGCGCCGCCGGGATTAAAGCCACCAGTTACCCCGAACCGGCCAAACTGCCCAGGCAATTCAAATTTGCCGACCGGATGGGCGCAAAAGTAACCCTGGTCATTGGCCCGGATGAAGCCGCCGCCGGGAAAGTGACCGTCAAAAACCTGGCAACATCCACCCAGGAAACCATCGCTCGCGCCGATGTCGTTGAAACCGTCCGCAAAATCCTCGCTATCGCCTGACCTGGAAAAGCCTTAATACAAAGAGACGCGAAGGAAATCTCGAACACTCAGCGTTCTCGGTGTCGGATTTGGAGCAAGAGCCTTTTTCTGCGTTATGAGTGGGGCTTTTTGTCGAGAATTTCGGAGTAAAAGGTCATAATATATCCGTGACGATGGTCACTTGTGAAAAACTTCATATTCCATAGAATATGGTATATCCAGGTGAAAATTACCTTTTTTATAGAAGAGGACAACATGCAAATTACCCGTCAGGCCGACTACGCCATCCGCGCTGTTTTGTACATCTCCAAATTGGGACCGAACCAGCGCGCTGCCACCAGCCAGATTGCGCAGGAGCAGCACATCCCGCCCTCCTTCCTGGCGAAGATTATTTCGCAGTTGTCGATTGCCGGTCTGCTCCAGACCTCGCGCGGCGCGCGCGGCGGCGTGACGCTGGCCCGCGCGCCCGAAGAAATTACCCTGCTGGAAGTGGTCGAAGCCATCGATGGGCCGATTGCCCTGAACGAGTGCGTCAATGACATGGACGCCTGCACGTTTGGTGACGAATGTCCGCTGCGTCCCATCTGGTGCGATGCGCAGGAAGACCTGGTGAAGCGTCTGAAGGCGACGAATTTTGCCCAGTTTGTTTCCATGAATTAAAAACGCTTATCCCGCTGCTGGGACAAGCCGGTTGTCTGGAGGGAGACACCACTGAGAAGCCCCTGTCTCTACCTGACAGGGGCTTTATTCGAGGAGGCCTGCATGAAGAGCAAAAACTTGAAGTTGATTGTGGCGATAGAAATTGGTCTGATTGTGTGCCTGTGCCTGTGCGGTATCGGAGGCATAGTCTACTATTCAGGCAATTTGCCGGCGACGGAGGCAGGCGGCCAGCCACCCACCCAGCCGGTGGCAGAAGCGACAGCCACCCCGCCACCCACGGAAACCCCCGTCCCGGTCTTGCTTGGCACGGAACTGGAGCGGCTGCCAGATGGCGCAAGCAAGTTTACCGACCTGGACGGCGGCTTCGAAATGGACATCCCTGCTGGGTGGCTGGCGGTGAGGGCTGACAATAACGATGAAATCAACGCAGTGCTGGTGGGTGAAGGCGCGAAAAACCAGATGTTGTTCGACCAATTGGCTGCTGACAAGGCCGCTTACAAAGCAAATGCCGACCGGCTTTTTGTTTACATAATCAGACCGGACCTCCAGAAAAATGTTATTTTCGGGTTTTCTAAACTGGTCTGGGATGGCGCGGATACCCAATCGGTTGATAACGCGACGATGGGCCGCCTGGTGCGCGAACTGGAGTCTTCCGGCGCGCTGCCGGGGCTTCGGGTGAGGACATCCGTCATCAGTGAGAACCGGAACGGGGTTTCGATGATGGTTATCAAGGGCCGCTTTGGCCTCCCAGATGGGCAAGGCGGGTCGATTCCTTTGATTGCGACCCTGGTATTTTTCAAACCAACCCCTACGAGCATTGTGCGTATTACGTTTACCTTTATGCAGGATTTCGAAGCCCAGATTGAGCCGGATATCAATGCGATGACAGAGTCTATCCGGTTGAGCAAATAGGAACATCAGCATTTCGAGTACAGGTGACAGTCACTTCAAGTGACTGTCACCTTTTGGTTATGCTCCTGGCGTATAATTACAGCGTCTGTGGTTGACAATCAGGAATCACTTCAAACAAGGAGAAACCTATGTCCGGTCCTCGTGTGGTTCGCGCGCCGCGCGGAACAGAATTGACCTGCAAGAACTGGCTGAGCGAAGCCGCGTTTCGCATGATTCAGAACAATCTCGACCCCGAAGTGGCCGAGAAACCTGAAGACCTGGTTGTGTATGGAGGGCGCGGCAAAGCGGCGCGCTCGTGGGATGCCTTCGACGCGATTCTCGACAGCCTGAAACATCTCGAAGAAGACGAAACCCTGCTGGTACAGTCGGGCAAGCCGGTCGTGGTGTTCAAAAGCCACAAAGACGCCCCCAAAGCGCTGATTGCCAACTCCAACCTGGTGCCGCATTGGGCCACCTGGGAACATTTCGACGAACTGGCAAAAAAAGGTCTCATCATGTACGGCCAGATGACCGCCGGTTCGTGGATTTACATTGGCACGCAGGGCATCCTGCAAGGGACTTACGAAACCTTTGGGGCGCTGGCAAAACTCAGGGGCTGGGGCTCGCTCAAAGGCAAGTTCTGTCTCACCGCCGGGCTGGGCGGCATGGGCGGGGCGCAGCCGCTTTCCATCACCATGAACGAGGGCGTGGGATTGGTTGTCGAGGTGGATAAAGACCGCGCCGAGCGCCGCCGCGCCATCGGCTATGTGGATAGGGTGGTGGATACGCTCGAAGAAGCCATGACCCTGGTCGAGGAAGCCATCCGCGAGCAGAAACCACTCTCGGTGGGGTTGGTGGGCAACGCAGCGGATATTTACCCCGAACTGGCGGCGCGCGGCGTCATCCCGGATGTCGTCACCGACCAGACCTCGGCGCACGAAGCCTTGTATTACGTCCCCTCCGGGCTGACGGTGGAAGCCGCCGACCAACTGCGCGTTTCGGACCCCGAACAATACAAAAAAATGGCAATGGCCTCGATGGCAAAGCACGTCCAGGCCATGCTCGATTTCCAACGTGCGGGCGCGGAGGTGTTCGATTATGGCAACAACATCCGCCAGCAGGCTTACAACTACGGCGTGAGCGACGCCTTCGAGTTCCCCGGCTTCGTCCCGGCTTACATCCGCCCGCTATTTTGCGAGGGGAAAGGCCCCTTCCGCTGGGTGGCGCTCTCCGGCGACCCGGAAGAT
>DAOUAZ010000244.1:0-6246 GCA_034432975.1 Anaerolineales bacterium | reverse complement strand
TATTCATGTTCTTGCTCCTGAGTAAAGGTTTGTGTTGGCTGGTTAAAGAACGAGGAATCTGCGTTAAAAAACTGCCCGGAGGTATCCTTTCTCTAAAGATACTCTCCGGAGATGTTTTTGTCGGCGCTCGAAAGGAGTAGAAAAGGAGTATTTATATTCCCGTTACGCCACTTTTCCCACTTTGTGGCAGAATAGGGACGCTGTTATCGATAACAACACCCTGGAGATTCCCTTATGCAAACCGCAAAAATCATCCTGAATCCTGAACTGCGCATTGGCGCAGTGGACCCACGTCTGTATGGTTCCTTTATCGAACACCTGGGACGCGCCGTCTATGGCGGGATTTACGAACCCGGTCACCCAATGGCTGATGAAAGCGGTTTTCGCCGCGATGTGCTTGAGATGGTGCGTGACCTGAATGTGCCGGTCGTCCGCTACCCTGGCGGGAACTTTGTCTCCGGCTACAACTGGGAGGATGGCATCGGTCCCAAAGAGCAGCGCCCGCGCCGTCTCGACCTGGCCTGGCGCGTCACCGAGACCAACCAGTTTGGGCTGGATGAATTCATTGCCTGGTGCAAAAAAGCCAACAGTGCCCCGCTGATGGCGGTCAACCTGGGCACGCGCGGCCCCGATGAGGCCCGCCGGATTGTCGAATACTGCAACCACCCCGGCGGAACACAACTCAGCGACCTGCGCATCGCCAACGGCGCGCGCCAGCCGCACGCCATAAAAACCTGGTGTCTGGGCAACGAAATGGACGGCCCCTGGCAAATCTGCGCCAAAACCGCCGATGAGTATGGGCGGCTCGCTGCCGAAACCGCCAAAGTGATGAAATGGGTCGACCCAGGCATTGAACTGGTCGCTTGCGGCAGTTCGGGGCGCGGCATGTCCACCTTTGGCGCCTGGGAAAGCACGGTGCTGGAACACACTTACGAGCATGTCGAGTACATCTCCCTGCACGCCTACTACGGCAACCGCGAGGACAACACCCCCAACTTCCTGGCCAAATCGCTCGATATGGATGCCTTCATCCGGTCAGTGACGGCCGCCTGCGACGCCGTCCAGGCCAGGAAACGGAGCAAGAAATCGATACACCTGTCCTTCGACGAGTGGAACGTCTGGTATCACTCCAATGCCGCCGACCGCGAAATCCCGGCCTGGAGCGAGGCCCCGGGGCAACTGGAAGACATCTACAACTTCGAAGATGCCCTGCTGGTCGGCTGTATGCTCATCACCCTGCTGCGTCACGCCGACCGGGTCAAAATTGCCTGCCTGGCCCAATTGGTCAACGTCATCGCGCCCATCATGACCATCAACGGCGGCCCGGCCTGGCGGCAGAGTATCTACTATCCCTTCCAGCACGCCTCGCGTTACGGGCGCGGCGAGGCCCTCGACCTGCGCGCCCAATCCCCGACATACGACGATAAAGAGTTCGACGCCGTGCCATACCTTGAAGCGGTCGCCGTCCACGACCCTGAAGCCGAAGCCCTGACCGTTTTTGCTGTCAACCGCAGCCTGGAGGAACCCCTGGTGCTGGAGGGCGACGCCCGCGCGTTTGCGGATTATCGCGTTGTCGAACACATCCTGCTTACCCATCCCGATATGAAAGCTGCGAACAGCCCCGACCGGCCCGATGAAATCGTCCCGCGCCCGGGCGGGGATGCTGCGCTGGAGGGGGGCCGACTCACCGCCAGCCTGCCTCCCGCTTCGTGGAATGTCATTCGTCTGAAAAAATCTCCCGCCAGATAGCCCCTGGCGCTGCGACTTTCTTTCCATTCCTCCGTAGACTTTCCCAAAGTGCGTTTTTTTGACCATTACAAGGAGAAACTATGGAACAAACACCCACCCAGCCATCCCGCCTGTGGAGAATCCTGCGTTGGATGCCGCTCGCGCTGATGCTTTTGACCATCGCTGTCTTGCTGGGCATGTTTGCGGCAGGCGGCCTGGTCAGGATTTCTGCCTGGTACCTGATGCAACTGCTCCCCCCTGTATTAGGGCTGGTTTCCCTGTTAACAGTGACTATTTATGCTATCGTCCGCAAGCGGCGCAGTAAAGCCCTGTTGGCGACCGGGCTGGCGGCCCTGCTGAGTCTCTCTCCGTTGGTTTTCTGGTTCGCGCCGATTGCCTACCCTGCCTCGTTGGAAACGACCAGCCCCTCGGCCACAGTCCGCCTCCCGGCGGACGCGCCGCTACAGGTCGTCTGGGGCGGGGACAGCCTCGATAAAAACTATCACGCCGCCACCCCTGACCAGCGTTGGGCGTATGATTTCCTGGTTGCGCCCTACTTCTCCGGCAGCCCCAACCTGGAAGATTATGGCTGTTACGGCGTCCTGGTCGTAGCCCCGGTCTCCGGCTATGTTGTCTCGGCGCGCGATGGCGAGCCAGATGCAACGCCCGGCGTGCTCTCGAATAACATGGCCGCGCCAACCGGCAACCACGTCATGATTCGGATGGAAACAGGCACTTACCTGGTCATTGCGCACCTGAAGAACGGCAGTGTAACTGTCCAAACGGGTGAAACGGTCAATGAGGGGCAGGTCATTGGTCAATGTGGGAACTCCGGCAACACCAGCGAACCGCACATCCATATTCACCACCAGCGCCAGGACCCAACCGTCTACCCGCTCAACTTCGCAGAGGGCTTACCGCTCTACTTCCGCGACCACGATGGCCCGCCAATGCCTGTGGGCGGTTATCGCATCGAAGCCGAGAAAGCCATCGCCACTGGGGATGTGGTGCAACATCGTGGGAAGTAACCAAAGCCCCGTCCGAATTCGGACGGGGGCTGATTTGTCAATCTCATGGATAATTTCTAGCGAGTGGAGTGTTTTCAGCCCGCCAGGGGGATGGAATCGCGCTTGATGTTTCGGTACAGCCCAGCCTGAATGCTTTCCAGGTACATCCAACGCTGTTCACTGATAATCCGTAAATCGAATAAAACATCATATTCCAGGCCGACTTCCGCGCCGATTTCAATCAAAGGCTGTTGAAATTTCCAGTGGTCATCGGTCACAATGAGAAGCAGGTCTACATCCGAATCCACATTCGAATCACCACGCGCTTTCGAGCCGAACAAGGCGGCGCGCAAAACCTGACCGCCAAACTTTTTGCGAACACGGGTCAGCAAGGTTTCAATGGCTGCTTTTTCGTTCAATGCCAGGCTCAAAGCAAGTGGTGTTTGTTCAGCCATGCTTCCACCTCCTGGATAAAATTCCCGGCTTCCAAAACCATTTGTTCAGCCTGTTCTTTCTCGATGCTCAAATTCAATTCATAGTCGCCTATCTGGCGGCTAGTCATAATCAACTCGTAGGTTTTACTCCACCTGGTATCGAACTCACCGGTTTTGATAAAGTGCTGGCGAAAAGCAGCAATCACCGCTGAATGTTTGCCGAGAGATAAGCCTTTTGAAAACAGCAGGGCGCTGGCGGCGTAGAAGCAACCATAATAGGCGCGATTACAGGCCGAACTATAACGGTCATTGCCAAGATTCTCCCTGGCAACCTCGAGCATTTCATGAGCATGTTCCATATATAACCGGTAATTGTCTTTGATATCGGTCATAATTTAAGTATAACCCAAAACAATGGGGATTTACGCGTTCACAAATTTCTTCCAGGCAGATTACTCAATCCAGCCCTGTTTTCTCGCCAGCATGACCGCCTGGGTGCGATTGGAAACGGCCATTTTGGAGAGAATGTTGGCGACGTGTTTTTTGACGGTGTTAACGGTCAGCACGCGCTCGGCGGCGATTTCCTGGTTGCTTTGGCCAGCAGCCAGCAGGGTCAGGATGTCGAGTTCGCGGCGGGTGAGTGGGATGGTGTCAGCAGGGACAAGGGGAGCAGTGTGCGTAGCGCGTGGTGCTTGGTGCGTATTTTCCTGGCGTAAAATGCCCAGGATTTGGTCGATGTATGTGTAGGGAGCGTGGAGTTGGGGGCGGTACTTTTCCAGCAAATGCAGGAGTTGCTCGCCTTCGTCGGCAAAGATGCGCACATAGCCGCCCTGCGCGCCGAGCGTCAGGGCATGCGAGAGGCCTTCGGCGGCGGCGGGATGATTCCCGGCGGCGTGGAAAACGTAAGAGCGTAGAATCAGGGCTTCGATAGCGGATGTGATTCGCTCGCGGCGTTCGGCTTCTTCCACCAGCGATGAGATGGATTCGATTAACGGCGAGGCAGGCTTGTTCTGAGTGAAATCGAAAGGCCCCGGGGCGGCAATATGTTCCGCTACTTTTGCGCGCAAAAGCACGAGTTGGGTGGTTTCCCACAAAAGGTAATAATTTTTTGGTTTGTCCCTATCCAACTCATAGGCGCTGATGATTTGTTGGGCGCGCGGCAGGTTGCCCTGCAAGAGCGATAAACGCGCCATTTGCAGGGCAACGAAGGCGTCATCCAGCACCGAGACGCTGGTTTCGGCCTCCTGCATGGCGCTTTCGAGGTGGCCGAAGGCTTCGTCCTGGCGGTTTTGGGCGGCCAGCAAGCGGGCCAGGGCGATGTGGCCGTCCATGCTGGCGACCGGCTGCCAGGCGTGGCAATAGGCAATCCCTTGTTCGGCATAGCGGACGGATTCGTCGAAACGGTTTTGCTCACGCAGCAGTTCGGCGTAACTGATATAGGGCATGCCGAGCAGGAAGGTATGCTCACCCAGGGTGCGGCGGGTGGTTTGGATAACCTGCTGGAATCCGCGTTCGGCCAGTCCCAGCGCGCCGCGCATTTGGCGGGTTTCGCCCAATTGCACGCCGGCGATGATGGAGACGAGCGGCAGATGAAAGGACGCTGTCAGGCGCATGGTTTCTGTAAAGGCTTCGACCGCCTGGGCGGTTTCGCCTTCCATGACGTGATGCAGGCCGAGGTTGAAATGCAGCAGGCTGTGCAGGAAATCGTCTTTCTCCGAGATAAGGATGAAGGCTTCGGAGATTTCATCGGCAGCGGCGGGTTGACCGGCAAAGACCCGGCTCAGAATGCGCAGGGCTTTGGCTTCGCCGCGCAAATTGTCAGCCGCTTTACCGGCAGGGAGCAGCGACTCTGCTTTGGCGGCGCGCTCGACGGCTTGGGTGGTGTCGAGGCCGATGAGGTGTGTCCAACCCTGGGCCAGCCACAGGCGCGGGCGCGTTCCAAGCAGTTCGGGCGGCAGGGCAGACACCCACTCGCGGATGGCGGCCTGTTCGCCATGCAGAATCAGGTCGCGGTAACAGGTTTCGAGCAGGTCCGCGGCGCGTTCGTAGTCGGCGGCGTGGATGGCGTAGTGAATGGCGTCGTCGAGCAATCCGTTTTGCTCGAACCAGTCGGATGCGGCGCGGTAGAGCGGGGCCGCTTGTTCTGGAGAAGTCTGCTTGCGCAGGAAGTCGGTAAACAGGGCGTGATAACGATACCAGTTGGAATCCAGGGGGACGAGGAACAGGTTGGCGCGCTCTAGGCATGAGATTGTGTCGGTGACAGGAGACGCAATTTCGTCATCCGCGTTGCGTAATCCACATTGCGTAGTTCGCAGGATGTAATCAACCAATGGCGCACAAAACCGGTCGAGCAGGGCCGTGATTTTCAGGAATTGCTGGATTTCGGGCGGTTCGCGGCGCAAGACTTCCTCAGCCAGGTAGTCGAAGATGTGTTCCTGCCCGGCCAGGGTTTGCCAGGCGTCGGGCTGGCGGGCCAGGGCCAGGGCGGCCAATTGCAGGCCAACCGCCCAGCCTTCGGTGGATTGGTTCAGGCGGGCAAGGGCTTCGGGCGACAGGTGTAGATTGGCGATTGTTTCGAGAAAGGCGCGGATTTCACTCTCAGTAAAGCGCAAGTCGGCGGCGGTGATTTCCGTCACCTGGTCAAGGGCGCGCAGGCGGGCCAGATTGAAGGCAAGCGTATTGCGCGTAGTCACTATAATACGCAGGTATATGGGGCGATTTTCAAGCAAGAAAGCGATGATTTCGTTCGTTTCGGGGCCTTCGGCGCTGTGATAATCGTCGAGAACCAGCGCGAAATCGGATTTCATCTCGGCCAGGTCGTTGACCAGCGCAAACAGGACGCCTTCAGGCGCGCCGCCTTGCATGAGAGCGAGCGAGGTCTGCCCGAGGTGGGGCGCGATGGTTTGCAGGGCTTGAATCAGGTAGGAGAGAAATCGCTCGCGTGGACGGTCGGCGGGTTGGAGCGAGAGCCAGGCTACCGGCATTTCGCCGCGCTGGGCCCAGTCTGCCGCCAGGGTCGTTTTGCCGAATCCCGCCGGGGCGGTGATGAGCGTCAGGGCGCGCCCTGTCCCGGCGCG
>DAOUAZ010000243.1:0-16508 GCA_034432975.1 Anaerolineales bacterium | reverse complement strand
GGTGGCCGTTGGGGTGCGGGTTATGGTGGGCGTGCGCGTAACGGTCGGCGTGTTCGTCACTGTCGGGGTGCGGGTCACGGTTGGGGTCAGCGAGACGGTCGGGGTGGGGGTAATGGTCGGCGTGTTGGATGGAGCCGGGGTCCCCGGCGCGAGCGGGACAAATCGTACCGCGTCGGCGGCCAGTTCCAGGCTGGCGGCATCCCCGGCCATATCCTGGGTGCGGTTTCCTAGTTGGACATATTCCAGCGCCACTCCGTTGAAGTAATACTTCCCAACATACACCCAGCCGGTCGGGACGTTGAAGTTGGGGAAGACCGCCTGGTTGACGACCACCATATCAGTTTTTCCATCATGGATAATGTAGTACAACGCGCCGCGGCTGGTGGCGCGGACGGCGGGGATGCGCGCGTAGACGGCGTAGGTCCCGGCCCCCGAACCGAGCGGCAGTTTCCAGCGCGCCCGGCAGGTGTCGGAGCCGCTGGTGATGGGACGAACGGTCAACATGCGCCCGTTCTGACTGTTGGCCGGGCTGGTGTTGACGACCGTCCAGCAGCCTTCGGGAATCTGGTCGAAGCGCGGGTCGAAGTCATCCACCAGGTAGCCGGTGGAAGGCGCGGTTGGTTCGGGCAGCGGCGCGCCGCCCGGATAGACGTTTTTAGGGTAGCCGCTGATGTCAGGATACTGCATCCAGAGCGATTCGGGTTGGTTGTATTCCCAAGGGTCCTGGCCTGCCGGGCCAATCCAGCCGTAGGGGTCCACCGCCCGGTTCTGCGGATTGGTAACGCGGAAGTGCAGATGCGGCCCAGAAGAGTTGCCGGTGCTGCCGCTGATGCCGATGACTTCGCCGCGCGGGATGTTCGCGCAGCCGACCGTCGGGCAGGACTGCACCGCTATCGCGCTCATATGTCCATACCAGGTGTTATAGCCGTTGGGATGGCGCAAGCGGACGAAAATGCCCAGGTTCGAGCCGTGGTCTTGCGGGTTGTACCAACCGGCATAGACGACCTGGTTGGCGTCGGCGGCGGCCAGCAGGGGGCGGTAACTGAGGCCGTAGTCGATGCCATCGTGGCCGTTGTACCACAGGTACATGCCGAGTTTGTAACTCCAATAACTGCCGTAGCCCTGGTCGCACAGGCCGTTGGGCGGCGGCGTGCCGGGCGGCGCGGGAACAGGGCAAATCTTGTTCAGCACTTC
Organism: Anaerolineales bacterium; assembly: GCA_034432975.1. Classification (GTDB taxonomy): domain Bacteria; phylum Chloroflexota; class Anaerolineae; order Anaerolineales; family Villigracilaceae; genus UBA5195. Next base: position 15,314 of record DAOUAZ010000243.1, on the reverse strand, counting down.
GCCGCTGTAAGTGACGATTTTGTTGTCGGTCAGGGTGTAGTTGGGAGAACTATGGTCGAAAACAGACTCTTCAGACGAGCGCCCGTAATACGGTGGGTACAAAAACGGCGCTGCTGCCTGCTCTTGTCCCGAGGCGCGAGGGAGCGGACGGGCTGAAGCCAGGCGCGAACCACCAAGCCAAATTGCACCGGCCAGGGCCAGCAAGAGCAGGGCGGGTTGGATGATGCGGCGCAAGTTCATTGGGACTGTTGATTTGGAGATTTTTAAACCGTCCATTACGGAAGCACAAAAGAAGTCTACTACAGATTTTGTCAAACGCACAGCGTTGCAGCCAGGATAGAATTTCTACCTCGTCGTCCATTTTCAGGAAGATTAAGACAACCCAAGTTGCTGCCTTGAGATGACCTTTGACATAATCCATGAGTACCCTGTAAAGTTGATGGTACATTGAACGATGATTGCCAAAATCTATACTGATACTTTATCCATACTTTATTTTACTGCTGCTTCAGGTACTTCCCCATCCACCGCGCAATATGTCCCAGCCTTGCAATCCGCCTGTCCGTCCGCCCCGTGCGTGACAGCCCGTGAAACTCCTCCGGGAAGCGGATGAACTCCGTCTCGACGCCCAGGCGTTTGAGGGCCACGAAGGCCTGCTCGCCCTGCTCGATGGGACAGCGCAGGTCGTTTTCCGAGTGGGTGATCATGGTCGGCGTCTTGGCGTTGCCGATATACTTCATCGGCGACAGGTCCCACCACTTCTGGAAATCCTTGAAGGGCGCTTCGGCCAGTACCTCGTACTCGAAGGTCCAGTTGTAGTCGCTCGAACCCCACTCGCTGACGAAATTGCTGACCACGCGCTGGGCCACAGCCGCCTTGAATCGCTCCGTGTGGCCGATAATCCAGAGCGTCATGTAGCCGCCATACGAGCCGCCGGTCACGCCCATGCGTTTGGTATCGATGTACGGTTTGGCGGCCACGAAATCCGTCCAGGCCATCAGGTCGGCGTAATCGGTCGTCCCCCACGCGCCGTAAATCGAGCGGGCGTGCGCCTCGCCGTAGCCCTTCCCGCCGCGCGGGTTGCAGAAATAGACCACGTAACCCTGCGCCGCCAGGAAGTAGAACTCGTGCATGAAAAATTTGCCATATTGCGTCAGCGGCCCGCCGTGAATCTCCAAAATCGACGGGTATTTCTTCTTCGGGTCGAACCCCGGCGGCAGCATCAGCCAGCCCTGCAAATCATTCCCATCCGGCCCCTTGAACCAGACTTCCTCGACCTTCGACAACTCGACCGCCTCGAACAGCGCCCGGTTGACGCGCGTCAGGTGGCGGGTGGTCTGCCCGTTCGTTAACTCTTTCAGGTGGATTTGACCCGGGTCGTGCATCTGTCCGAAAAAGTAGGAAACCCGCGAGTGGCTTTTGTCGAACGAAGGGGAGCCGACCGCGCCGCCCTGACCAATCACCTCCGTTATTTCGCCAGTCTCCAGGCTGATTCGTTTCAGCGTCACCGAGCCGTGCAGCGAGGCCTGGAAGTAAATGGACTTCCCATCCGGCGACCAGATGGGCGCGGCCTGCTCCGGCGCGCCGCAGTCGGCGATGATATTCGCCCCGCACTGCAGGTCGGCCTGCGCCGTCAGGTTTTTGGGCGCTTTCGAGCCATCCGCTGCTGCGACCCACAGGTTCAGGTTGCGCCAGTCTTCGCCCTCGCCTTCGCGCCCAAAGCAGGCAATCCACCTGCCGTCGGGTGAAAAGGACGGTTGGGTTTTGTAACCGGTCGGGGTTTTGATTTTCCTGGGGGGTTCATCGGAAGCAAGATTTAGCACGAACAAATCCATCCGGTCAGGAGCCTGGTCCGGGTCTTTGGCGTGGTTCGAGACGAAAACAATCTGCGACCCATCCGGCGAAAAGGCCGGGTCGGCCTCGTCCCAAATCTCGCCCTCGGTCAGTTGCCTGCCTTTGCCCGTGCGCGCATCCACCAGCCAGAGGTGCGTCCGCTCGTGGGGCAGGTAACCGTAGCCGTCCAGTTTGTAGAACAGGCGCGTGTACTGCCGCGACACCACGCCCAGTTTCTTTTTCTGCTCGTCCTTTTCGCGTTCCAACTGCTCCGGGTCGGTTTTGCGCACCAGGCAGAGCAGTTTCCTGCCGTCCGGCGACCAGCCGACCAGCGTAATCTCGCCCTCGATGTCGGTCAGGGGCCGCGCTTCGCCGCCGTCGAAGGGGATGATGTAGATTTGGGCCGGTTTCTCTTTATCGCCCCGGTTCGACAGGAAGGCAATCTGCCGTCCATCCGGCGACCAGCGCGGCGACGAGTCGTTCTGGTCGCCGTAGGTAAACTGTTTCGGTGAACCTGCGTCGAGCGTAGTCGAGACGACCCACAAATTGGCGTATTTCTTCTCCGTTTTCCGCTCCACCCGCTGCTGGCGGTAGATGACGTGCTTCCCGTCGGGAGCAATCCTCGGCTCGGAAATCAGTTCCAGCCGGTACAGGTCTTCGGGGGAAATCGGACGTTTGTGAGCAGGCATGGCAGACTCCTTGAATTGGATATACATTATTCTAGCGCAAATCTCCACGAATGGTTTGGTTTATACTTGCTGGGAGTCCAAAATCTCCCGATTTTGGTAACTACCTTGACAATGTCACATTAAGATTGGCGCGTTTTTTTACCACAATGGTAACGAAGGAACACAACGAAAACCCATTTTTCGGTTTTTGTTTTCCGTCGTGAAACGTGGTTGCCGTCGTGGTGAAGTGGTTTTGGCTTTCTGATTTGAAATACGACTTTGTCCGAAGTCGGGAGACTTCGGACTCCACCACGCTGGACTGGAACGATTTCCAGGCTGGTTCGTTTATAAGATAAGGGAAACCCAAAATCATCCCCAGGGAGAAAAAAATGAAAAAGTCATTTGCCGTCTGGCTTCTTTTGCTCTTTATCTTGTCTGGCTGTAACCTGCCGCAGTCCTCGCGGAAAGAAATTCCCCCGCTCGAATTCCCCGACCTGGCCCCCACCTATACGCCCCTGCCCGTCTTCGCGGCGGATACACTCGCGCCGGAGGTTATCACCGCCACGCCGGTCACGCCCTCGCCGACCCCGGCCACCGTCGCGCTGCAAAAACTGGCGAAATGGAGCCAGGCCGAGGCCGGGGAAGCCTTCTGGTATCCCGATTCCAAACGATTCGGTATCGCCAGCCCCGGCGCGCTCACCGTCCACGATACGGTCAGCGCCAAAAAGCTCTGGTCGGTTGCGCCGCAGGGCAGGCAGGGACTGTTCCAGGCGGTCAGCCTCAGCACCAACGGCAATTTCATCATCAACTTCGACGCCGGCCCGGCCATTTACGTCTATGACGCGAAAAACGGCGAACTCTCGGAAAAGAAGCGCATCCTCGAAGAGTGCGCAAGCGGCGCACTGCGCCGGAGCGTTTACCTGAGCGATGGCCTGAAACGTCTCTTTACTGCTTCGCAGGACCCTCAAAAGGCCAACGCGCCCGTCCGAATCCAGCGTTGGAAGGTTTCGCCCTACGGCTGCGAACTGGTCGACTCGGTTACGACGGGACGTTTCAGCGACTTGCTGCTCAGTCCGGATGAACGTTTCCTGGTGCTCGTCACCTCCAGCGGGCTGACCGGGCAGGTCACAACCTGGAACGTCTCGGACGGCAAGAAAATCTGTACCATCCAGGGCGCGGCCGCGGCCTTCCACCGCGATGGCCGCCTGGCGGTAGCCGATATGCAAAAGGAGATGCTGGCCTACTGGCGGGTCGATTCGTGCCAGGTCTCCTCCGAACTGCCCTGGGTGGCATATTCTGAGCCGCAGCAGATGGCGTTTACCCCCAACGGCAAGTACCTGCTCACCTTCCGGCAGGGCATCCAGGTCTGGGACGCGGCGACCGCCGGGCTGTTGTGGGAGCGCAGCATTCCAGAAGCAACGGCCGGCGGCCTGCTGCGCATCAGCCCGGATGGCCGCTGCCTGCTTACCATCAGCAACCCTGGCGCGCTCAATGCGCAAATCGATTTCTGGTCGATTGGGGACAAATAGCCCGCGAATCAGGGAAGTTTGTTTCTTGACGGTGGACGATGGACGATGGACAATGGTCTATCGTCCATCGTCTGCGTTCTATCTTCTTTACAGGAGCATCTTATGGGTATCCTCAAGCCATCCACGCGTGAATTCATCGCCGAGGCGCGCAAAACGCCAAATTACTCGTTGTTCGACTTCCTGCACGGCTACATTTACGGGCGCTGGATTCACCTGTACATCGCCATCGGCACCGGGCGGCACCCGCTGGCGAAGCGACTCGCGCCGCTGGCGGCCTGGTTCGAGAAGCGGATGACTCGCGGGAAAAAACAAACCGCTGAAGCGGATGCGGTTACGATGGCCGATACCTATCACGGCAAGGCCCTGCCGCTGGAGACTGCCCGCCAACTGGTGCTGGTCAACGAGGAAATCAATATCCCCGACCTCGAGCAGGTCATTCCCTACAAGCGGGCGCGCTCCATTATTCTCAAGAACCCCGAACATATCGTCGCGCTGGATTGCCCCTGCCGGGCGGCCAGGCCGAACCCCTGCCTGCCGCTGGATGTCTGTCTCGTGGTCGGCGAGCCGTTCGCCAGTTTTGTGATGGAGCATAACCCCGGCAAAGCGCGCTGGATTACGAAACAAGATGCGGTCGAGATTCTCGAAGCGGAAGACCAGCGCGGGCATGTCCATCACGCCTTTTTCAAGGATGCCATGCTCGGCCGCTTTTATGCCATCTGTAACTGCTGCGCCTGCTGCTGTGGGGCTTTACATGCCCACCAGCACGGCACGCCCATGCTGGCCTCGTCGGGCTATGTGGCCCAAATCGATGAATCGGTGTGCGTTGGCTGCGCCGAATGTCTCGAATCCTGCCAGTTTGGGGCGCTCTCGATGGGAGACCAGCACAGCCGGGTCGATTTCGAAAAATGTATGGGATGCGGAGTGTGCGCGGAGCATTGCCCAACCGAGGCAATCTCCCTGAAACGGGAGCCGGCCAAGGGCGAGCCGCTCGAAATCCTGGCGTTGATGGAAAAGGCGGCCGGATAAGCCGCGTGTCCGCCCCTACTTGAAAGACCCGCGTCCGGGCAGGTCTTTGGCTGACTGTTTGTACGAACCATCGTCGGTTTCCCCGCCTGCGCGGCGCAGCTCCACCTGGAGCATTTGCTCGATTTGGTGCTTTTCCTCGAACGAGACAACCGCGCATTCGTGGGCGCGATGCAGCAGGTAGGGATACGGCTTGGCGCCCATCATGCGGCACTGCTCGACCAGGATGGCGTGCAGCCAGCCGAGTTTTTCCGAATCCTGCGCCACCCATTGGGGGATTTCGACCCGCACCGGCCAGGGATGGCCCTCCCCCCCCACATTCAGGTAAAAAAAGTGCAGGCCGAGCGCCCCGCTATAGTGTTTCTCATTTTTCGTCTGGATTTTGAAGACCGCCGAGCGTTCGCCGGGTTTGAGCAGCGGGTCTTTGCGCTCGCCAAACAGCCAGCGGTCGGTCACGCCGCGCAGGGGGTGATGGTTCCGCAAGTTATCAACTTGCGTCAGGTCGATTTCAGAGAGTTCGAGCAGGCGGATGACCAGGTCTGCGCCGGGTTTGTCGACATACCCGGCGGTGACGACTCCGCGCGTTTGCAGTCGTGAAAGCACCCCCAGGTATTTTTGCAGGGCTTCGTGATATTCCTGTCCATCCTCGCCGCCGCTGCTGCCCCACAATTCGATCGGGCCGTCGGTGACGGTGATGACGGGCTGGCCTTCGCCGCATTCGGCAGCCAGGTCGTAGAGCCTGGAGCGTTCGCGCAGGTCGCGGCGCAGGGCCACCATGCCTTCGGTCAAGGGATTGCCGGATGCGGTGAACAGTTCGTCGTCGAACAACAACTGGCTGTCGGTAAAGACCTGGGTCGTCTCGCCGCTTGCCAGTTTCAGGGTGATGGCCCCGACGTTGATGAGTCCAAACTGGACGGCGGCGTGCCGGTCGGGGTTAATTTGCGACCCGTCAGCGGCGATTAAGACGGCGTTCAACGGCGAGGCGGGCGGCGGGGCGTGAAAGTCCAAAGGCTCGTGCAACGGAACCGCGCACCGGATGGCGGGGTCGATTTCTTTAACGGCATCCACAATTCGCTGCAAAACAACGAGTAAATTGGCATGGTTGCGCAACAACGCGCGCGCCTGGGCGCGGCGTTCGTCGAGCGTTTTCCTGCGCTGTTGGGCGGTGGCGCCGATTTCGCGGATTTTCTGGTAGACCTGCTGGAAGTCGATGGACATGCGAAAATTGTACCGCGATTCCCAGCGGGGCGGGAACTTTTTAGGAGCGGGCGGCGTTATAGGGGGGAAGTTCAACATTCAAAAAGGAGCAACAAAATGCGTAACAAATTTCTTTTCGTTTCCCTGTTCATGATTTTAGCGGTACTGTTGAGCGCCTGTGGTTCTGCTGTTTTGCCGGGCGCGGCCCAGGCAGCCCCACGCGCCATCTCGGTCAGTGGTTCGGGACAGGTTTCACTCAAGCCGGATATTGCCTATATTTACATGGGCGTCAGCACGGAAAATGAGAGCGCGGCGGATGCGGTTGCGAAGAACAACGCCGACACCCAGCGCCTGATTGACGCGCTGAAGGCCGCCGGCGTGGCTGAGAATGACCTGCGCACCAGCAACTTCTCCATCTGGCAGAACACGCCCTATGGCGTGGATGGAATGCCCGGCAAGCCGGTCTACCGCGTGGATAACACCGTCTATGTGACCGTGCGCGATCTGGCGAAGTTGGGCGACCTGCTCGATACCGCCGTGCGCGCCGGCGCGAACAACATCAACAGCATCCAGTTCGACGTGGCCGACAAGACCCAGGCCCTGACCGATGCCCGCAAGGCCGCCGTCGATGCCGCCAAGAAACAAGCCGCTGAACTGGCCGATGCTGCCGGCGTGAAGCTGGGCGACATCCAGGGTATTCAGTACTACGACAATGCGCCGGTCCTGTATGCCGAAGCCAAGGGACTGGGCGGTGGGGCCGATGCTGCTGCGCCGGCCGTGCCTATCAACCCCGGCCAAATGCAGATTACGGCGACCGTGACGGTCAACTTTGAAATCAGATAGCCAGTAATCAGTGACCAGTAAACAGTGACCAGTCGAGAGGCTGGTCACTGTTTGTATATTGACGGCAGGATACAAAAGATGTAATATAAGAGCGTATAGTTTCGATTTTTTCTCGAAAATGGTGCTTTATGCTAACAGAATTCATGGTAGGAAACTATCGTTCTTTCCGCGAGCCGGTGACATTAAGCATGCTCGCAACGCCCCTGCGCGATGACCCGGAGCTGGATGCGCGGAACATTTTCCAGGAGGGAAAACTCTCCCTGCTGCGCAGCGCGGCCATTTACGGCGCGAATGCCAGCGGCAAAAGCAACCTGGTGCGGGCGCTGATGACCATGCGCAGGCTGGTCCTGAATTCGGCCACGAAAATCCAGGCAGGCGAGAAACTTCCCATCGAACGATTCCGTCTGGACGTTTCCATGCGCCAAAAGCCTGCTCATTTCCAGATTGTTTTTTTGCTGAACGGAAAACGCTATCGCTACGGCTTCGAGGCCGATGAAGAACGGGTTCACAGCGAATGGCTGTATCACGCCGCGCAGCGCGAAACGCGCCTGTTCGTCCGCGAGGGGCAGGTGTTCGATGTTTCGACCTCTTTCAAGCGCGAAGCCCCGGCCTCTGTGCAGGAAAAAACGCGCTCGAATGCCTTGTTTCTCTCGGTTTTAGCGCAGTTCAACGGGGATATTGCCACAAAAATACTCGATTGGTTTCGGTTGCAGTTGCGGGCAATTTCCGGCCTGGATGACGAAGCGTATGCCGGTTATACGTTAGAACGTCTCGCAACCGAAGAAAATTTCCGTCAGCGTGCGCGCGAGGTAATTCGCCTGGCGGATACGGGCATTCTGGATTTATCGGTGAAAGCCTTGCCGCCTGACCATCCTGATTTGCCTGATAAGGTTCGAGATATGCTAAAAGCGATTGCAAAGCGAGAGAATAAGCCTGAAAGCGAATTTACTATCCAGAATATAGAAGTCCAGCACCCCCTTTTCGATGGGGAACAGCAGATTGGGCAGGCAATTCTTGACATCGAAGAAGAGTCCGAAGGAACGCAGAAATTTCTGGCTTTGCTTGGACCGATGTTCGATATCCTCGAAAATGGATGGACAATTTTCATAGACGAACTGGAAGCCCGCCTGCACCCGTTGCTGACGCGCGAAGTGGTGCGCCTGTTCAATGCGCCCGAAACCAATCCGCGCAACGCGCAGTTGATTTTTGCCACGCACGACGCCGGTCTGTTGGGCGAATGCCTGCTGCGCCGCGACCAGGTCTGGTTTACCCAGAAAAATCGTTATGGGGCCACCGAACTCTACTCATTGGCCGAGATGAAAGAACGCAAAGACGCCTCGTACCTGAAAAACTACCTGGCCGGGCGATATGGCGGCATTCCGTTGCTCGGCGGCCTGCGTCCTTACATCGAGCAGGAACTCGAACATGGCGCGTAACCCCAAGCCGACCGGGCGCAAACTGGCCGATAAGGGTGTGTCCATGCAAAAACGTCCAACCCAAACGCGCGAATTGCGTCCGCGCTTCCTGATTGTTTGCGAAGGGAAACAGACCGAGCCGAATTACTTCAAGAGTTTTCGCGTCAATGCGGATGTAGAAGTATTCGGTAAGGGACGCAGTCCGCAGGGCGTGGTGGAGTATGCCCAAAAATTGCGCCGCAAATCGGAATACACCCATGTCTGGGTGGCGTTCGACCGTGACGAGTTCAGCGCCGAAGAATTCAACGCTGCAATTGAACAGGCCAAAAAGCAAGACATAGGCGCGGCTTACTCCAATGAGGCTTTCGAGTTGTGGTATGTCTTGCATTTCGATTTTTGCGATACCGCCCAGGCGCGCCAGTCGTACCAGGCCGCCCTGACAGAAAAATTGGGAAGTCCTTACCGCAAAAATGCCGTTGGATTGTACGAAAGTTTACGAAACCGGCAGCCGCAGGCAATTGCTAACGCGCAACGGTTACTGGAGATATACCAGCCCAATCACAACCCGGCCGTGAACAATCCCTGCACAACCGTCCATTTACTTGTCATGGAACTCAATCAGCATCTTGCATAAATAGAGGACGACTTTTATCTTTTGCCCTTTTCTGCTGAAAAGGGCGTTTTTTATGCCAAAACTCACGAGTATAATTTCCGCATCGGTCGTTTCTCCCCAACTCACTTTCTGGAGGCACTATGCTCAAAGTCGGCTACATCGGTCTTGGCCTGATGGGCAAATCCATCGCCCGCAACATTCTCAAGGCGGGTTTCCCGCTCGTCGTTCACAATCGCAGCCGGGCGGCGGTGGCCGAACTGGTCGCCGAAGGCGCGCAGGAAGCCTTTTCCCCGGCGGAAGTGGCGGGTCAGGTGGATGTCGTCTTCACCAACCTGCCAGATTCGCCCGATGTGGAGAGCGTGGTGCTCGGCCCAAACGGAATTTTGCAAGCGGCCCGACCGGGGCTGGTGTACGTGGACAACAGCACCATCAAACCCGCCACTGCCCGCCACCTGGCGGGCGAATTGTCGAAAAAAGGAACCCTGGCCCTCGACGCGCCCGTCTCCGGCGGCGACATCGGCGCCCGGAACGGCACGCTCACCATCATGATCGGCGGCGAGGCGGCAGCGCTCGAAACCGTAATGCCGGTTTTCCAGGCGATGGGCAAGACCGTGACCCACGTCGGCGGGCCGGGCGCGGGACAGGTCGCCAAAGCCGCCAATCAAATCATGGTCGCCGCGCAAATGGTGGCAATGGGCGAGTTGCTCGTTTTCTCGCAAAAAGCCGGGGTCGAGCCTCGAAAAGTGGTCGAAGCCATCAAGGGCGGCGCGGCCCAATGCTGGACGCTGGATGTGAAACCGCCGCGCCTGTTCTCGGGCAACCGAACCCCAGGATTCAAAGCCTGCATGCAGGCCAAAGACCTGAACATCGTGCTGGAGACGGCGCGCGAATACGGCGTCCCGCTGCCCGGCACCGCCGAAAATGCCCAATTGTTCAACGCCATGCTCCCAATGGGCATGGGCGAATTGGATAATTCAGCCGTGCTGGGCGTCCTCGAAGCGCTGGCCGGCACCAAACTGGAGGAAACGCATGATTAAACTTCCCGGCCTGATTGACCCGCACGTTCACGTCCGCGAACCCGGCCAGACCCACAAGGAAGACTGGGACACTGCCACCCAGGCCGCGCTGGCAGGCGGCGTGACGATGATTCTCGCCATGCCCAATACCAAGCCGCCGATTTTCGATGAAGCAACCCTGAATCTGTCGCTGGACGCCGCGAAAACCAAAGCCCGCTGCGACTACGGGCAATATCTCGGCGCTGGGCCGGGAAACGCCGCCGAAGTCGCCCGCCTGGCCCTAAAAGCCGCCGCGCTCAAGATGTATCTCGATTCGACCTTTGGCGAACTGCGCCTCGACGATATGACCCTCTGGCTGGAACATTTCCGCCGCTGGCCGGGTCCCGCGCCGATTGTGACCCACTCCGAAAGCCGCAGCATGGCCGCCGCGCTGTGGATGGCGCAAATGTTCGACAAGCCGATTCACATCGCTCACATCTCCCTGCGCGAGGAGGTTTTGCTCATCAAGGCCGCCAAAGAGCACGGCGTCAAAGTCACCTGCGAAGTCTGCCCGCACCATTTGTTCCTGACCCAATCCCCCTCTCCCACCGGGAGAGGGGCCGGGGGTGAGGGCATCCCCTCCCCCACCGGGAGAAGCGTCAGGGGTGAGGGCCGCTCTGAAGTCCGCCCGCGCCTGGCAACCCAGGCCGATGTAGACGCCCTGTGGGAGAATCTCGATGTCATCGACTGCTTCGCCACCGACCACGCCCCGCATACCCTGGCCGAAAAAGACGGCCCCAACCCCCCGCCCGGCTTCCCCGGCCTCGAAACGCTCCTGCCGCTGCTGCTGACGGCAGCGGACGAGGGACGATTGACCATCGACGATATTATCCAAAAATCGGTCATCAACCCGCGCCGCATTTTCAACCTGCCCGAACAGCCCGAAACCTGGGTCGAAGTGGACGAAACCGCCGAATACGAAATCCGCGCCAGCGAGATGAAATCGCGCTGCGGCTGGACCCCCTTCGAGGGCTGGAAAGTCAAAGGAAAGGTGCGCAAAGTCGTCCTGCGCGGACGCGAAGCTTTCAGGGATGGCGAAATCCTGGCCGCGCCGGGGTTTGGCAAAAACGTGAGAGAGCGCTGAAAAAGAAAGCGCAACGTTTTCCTGTCCGTTTCGTAAGAAACTGTATTGTTATAAGACAAACACCAGAGTTTATGAAGATTTGCGCAAACAGGCGCGCCAGGCAGCCAGGAACAGTTGATTCCATCTGGCAAAAGAGAATAGGTTAAGGAACAATCAGTTTTATGTTTCGCTCAACGAAAAATAAACAAAAAGAATTTGCTGTGATTGGCCTGGGCCGTTTTGGGCGCGCCGTTGTGCGCACCTTGAGTGAAAAAGGCCATAGCGTGCTGGGAATCGACAAAGATGCCCCGTCCGTCCAATATATAAGCGAAGCCTGCACCCAGGCGGTCGTGGTCGATTCGACCAGCGAGGCGGCGCTCCGCGACCTCGACATCGCGTCGTTTGATACCGTTGTGGTCGCCATCGGCTCTGACTTCGAGAGTAACTTGATAACGACAGTCGCGCTCAAAGCACTGGGCGTCAAACAGGTCATTTGCAAAGCCCTTACCCAACGTCAGAAGGACATCCTGCTTCGCGTCGGCGCAGACCGGGTTGTCCTGCCCGAAGCCGATGCCGGGCGTCAACTGGCAAACGAATTGGCTGCTCCTAACCTGATAGAACAGATTTCTTTTGGCGAGAGTCACAGTGTTCTTGAATTGCTTGCTCCTAAAACTATGGTAGGCAGGACTCTGGCCGAACTCGATTTACGCAAACATTACGGAGCCAACGTGGTGGCCCTCAAACATGAGACATCCGTCACCATTTCCCCGCCCGCTGAACAAGTCATCCAGCAAAACGACATCCTGGTCGTGATTGGCCTGACAGAAAAAATCACCAAACTGACCGAAGTGCGTTAGTTGCCATGCTCAATAATCGGCCGCGCCGCTCTGTCATTTTTTCACGTCGCTTGCCGACGCCTATCCGGTTGGCCTTTGGCTTGGGGTTGATGGTCTTCGTCTCTACGCTTATCCTGATGCTGCCGTTCACCGGCAAAGAAAGACCATTGCGGCCAAACGAAGCCCTGTTTACAGCCGTCTCAGCGCTGACTGTTACTGGGCTGTCAATTATTACGCCGGGGGAAGACTTATCGCTATTTGGACAAATCGCCTTACTGTCCCTGATTCAAATCGGCGGCGTGGGGTATATGGTCGCCGCAGTCGTTGTCTTCCGGCTGCTTGGGCGCAGCATCTCCTTTGCTGACCGGCTGACCCTGCGCGATTCCTTTGGGCTGCTGGATATGCGTTCCATCCTCACGCTGACGAGCCGAACGCTGGCGGCTGTCCTTGCATTGGAATTTGTCGGCGCGGTTTTGCTTTGGGCGCACTGGCGCGCTGCCCTGGGCGACGCGCGGGCAGTCTTCTATGCCGTTTTTCACGCTGTCTCGGCATTTTGCAATGCCGGGTTCGACCTGTTTGCAGGCACGCCGGGCTTTACTGGAATCCCGGATGACACATTCACGCTATCGGTTATGGGAGCCCTGATTTTCATTGGGGGGCTGGGCATCCCGGTCGTCGCCGATATGCTTCTCGTCTGGCGGCGGAATCGCCGCCGCCTGGCCCTTCATTCGCGCCTGACACTGCTCACAACCGCTTTCCTGCTTGTGACGGGCGCTGCCGGCCTTTTTATGGCCGAAACCCGAACTGGCGGCACGTTGGCCGATTTGCCGCCCGCCCGCGCCCTGGCCGTTGCTGCCTTCCAATCCATTTCAGCCCGGACGGCGGGTTTCAGTGCGATTGACAATTTTTACGATCTGGACTCATCCAGCCAGTTACTCAAGATTGCGCTGATGTTCATCGGAACGGCCCCGGCTTCGATGGGGGGCGGGATAACCACCAGCGCCCTGGCCGTGTTGTTGCTTGGCTTGTGGGCTTTCGCGCGCGGGCGCGAAACGCCGCACATCTTTGGCCGCAGCCTGGGACCAGCCACCATGCGGCGCGCCTCGGCAGTGCTGACCATCTCGCTGGTCGTGGTTGTCAGCGTTACCTGGATTCTGCTCCTGGCGCATCCAGGCGCGCCGCTCGACCATGTAGTTTTTGAAGTTGTTTCAGCGTTTGCCACCTGCGGGTTATCACTGGGCTACACCAGTAACCTAAGCATCTTCGGTCAACTGATGATATGCCTGGTCATGTTCTGGGGACGCCTGGGGGCGCTCACCGTTGTCACTGCGTTGGCGCAACTTGCGCCGCCGCGCCTGGTGGCGTACCCGGAAGAACAAATTCTGGTATGATTGACGCTATGTTTACCTGGATAACCGAAAGTCCCCTCTTCCACCTTGCCCGCCGCGGGACGCGGCTGACGCACTGGCTGGCCGTCCTGCCGCTCGGCCTGGCCTTTCTCTTCGTTTCATCGTTTGGCGCAATTCCCGTCGTCCTTGCCATGCTGGTCGTCTACGGGGTCGAGAATGGCATGCCCTCCATGCAGGGCGAGCCGGCCCTCGTCTCCGGCTTTTGGATGGCCTTGCAACTGGTCTTTTCCTTTGCCGGGATATTCCTGTTCCTGTGGCTGTGGCTCAAGTTCTACGAAAAACGCCCCTTTCACACGCTTGGCTTCGAGAAAAACGGCGCGCTGCTGCAATACGGGCGCGGCCTGCTGTTCGGCGCGCTCCTGTTCGGCGGCGCGGTCGGGTTGATGGCGCTGTTTGGTTTTGTGGAACGGCAAGCCGTTCCACTCCAAACTGACCAAACCGGGCTGGCCGCGCTGGGCGGCGTGCTGCTGGTCGCGCTCGGCTGGGTGGTGCAGGGCGCGGGCGAGGAAGTCCTGACTCGCGGCTGGATGTTGCCCGTCCTGGGCGCGCGCGCCCGGCCCTGGATAGGAATCGTGGTCGTTTCGCTCTTTTTCTCCCTGCTGCATGGCTTGAACCCCAACCTGAGCGTCCTGGCGATGGTGAACCTGGCCCTGTTTGGCCTGTTCGCGGCCTTCTACGCCTTGCGCGAAGGCTCGCTGTGGGGCATCTGCGCCCTGCACTCGGTCTGGAACTGGATTCAGGGCAACGTCTTCGGCTTCGAGGTCAGCGGCACCACCGCGGGCGGCGGCGCGCTCTTCAAATTCGTCGAAACCGGCCCCGATTGGTTTACCGGCGGCGCGTTCGGCCCCGAAGGCGGGCTGGCTGTCAGCCTCATGCTCCTGCTGGGCATTGTAGTCATCTTCGCCTGGCCGCGCCCGGAGAACGAAGTACCTGTTTCATAAACTCCGCACCGTAATCCCCGCCGCCGCCAATTTCTCCCGCGCCAGGCGGGCGTTCTCGGCGGCGGTTTCGTTATCCCCGTGCAGGCACAAGGTATCAGGAAAAACCACTTTTTCCCCGAATCGAATCCCCTCCGCTGCCAGGCGGACGGCGTTTTCGGCTACCGCCGCCGGGTCGCGCAGCACCGCGCCCGGCAGGCTGCGCGGCATCAAGGTTCCATTGGGATGGTACGCGCGGTCGGGGAACGCTTCGCTTGCCGCGCTGAGGCCGATTCCCCGCGCGCGCTCCACCAGGCTGGAGCCTGCCAGCCCGACCAGAACCAGATCCCGGCTGAAACGTTTCACCGCCCTGGCAACCGCTTCCGCCAAAGCCGCATTCACCGCCGCCTGATTGTAGAGCGCTCCGTGCGGTTTGACGTGCCGAAGTTCGACTCCCTCCGCCCGGGCGATTCCCGCCAACGCCCCCATCTGATACAACACCAGCGCTTCCACTTCTTCCGCGCTGAAAGACATCTCACGCCGCCCGAAGCCCTCCAAATCGGGCCAGCCGGGGTGCGCGCCAACCGCCGCGCCATGTTGTTTTGCCAGGCGCACCGTAGCCTGCATGACCGAAGGGCTGCCCGCGTGAAAGCCGCAGGCCACGTTGGCCGAGGTGATATAGGGCATGATGGCCGCGTCGCTGCCAGATGATTCGCCCAGGTCGCAATTCAGGTCGATGTTCATGGCCATTGGTAATTGGTAAATGGTAATTTGGACAGTTACCAGGAATATTCTTCACTGGCGGGATGAATGATACCCCGTTTCAGGTTGTTTTCCATCTCTCGGTATGCGCTTTGGGCCTGTTCGATGGTCGTTTCGACAAACCGGATTCGACCCGCGCCGACCGGGACTT
>DAOUAZ010000242.1:0-8919 GCA_034432975.1 Anaerolineales bacterium | reverse complement strand
CCGATTTGCGGGTAACAGAGTCGCAACTGGATGAGTACCTGGCCCAGGCCAAGCCGAGCGGGAACCATCTCTTCGCCTTCCCGGCCCAGTCCAACTTTTCCTCGGTCAAACATCCGCTCGAATGGGTTGATAAAGCGCATGATAAAGGATGGGATGTTTTACTCGACGCTGCCGCCTTTGCCCCCACCAACAAGCTCGACCTGTCCCGTTACAAGCCGGACTTCATCCCGCTCTCGTTTTACAAGATTTTCGGCTACCCGACCGGCCTGGGCGCGCTCATCGCCCGCCGCGACACATTGCACAAATTACATCGTCCCTGGTTCGCGGGTGGGACGATTACCGTTGCCTCCGTCCAGGGCGATAAATATTACCTGGCAGACGGCCACGCCGCCTTCGAAGATGGCACTGTCGATTACCTGAACATCCCGGCGGTGGAAATCGGCCTGCGGCATATCGAATCCATCGGCATCGAGACCATCCATGAGCGGGTGCGCTGTCTTACCGGCTGGCTGCTCGACAATTTGACGGCCATGCGCCACAGCAGCGGCGTCCCGCTCGTCAGGCTCTACGGTCCTACCGATACGGAAGCGCGCGGCGGCGCGGTGACAGTCAACTTCTTCGACCGGGAGGGCCGGCCCATCGACCATCGCTCCATCGAAGAGCAGGCCAACCGGGTCAACATCTCGCTGCGCACCGGCTGTTTCTGCAACCCCGGCGCGGGCGAGGTGGCCCTCGGTATCTCTCGTATCGAATTGGATGTGTGCTTCAACGGCCCGGGCCACGAAAACCGCCTGACTATCGACGACTTCCGCCTGTGCATCGACGGTAAATCGAGCGGCGCGGTGCGCATCTCGGTCGGCATGGTCAGCAATTTCGAGGATATTCAAAAGTTTCTGGAATTTTGTGAAGGATTGCTGAGGTAATTATGATTCGCCAACTGGCACACCTCAATTTTGTCACCGACGACCTGCCCGCCATCATCGACTTTTACATCGATAAACTGGGCATGGAGGTCAAATTCACCCTGGATAACGAACAGGGAGTCGCCTTCGGTTATTATTTTGGCTGCGGCAACTCGACCTTCCTCGAATTTTTCGACCAGGCCCTGGCCGCGAGGCAGTGGGGCGGGGAAGTCCAGCCCCTCACCCCCGGCACGCGCTACAAGCATTTTTGCCTGGAAGTCACCGGGCTGGAGGCTTATCGCCAAACACTGCTCGAAAAAGGCGTGGCTGTGACCGAAATCAGTCTCGGCATGGACAACTCCCGCCAGGCCTGGATTACCGACCCGGACGGCAACGCCATCGAATTGATGGAATACGGCCCCCAGAGTTTGCAACTGACCGGGAATCAACGATGAGCGGAACCAGGCGCGTGGATATCAAACCCGGCCTGAACGTGCTGATTGTCCAAAAACAGGACCAGGCCACCGGCAAATTAACTCGAGGCGTTGTCCGCGACATCTTGACCAGCTCGCCCACGCATCCACACGGGATTAAAGTCCGCCTGGTGAGCGGGCAGGTCGGGCGGGTTAAGCAAATCCTGCCGGATGGAGAATAATACAGAAGCATGAATTTCAGCATTCACGACGAAATCGCCCTGCTGGCCGATGTTTTTTCGCGCAGTTACCCGCACGAAATTATCGCCTGGGCGCGTCATCGCTTTGGAGATGGATTGGTGATGGCGACCGGATTCGGCCCGGAGGGCATCGTCATCCTGCACATCGTCCAACAGGTTGCGCCGGGTACGCAGGTTTTCTACCTCGATACCGATTTGCTTTTTCCCGAAACCTACCAACTGCGCGACCAACTCGAACAACGCTTTGGCATCCGGTTTACGCGCATCGCCACCCCCCTGAGCGTTCAGCAGCAAAACGAACAAGTCGGCTCCGAATTATGGGCCAGCCAGCCAGACCGATGCTGCCGCATCCGAAAAGTGGAGCCGCTGCGCGCCTTCCTGGAGGATAAAAAAGCCTGGATTACCGGAATCCGCCGCAGCCAGACCGGCCACCGCGCCAATGCCCAGCCTATCGAGTGGGACAAAACCAACGGCCTGGTCAAGGTCAATCCGCTGCTCAACTGGACCCAGGAACAGGTCTGGACGTATATTCACCTGTTCGAGTTGCCTTACAACGTCCTGCACACGCGCGGCTATCCCAGCATCGGCTGCGCGCCCTGCACGCGCCCGGTCACGCAAGGCGCCGACCCGCGCTCCGGGCGCTGGGTGGGGCATAAAAAGGTGGAGTGTGGGATTCATTTGCAGGATGAAAAAAATGAATGAGAAACACTCTGTCCCGCAGCGCTTGCGGGGCGCACTCTCAAAGTCAGTCCAAGCATGTCGCTGACTATCGCCAGAATGTACCAATCTAGACAAAATGCCAGGCCAATCTCAAGCAGGGGATAGCGGCAAGCGCAACACCCACGAATTAGTTTATCCAGGTATCCACGCCGTGTTTTCCCGCTTGTTTCCAGGCGGCACGCCCAGCATGATAATCGTGATATTGTCATGTCCCCCGCGCGAATTCGCCAGTTCGATAAGCGCGTCGGCGGCTTGGGAAAGCGCGCGCCCGTTGAGCGAATCGCGGATTTCGGAATTATCCACCAGGTCGGTCAGCCCGTCGGTACAAAGCAGGACGACATCCCCCGGTTCGAGGGTCAACCCCTGGTTCGATTTGGCCTTCGCGTCAGTTTCGTCTGGCGCAAGGAACAGGCGCAGGTCGGGTTCGGGCGGTTCACTGGCCCCCAGGTAACGGCGGATGACGTGCAGGTTGGGATGACTTTTCAGCCCTTCGTTATCGATGATGCCCTTTTCGAGCGCTTCCTGCACCCAGGTATGATCACGCGAAAGTTGGAAAATGGTCTTGCCGCGAATCAGGTATACCCGCGAATCGCCCGCATACGCAATGTACAGATGGAAGCCGATAACCCAGGCACAGGCAGCCGTCGCGCCCATCCCTTTGCGCGAAACATCCTCTTCGGCCTTTTCGAAGATGGCCTCGCTCACTCGGTAGAAACTGTTCTGGAACACCGCCAGCGGATGCCCGCCCTCGCGCTTTTCGACCGCCTCGCTGATAAGGTTGACCACCAACTCCGAGGCCACCTCCCCGGCGCGATGTCCGCCAATCCCATCAGAGACAACCGCAAACACAGACGGAGTCGGGTTCATCTTACTGACAAGATAGGCCGAAACCGCAAAATTGTCTTCGTTATTCTTCCCGCTCATGCCCGGATGGGACTTGGCGGTCGCATAGAGGTGGGAACGGTCAGTGCGAATCATCCACTGGGAATGGGGTTACAACTGGTTTTTGTGGAGCGGGCGGTTTCGAAAAGATAAACCGGTAGGTTAATTGCCCAAAGTGTATCACATCACCGTGCCTGAGCGTAAATCCATCTTTTGGGGCAGGTTCATAATTGACCCATGTCCCGGCCACCGAGTTCTGGTCGAGCAGGATAAAGTTGCCGTTTTCATCCTGCCGCAGGCGCGCGTGAAGCGGAGAAAGGGATGGGTGGTCGAAAACGTTGGTGGCCTGGGTCGGGTCCATGCCGAAGGTCAATTCCCGCCCGGTCAGCGGGATGGGGTCGCCGGAGGCAGGCTGCCCATCCATCGTCAATTTGACGAAGTAGGCAGTGGGAGGCGGCGCTTTGCGGCGCAGCCAGGGGAAGGGATTGGAGCGCGAACCGTCCTTTTCTTTTTCCACTCTTACCGGCTGGGTCAGCGGGTCGAAGCGCAGGGCGCGCGCCCGGCGGCGCTCAGCCAACGCCATCAGCGTTTTGCGCCCCCCAAAGAACAAGATTCCCAGCAGCGCCAGGCCAGCCGCAACAATGGCCGATATCGTAACTGCCACGCGATTGCGCAAAATGAGACCTGCCATGCCTCCCGGCGGCTGGATGACAATCACCTGCACTGGCACAGCCGCGCTCCTCTTGGACAGCCCCAGGGCATCGACAGCTTCTACCTGTAAGGTATGTTCGTCGGAAACCAGGTACCCTTCCAGGTCCCAGGTGAATTTGTCGAAGGGCGGCGCGGTGTTTTCGTCTACAATCTCCCCATCGACATAGAGGCTGGTGCGTACCAGGGAGCGTTTGATGTTGTCGTTGAATTCGACAATGATGGCGATCTCCTGCGTTTTGGGCAGCGAGTTTTCGATATCGAACTGGTCTACCAGGTTTTGACGGACGATTTGGATGGGCGGGGAGAGCAGCACCGGGTTGGGCGGCTCGATTTCGACCCGGAAAGTTACCGGGTTACTGGTAAGTTGCAGGCGGCTGGTATTCAACAAAACATTAAAAGTGTGTTGACCGGTTTCCCGCGCGGAAGAATCATAAGCGAGGCGGTAAACATAGCGCAGCGAGGCCACCCATTCCTCGGGGTCAGGCAGGGTTTCCGTGCCGCTAAATACCAGGGAACGCCCGCCCGTTTGTCGCGCCAAATCGAACAGGGCCTGCGCTCCCTGGTGGTTGAAATAATCGGTGGAATCACCCATCCAGACATAGACGCGGATATTGGCCTGCCGGGCGCGGTTAATCAGGTCGGGCAGGGCGTTCAAGTCGCGGGTATCGAGGCGTGGGGAGATGAACAGGATGACTTTTTTGCCGCCCGGGGCTGCTGTCCCTTGCTGGGCGACATCGATGGCGAATGCCAGGGAGGTCAGCCCGGCTACCGAGTTACGCAGGGCCGGGTCGAAGCTCTCGAAGCGCGCCAGCCAGTTGGCCGGGTTGAGCTGCGAGGCAATGATGCCCCCGTTCCAGACCAACGCAAAATCATCCCTGCTGTCGGCAGGCCGGGCAGCAGCCCAGTTCTTGAGCACGGCGGTCATTTTATCGTAGCGGGAGAAGCCCATGCCATCGCGTACCGCCAGGGCCGGGCCGGAATTGATGGCTACCACCACCCTGAGCGGTTGTTCCAATTGTTCGAAGGTCGAGGGCGCTCCGAGGGTTTGCCCGTTTTCCAGGACCGAGATGTCGGCGGCAGTCAGTCCGGTGACGAAGTTTCCCTGTCCATCGAAGACATCCACCAGGGCTGTGACGGTTGGGAATTTTCCGGAATCCGGCTGGAACAACAGCAACGAGGCCGTCTCTTGGGCCAGGACAAAGGCCGAGGGGAGGGCCAGGCTGGAAATAAGCAGCAGGAGCAGGAATTTATGCAGTTTGGCCGACATCGAAAACTTCAACCGGGGCTTGTTCCGCCGGTTTGCGGCTCAGGGCCAGGTAGGTTTGCGCCCAGGCCGTTTTTTGCAGGGCGAGCATGATGCCCTGCGCCAGGGCGTAGAAAGGCGTGGCAATGCACATACAGGCCATCGAAAACAGGAGAATATTACGGGCAGCGAACTGGCTTTCCATGAAAACGCTGAAAAATGGCAGGTACAGCGGCAGGGTAAATGGAAGGATGAAAAACATGCCAAGCAGGCCAACGCCCAGGTAAACCAGGAGCGCCATCAGCAGCACCATCCAAAAATTTGCCTTGAATAACCCCCAGGCTTTGGAGATGGCCGCGAAGACCGACAGGTCATCCACCACCACTGCCGTTTCGGCCAGTTCCATCAGGCTGTACACGGCGCAGCTGACCGGAATCAAAAGCAGGAAGAGAGGAAACAGGCAAAGCAGGCCAATCCCCATTGTGAAGACACTGGTCAGGAAAACCAAGACCATGACCGGAGCGACGAAAACCATCACGCCCAACATGAAAACCAGGCGCACGCCCAAAGCCCGCCAGAAAAACGGCAGGCTGCCCCGCAGGAGTTCCATGAAAGAAAAACCATCGGCGGCCCCTTGTTCCGCGCGCGCGACGCCCACCGTTATGCCCAGCATCCCGGCCATAAAAAAAGGAATGCTAACCAGGCTGACCGCAATGGCCAGGACGAGACTCAACAACTGGAACAGCCATTCTTCCGTGCCGCCCAAAAGGTCGGGGAAGAGGGTTTGGGCGTAAGGCAGCGAGGTCAATTGACTGACCGGCAGGTAGGCAGCCGAAATGATGACGGCCAACCCGCCCAACAGCCAGAAGACTTTGAACTTCCAGAATTTGCGAACAGAAATGGTCAAGACTTCGCCAATATCCATCTATCCTTGCTCCAAAACCTCACGATGGGATGTTTACTTCACGCCTATTTTACTGTGAATTTTAAACAAAAAGGCAGGCTCGTGCCTGCCCCGGCCCAAACCCGCGGCTTTCACCCGGAAAGCGGCGGCGCGTCTTTGTCATAGACCTGCACCTGGATGTCGAAACCGTCATTATTCAGGAATTCCATGGCCGGCATAAAGGTCGCATCTTTAATGGGCTGGATGTCTCCGGCGGGGGCCAGCACAGTGATGCGCACCTCCTCATCCGACATTTTGACAACTTTCATTTGCACGCCTCCACTCACGGCTGTAATTTTGGCCTGCATCTCTTTAATCGCATCGTCGATAGACATAGGCTGCTCCTGGAATCATGCTTGTAGCAAAATTATAGCCGATTTGGGGAGGTTTGGTACTTCTGTATGATAAGATTCGGGCATGGATTTTTCGCAAATTACCGAAGACCTGTTTATCGGGCCAATGCCAACCACCAACGACTATGACCTGTTTCATAACCTGGGCGTGCGCCTGGTGCTGAACATGCGCTTTGCGCGCCGCCTGCCTGCCGGCCTGCTCCACCCGCCGGTAGAAGTTCTCTGGCTGCGGTCGCTCGATTATCCCCTGTTCCCCATTCCGCTCAAACTCTTGATGCAGGGAACACATGCCGCGCTGGCAGCCATTTCAGGCGGCGGGAAGGTGTACACCCATTGCGCTTATGGCCGCCACCGCAGCGTGGCAATGGGCGCGGCCATCTTAATTGCGCAGGGATACGCGGCTCACGATGCCATGACCCTCATCAGGGAAAAACGCCCGCAGGCCGACCCCGATGCGTTTTACATCAAAAGCCGCATCCTGGCCTTTGCCAAACGCTGGAAAGGCTGATACGAACGTGATACACTACCCGCATTCCTGAAAATTCCCTGTGGAGGACAAACCATGTCTGAAAAAGAATTCTACACGGTCGAAGTTGCCGGTCTCAAGCGCGACCTGCGCCTGTTCGAGGTCGCTCCCAAATTGCGCATCGCCATCCTGAACATCCTCGGCGATACCGAACTCGTGCAGACCTGCGCGCGCGAACTGGCAAAGAAACTGGCATCCCTCGATTACGATGCGCTGATCACCGCCGAGGCCAAGTCGATTCCGCTCGCGTATGCGCTCGCAGTCGAGACGCAAAAGCCGTATGTCGTGCTGCGCAAGGCATATAAACCCTACATGGGCGACGCGCTCAAAGCCGAAACGCTCTCTATCACCACAGGCCAGCCGCAGGTGCTGATTCTCGATGAAAAAGACCGCGCCCTCGTCCAGGGCAAAAAAGTGGTCATTGTGGATGATGTCATCAGCACCGGCTCCACCCTGCAGGGGATGCGCATGATTCTGGATAAAGCCGGGGCCACCGTCGCCGCCGAAACTGCCATCTTTACCGAGGGTGAGAAGTCCAAGTGGCTGCACATTGTCGCGCTGGGGCATTTGCCGTTGTTTACAGATTAAATTTCATCGTCCCGAAGGTTGTCCCCCAATGGTCAAAATTGGATCGCGCTTGCACTGCGAGGCAAGCGCAGACAAAAAACCTTCGGGACGTTTTGTATCAAAAGTGCGCTTCCAGGCACTCCACCCCCTCCACGCCAACCACTGCGCTGTGGAGAGTCCCCGCGGGGAGTTCCAGCTGGTCGCCGGGCTTGAGCGTAACCGATTGGCCGGTTCGAGGCAGGTGAAAGGTGATGCTGCCCTGCGTGACATAAATCACCTTGTGGTAAGGGTGCGCGTGCGCGGAATAGGTATCGAGCGGGGCGTTGCCCCAGGCGTAATAGGTCAACCCTTCGCCATTCAGCAGGCTGCGGATGGCGTTTTTCGTCGGGGCTTCGGCGGATGCCCAGGGAATGACTCGGACTCCGTTCATGGCTAATCCTCCGCAGCCCGCGCCATTTCTTCCGGCTCGAAGATGACTTCTTCTTTGCCGGTCAATTTTTCCTCGACCTTGCGCGCCACCAGGCTGAGATGCCCGGCATGGGCAACGTAGTTCAGGTCATCGGTAGGGATGGTCAGCACCGGGCAAAGCGTGAAGCCTGATATCCACTTTTCATAGAGTTTGTTCAGCCCGGCCAGGTAACCGGCGGAGATGGAGCGTTCGTAATCGCGCCCGCGCCGGACGATGCGCGTCAACAGGGTCGGCACCGAGGCGCGCAGGTAAATGACCAGGTCGGGCGGCGGCAGGAACTGCACCAGCGTCTCGAACAAATCACGATAGGTTTCGTAATCGCGCGGGTGGATGTAGCCTTGCAGGAACAGGTTCTGGGCAAAAATTTCGGCGTCCTCGTACACGCTGCGGTCCTGGAAAACCGAAGTCGGATGCCGGGAAATCTTGTAATGAATACGCAGGCGATGGGTCAGGAAAAAGACCTGCGAATGAAAGGCCCAGGCTTCCATGTCGTTGTAGAAATCGGCCAGGTAGGGGTTTTCCGTCACCGGCTCGTAAAACGGCTGCCAGTCTGTCCCCAGTTTTTTGCACAGCAAACTGACCAGGGTCGATTTCCCGACTCCGATGTTCCCCGCCACTGCCACGAATTTTTTCATAACAAATTCCTCCGTTTATCGGCAAGCGTTACTGGCAGGCGGGAGATTTGGCAGGAAAACGCCAAAGGTAGAAAACGCTCGAAGGGGCTAATTTCCATAAGGCGAGGCAACGCCCCCGCCTGTCCAGCGCGCAATGTTGGCATTCTTTTGACTTTAGAAGAACCATGCTTTAGGAGCCTGTTGAACAACTCCATTCTGGGAAGTGATTTTAGCCTTGCCAACAGGTGAAAGCAGCCTGTCGGCTTGCGAGGAAATGCCCAGGGGTGGGGTTGTTCCCCCGGCTTGGGTGGCCAGG
>DAOUAZ010000241.1:0-8080 GCA_034432975.1 Anaerolineales bacterium | reverse complement strand
TCCTTGATGGTCATGCAGAGAAATTCGTCGTGCGAGTATCCATATCTTCGCCGAGCCGCCTGGTTTACGGCCAGGAAGCGCAGCGTCTCCTGGTCGTAAATCCACATTGGCAGCGGATTGTTTTCGAACAGCAGGCGGTATTGGCGTTCGCCTTGCAGGATGCGCTCCTGGTTTTCTTTGAGCGCGGCCTGGGCGCGGCGTTCCTTTTCGAGCGAGTGGCGCAGCAGGAAAAAAATCAATAACGCGCTGACCGCAACGAAGAACCAGCCCTTGTAGGTTTGGATTTCGGTCAAGGCTTGCGGAGTAGCAGCGAACCCGACGAAAAGGCGGTCTGAGAGCAAAATCCACAGCCCGCCAAAAACCGAGTAGATGAGAGCAATCTGGGCTTCAGGATGAAGACGAAGAACGTTCATAGTAAGTCTCGCCGATGGGTATTGTTTTTTTGTAACTACCTTGACAGTGCCACATTTTCGCATAACTTTGCGCCCTCACCCTAACCCTCTCCCAAAGGGAGGGGGGCTGGGGTGAGGGAACAGAAGGCGATTTTTCGAATGTGACATTGTCGAAGTAGTTACGTTTTTTAGTATACCCCAGGAGGAATGCCCTGGCTGCTTGCACGTTGGTACTAAATCCGCGTCAATTTGCGCATAGTCAACATAATAGTAAAGATTTTCTGAAAATTTCCAGTCCTCTACCTGCTTGACTCGCGCATTATCGGCACTATAATCAAGCAGTAAAAAATACCTGCCACCGTACAGTTTGCTTCAGATGGTCGAGCAGGCGGCGATTTTCCGCAAATTATGAGCAACAGACCATACATCATAATCAATGCCGCGATGAGCGTAGACGGGAAGATAGATACCTTCGAGCGCGAAGGGGCGTCCATCTCGTCGGGGGATGACAGACGCCGGGTGTTGGACCTGCGCGCGGAGGTCGATGCCGTGATGGTCGGTGGGAATACGCTCCTGAAGGAAAGTCCCAAGTTGACGGTCAAACTGCCGGAACTCGAAAAATTGCGCGTAGCCAATAAGTTACCCCCAAACCCTGCAAAAATCGGAATCATCACAAAAATAGATACCCTGGACCCAGGAGGGGGATTCATCACGGCCGGCCCGGCGCGCAGGATACTCTTTACGACAACCCAGTCCAGCCCGCAACAAGTTAACATTTTACATGAGTTGGGCGTGGAAGTGTATCAAATTGGAGAAAAACGAGTAAACTTGGAAAAATCTCTGGAGACCCTCGCCACGCTCGGCATCCAAACGGTCATGGTGGAGGGTGGAGGGACTCTCATCGCCGAGTTCATCCGCCTGGGACTGGCCGACGAGTTGCGGGTGTATATCGCGCCCAAAATTTTCGGCGGGGCAACTGCTCCAACCCTGGTAGATGGCGGCGGGTGGCCCGAATCCGCTGCGAGAACGCTCAGGCTGGTGGATGTTCGGGTTCTCGATGAAGGCGGGGGCGTTCTCATCCATTATCATCTGTAGGACAGGTCTCAGACCTGTCCTACGAAAACAGGAGAACAATATGACACTCATTCAACTCCCCGTGCAGGCTTTACTGCGCGAAAACGAAAATCACTGCTGCGATGGCTGCGGCCCGGCAGGCATTTGCGTCAAAATCGTCTCGATTGCCGAACTGCCAACGCGCTTTGGCGATTTCCAAATTGTGGCCTTCGAGAATGACAAAGATGGCAAAGACCACATTGCGATTGTGCGCGGCGACGTGACCGATGGCGAAAATATCCCGGTGCGCCTGCATTCGGAGTGTCTGACCGGCGACGCGCTTGGTTCGCTGCGCTGCGACTGCCGTGACCAACTGGAAGCCGCATTGACCGCCATCGGCAGGCTGGAAAAAGGAATTGTGCTATACCTGCGCCAGGAGGGGCGGGGGATTGGACTGGCAAACAAAATCCGCGCTTATTCGCTGCAAGACGCCGGGCTGGATACGGTGGAAGCCAACCTGGCGCTCGGTTTCCGCGACGACGAGCGTGATTACGAAGTGGCCGCGCACATGCTGATGTCGCTCAAAGTACAGTCCATTCAACTGATGACAAACAATCCGCGCAAGATTGACGACCTGAAACGCTATGGCGTGCGCGTCAATGGACGGCTTCCGCACATATTGCCTTCGAACCCCTACAACGAGTTTTACCTTCGCACCAAATCCGAAAAATCGGGTCACATGCTGGAACTGAAAGATTTCAAAGGCAAGGTGCACCTGCGGGAGCAGGACGACCGCCCGGTGGTCAAGGGGATGTCTGAAGCGCAGATCGAGGCCCTGCATGAATAATCCGGTGGTTGTCATCTCCCTGCTATATCAGACACCATTCAACCACTGACCCGTCCGCGATCAGCAGACGGGTTTTTTCGATGTACCCCGCCATGGGCGTGTCCGATTCGATGAATGGAATATGCTGCCTTAATAGCGCGTACACGCCGCGCGTTCCCTGGCCGAGAATTTTGTCTGCCCCGATAACCTGCCTGCGGAAATCCACGCCCTGCGCGGCAGACATCAACTCGATGGCGAGAATCCGCTCCACGTTATCCAGCACGCCGCGCAATTTGAGCGCGGCGGTCGCTCCCATGCTGACGTGGTCTTCCACATTCGCCGAAGTGGGAATCGTATCCACGCTGGCCGGGTGCGAAAGAACCTTATTTTCGGTGGCCAGCGCGGCAGCAGTGTACTGCAAAATCATGAAGCCCGAATTCAATCCGCCTTCGCGCGTCAGGAAGGCCGGCAGGACATGCGTATTGGAGCACTCATCGGTCAGGCGCATAATACGCCGCTCGGAAATATTTCCCAATTCCGCCGCCGCAAACGCCAGGTAATCCATCGCAATTGCCAGCGGCTCGCCGTGAAAATTTCCGCCGGACAGCACGGTGATTTCATCCTGGTCATCGATGAAAATCAGCGGGTTATCGGTAACAGCGTTCAATTCGATTTCGAAAATCCAGCGCGCGTAGGCAATCGCATCGCGCGCCGCGCCATGCACCTGCGGGATACAGCGCAGGGTATAGGCGTCCTGCACGTTGAGCGAGGAATGTTCGCGGGTAAACTGGCTGTCCTTCAGCAAACTCCGCAGGTAGGCGGCGCATTCCTGCTGACGCGGATACGGCCGCAGGGCATGAATCCGCGCATCGAAGGCCAGGTCGGTGCCGTTCAGGGCCTCCAGACTCAGGCAGCCGGCGATGTCGGCAGTCTGGCTGCAGCGTTCGGCGCGCAGGGTTTGCAGCACGCCCAGCGCGGTCATAATGGATGTCCCGTTGGTCAGCGCCAGCCCCTCTTTGGCAGCCAGCCTCACCGGTTCCAGTCCGGCCCGCCGGAAGGCCTCCGCGCCGCTGATGACCTCGCCCCGATACTCGACGAAACCCTCGCCAATCAGCGGCAGGGCCATGTGGGCCAGCGGGGCCAGGTCGCCGCTTGCGCCCAGCGAACCCTTCTCCGGGATGACCGGGTGAACCCCCCGGTTGAGCATTTCCACCAGCAGTTGCAGGGTCGAAAGCCGAATGCCCGAATGCCCGCGCGCCAGCGTATTCGCGCGAATCAGCATAATCGCGCGCGTGGTGGGGATGTCGAATGGCTCGCCAACCCCAACCGCATGACTGACCAGGATGTTGCGCTGGAGTTGCTCCACCTGCTCCGGGGGGATAATCCGGTCTTTGAACGCCCCAAAGCCGGTGGTAATGCCATAAGCAATCGTGCCGCGCTTGAGCAGGGTTTGCACCGCATCCGCCGCGCGCGTCACCAGGCGGGCCGCCTCCGCGCTGATTTCGACTCGCGGGGCATTTGGCTCGCCATGAGCGACTGCATAAACCTGCTCGAACCTCAGGCTGTTTCCATCAAGAAGGATAGTTTCGGGATTCATCGGAAAAAACCTCGTTTATTGGGATAGAAGCACCGTCCCGAAGGTTGCCGAAAACGGCTAAAGGCCATCTCGAAAACCTTCGGGACGTTTCTGAAGATTACCGGGGCATCTTGTGGATGATTTCGGCCTGGCAGCGTCGGGAAAGTCCCGCGCCCTTTGCGGGATAGTATAATCCTTTTATGCCAGAAAACCTCCCGCTCTCCGTCCCCATCCCCTTCGCCGACCCACACTCCGCAGAAATCGCGTTACAGCGCATCGCGGCAAAAACCGACGGATTCGAGGCAATTTCCCAACCCCTGTTGACGGCCCTGGCCTCCGCCGCCGACCCCGACCGGTCGCTGGTCAACTTCGAGCGCTTTGCCGAAAACTATGGCGATGGCCTTATCCCCGTCCTCGAACAAAACCCGCGCGTCATCGAAATCCTGGTCACGCTTTTTTCCGCCAGCCAGTTTCTCACCGAAATTCTCTTGCGCAACCCGCAATCCCTGTCGCTCCTGCTCGACCGCCAGGAACTGGCCCGCCGCAAAACCATCGAACAAATCCAAACCGAAGCCGAAGCCGCCATCCGTTCCAAATCCGTTTCTCCGCCATCCTCCATTGACAACATCCGTTTGTCCGTTTCCCAATCCGTTCCCGAATCCGCTTCTCCGCTTCCTCCGTTATCCACCTCCGTTTCTCCGCTTCATCCGCTGTCCCCTCCGCTTCCTCCGTTGTCCACCGCTCCCGACCTCCTCCGCCTCTACCAAAAAACCGAACTCCTGCGCATCGGCGCCAGCGACTTCCTCGACCTGTACGACCTCCCGGCGGTCGTCTCGCAAATTTCGCGCCTCGCCATCGCCCTGATTCGGGTCAGTCTCAACCTGGCCGCCAGGCAAACCGGCATCCCCGCCGATGGATTTGTCGTGCTGGCGATGGGCAAACTGGGCGGGCGCGAACTCAACTACAGTTCCGACATCGACCTGCTATTCGTAGCGCGCGACGACTCGCTTGATTACACCCCCCTCGCCCAAAAGCTGATTGAAATCCTGTCAGCGGCCACGCCGCAGGGTTTCCTGTACCGGGTCGATATGCGCCTGCGGCCCTGGGGTAAGGATGGCCCGCTCGTCCCCACCCTGGCCGGGTATCTGAAATACCTCGAACAGCACGCCCGCCCCTGGGAAAAACAGGCCCTGCTCAAAGTCCGTCCTGTTGCGGGCGACCTGTCGCTCGGCGAAGGGTTGCGCGAAGCCGCCCAGCCGCGCGTCTTTGGCCTGCCGCCCGAGGAAGTCCGCGCCGGGGTGTTTGCCATGAAACAGCGCACCGAGGAATTCCTGCGCGAGAAAGGCCGCGCCTGGGGTGAAGTCAAACTCGGCGCCGGCTCCATCCGCGATGTCGAATTCGTCGTCCAATACCTGCAACTGGCCTGCGTCAGCCAGCATCCGCAGATTCGCACCCGCGCCACGCTCAAAGCCCTGCCGCGCCTGCGCGCCGCCGGGCTGCTTTCCTCCACCGACGCCCGCATTCTCACCGACGGCTACATCTTCCTGCGCACCATCGAACACTACCTGCAAATGATGGACTACCGGCAGACCTACACCCTGCCCTCCGAACCGCGCGCCATCACCCTGCTTGCCCGCCGCCTCGGCTTCCCCGATGGCGAGACTTTCCTGGCCCGCTACCAGGAACACTGCCGCGCCATTCGCGCCGTCTACCTGCGCCAAATAGGGAACGAACCCATGATCGACGAACCTTCCCCGCTCGTCCGCCAGCACATCTCGCGCATGGACACCTCCTATAGCGAAATATTTTCGCCCGCCGAAATCCAGCATCACGCCGCGCTCGCCCAAAAGTTGAACGAAAGCGTCCCGGCAATGGTCGAAGCCGCCGCCCGCGACGAATCCACCTGGCGCGTGACGATTGTCGGCTATGACTTTCCCGGCGAGCTGTCCGTCATCTGCGGATTGTTTTTCGTGCATGGCTTTAATATCCTGGACGGGGATGTATTTACCTACGAACCGGATGACCCCGCGCCGCAAACTGACTCTCCTCCGGTCAAATTTCGATCTGGCACTTCACCTGACCGCCGTTTCCGAACCGATTCCCAGCCCCGGCCCTCCCGCCCCAAAATCGTGGACGTTTTTACCGTTAAATCGGTCTTCCTCGAGCCGCACGGCCCCGAAATCTGGGACCGCTATACCCTCGAACTCTACGACCTGCTCGCCAAACTTCGCGCCGGACAACGCCGCGAAGCGCGCGGCGCGCTTGCTAAACGGGTTGGAGCGGCCTTCGAAGCCGTTCCGGGCAAATCCTCTCCGCTCCTGCCCATCGACATCGAAATCGACAATGACGCGTCGGAGCGTTACAGCGTCCTGCGCATCGACGCGCCCGATACGGTCGGATTCCTGTACGAATTCACCAACGCCCTGGCCTTTACCCGCACCAACATCGCCCGCATGGTTGTCCGCACAGTTGGGGCGCGCGCCCAGGATGTCCTGTACGTCACCGATTCGGAAGGACGCAAAATCGAATCGCTCCAAAAACAGCGTGAACTGCGCGCCGCCATCGTGCTGATTAAGCACTTCACCCACTTGCTGCCGCATTCCCCCAACCCCGAAGCGGCCTTGCTGCACTTCCGCGAATTCATCTACCAACTCTTCCAGCGCCCCAACTGGCCCGATGAAATCGCCTCGCTCGAACGCTCCGATGTTCTCAAGGCCCTGGCGCGCGTCCTGGGCGTGAGCGATTTCCTGTGGGACGACTTCCTGCGAATGCAATACGCCAACCTGTTCCCGGTCGTGCGCGATGTCGAATCGCTGACCTCCGCCAAACCGCGCGCCGACCTGGATTCGGAACTGACGCTGGCAATCGAAACCTGCTCCCTGGGCGAGAGCGAATACCCCAACTGGCGCGAAGCCCTCAACGCCTTCAAAGACCGCGAACTCTTCCGTATCGACATGCGCCACATCCTCGGCCTGACCGCTGAATTTTGGGACTTCGCCGCCGAGTTGACCGACCTGGCCGAAGTGATCATCACCGCCGCGCTGGAACGCTGCCAGGCTGAGCTGAATGCCAGATACGGCGCGTCCTCCCCCGCTCCTGCCCTCCGCTTCTCCGACTTGCCCCGCGCCTTCCAGCGGGGTTCCTCCGCTGTCGATTCCGCTTCTTCGCTTCATCCGTTGTCAGCCTCCGCTTCTGGTTTATCCGTTCTCGCCCTCGGCAAATGCGGCGGGCGCGAGTTGGGATTCGCTTCCGATATCGAGCTGATGTTCGTCTACGACCCCTCTGTTTCTCCGCTTCATCCGTTGTCCGAATCCGTTCCTGACACCGGCGATTACTATGAAAAACTCGCACAGTCGGTCCTGGCAGCCATCCATGCCCGCCAGGAAGGGATTTTCCAAATCGATTTGCAGTTGCGCCCCTACGGAAAGGCTGGCAGCATGGCCGTTTCGCTCGAATCCTTCCGCCGCTACTACGCCCCCGGCGGCCCGGCCTGGGCCTACGAACGCCAGGCGCTGGTCAAACTGCGCCCAATTGCCGGCGACCCGGCCCTCGGCGCGGAACTCTGCCGCCTGCGCGATGACTATACTTACGGAGGCGGCCCCTTCGATGTAACCGCCATGCGCGCCATGCGCGAGCGCCAGGTGCGTCACCTCGTCACCGGCGGCACATTCAACGCCAAATTCAGCCCTGGCGGTTTGGTGGATGTAGAATACCTGATTCAGGGCTTGCAAATCAATCATGGCGCGTCCAACCCCGCCCTGCGCGTCACCAATATCCGCGAAGCCATGACGCTGTTCCACCAGGCCGGGATTCTCAGCGAGGCCGATTACACAACCTTGCGCAAAGCCCACACCTTCCTGCGCTGGCTCATCGATTCCCTGCGCGTGGTGCGCGGACATGCCAGGGATGTCACCGTTCCACCCTACGAAAGCGAGGAATTCGCCTTCCTGGCCCGCCGCCTGCGCTACGGCGACGACACCGCCCGCCTGCGCGACGACCTATTGCGTTACCAAACCGAGGCGCAGGAGATAAATCAAAGGTTATTGGGATAGATGCATCAGAAATTTGAGTTTAGGAGTCTGCTGAAAAAGTGGTTGCATCTGGGAGATCCTCATCAGCGAGAAAATCGGGTAAAAATAAGAGAAACAAACCGCCAGGAGTGCCGTCATGCTCGGAAAACGCAAAGCGCAAGCCAGCCTATTTGATGCCATTGGACTACCCCACCGCGTGCCC
>DAOUAZ010000240.1:0-2044 GCA_034432975.1 Anaerolineales bacterium | reverse complement strand
CGTGCCGGTCTGCTGCCAGTAGATAAAGGCATACCAGCCGACAATCAATAAAAAGGTGGTATGGACGAATACGTCGATGCCTGCAAACGTCCCCAATTTCCATTGCCATTTCATAGGGTCAACTCCCGTATTTAAAGTTTAGTTTCGCATATTTACAAAGCACTTGTTCCTAGTCTAAACCGAATATATAAGAAAAACATTATAAAAATTCAAGATGGGCGTAAGCAGAATCACCCGATGGATGGAGTTGCCAAACTGGAGTTTCTTTGTCAAAATAAAAACATCCTTTCGCTTGCAGGAGAAGACCTATGAGCAACCAACCCCCTTTCGACCCGGACGCCGCCCACAAACATTTTTCCGTAGACTGCTTCCATCGCGCGTGGGACTTCATCGACCAAACCATCCGCACCCCGGCAGATGAAGAGCAAATGCTCCTTTCGGCCATGGCTTCCTTTTACCATTGGACGCAGCGACCCGATTGCACTGCCGAAAATCGTTCCGTCTCCCTTTGGCAGGTATCGCGCGTCTATGCCCTGCTCGGCCAGGCGGATAACGCCCGCCGCTATGGGGAACAATGCCTGGCCGAAAGCGACTCCCCCGGCCTGCCCCTGTACTGTCTCGGATACGCTTACGAAGCCCTGGCGCGCGCGGCGATGGTCGGCGGGAGCAAGGATACAATGCGCGACTATCTCGCCCTGGCGCATTCGACCGCCGAAAAAATGAGCGATGAAGAAGACCGCGCAACCCTGCTGGCCGATTTAGCCGCCCTCCAATAGGAACCCTTGCATGAACGAGATTGCCACCCTGCTCGGCATCACCGCCGCCCTGATGATAGGGCTGCTCATTGTTGGCACGGTCGTTAAAATGCGCGAAGTCAAAGCCGCCCAAACCTGGCAGGCAACGCGCGGGAAAATTACCCGCTCCGAAGTGCGCTCGAAAAAAGTGAACGACACGACTCGCCGGGGACAAAAAACGGTCAATTACCCCGCTGTGTCCTACGAATTCTCCGTCAGGGGACGCCGCTACACCGGCGAGCGCATCAGCCTGGCCGAAATCATCCCCGAAAGCGACATCGAGCCAACCCTCGAGCGCTACCCGGTCGGCGCGGAAGTGACGGTGTATTACAACCCCAAAAGCCCGAGCCAGGCCGTGCTGGAGCGCGAGCTGCCGGTCGATTTTGCCAAAGGATTGACAGGCGTGTTTCTCTTTTTTGGCGGCGGGGCCGTGCTGGTCGTCCTGTGGGCGGGCAAAGTCCCCGAACTGGTCGCGCCTTACTTGCCGAACCCTGAAAATGCCCTGTTTGTCACCCTGGCCGCCGGGATGGGCGCTTTTGTCGTGTTGGTTGGTTTGGTCCAGCACCGCCAGGCGCTGGCCATGCAAACCTGGACTTCCGCGCCCGGCGCGGTGCTAAGCGCCGAGATTTATTCCTACACCCAATGGAAAGATGGCCGCCAGCACAAGTATTACGCCCCGCGCGTGACCTATCGCTACACGGTTAACGGACGCCAGTACGAAGGCGACCGCCTCAACCTGGCCGGAGAATCGGCCTGGAACCGTCCCGGCCTGGCCGAGCGCAAACTGCAAAGATACCCGCTCGATGCGCCCGTCACGGTCTACTACAACCCCAAAGCCCCCGCCGAATCGGTGCTGGAGCGCTACCTCACCGACGCCCTGCTGCTCTGGCCGCTGGCGCTCGGCCTGTTTGCGCTGTCCGCCTGGAGCGCGGGGATATTGTAATAAGGGCTTGTAAAAGTATTACTCTGCGGAATGATTTGTTAAGGTTTTCCAGCGTGTAAAATTAAAATTCCATCCAAGGTATCTTCTTAAAAAAATGGGGAAACGTCCCGACACTTGCGCCTGCGCGACAAGTGCAGGTGAGGTTTGCTTGAAAAACCGGGTTGAGCCGTTCGAACTGCTCGGCCTGATTGACTGACAAAAGTAATGGAAGACTTCCTGAATTTCAAGAACTGTGGCAAAGTAGTTTTTGCCGACATACCAACCACAGGAAAAGAAAATGCCAGAAAGTCTTCAAATCTATCGTACC
>DAOUAZ010000239.1:0-2320 GCA_034432975.1 Anaerolineales bacterium | reverse complement strand
GCCGTTGCCGGTCATCTCGAAGCCTTTGGTGAAGGCGCATTTTTGGAATGAGTACGCTGCGCCGCTGTCGCTGGGGCCAAAGGTGAAAGAACCGCCATACGGGCAGGCAAAAGATTCTTCTTCCTCCAACATGCTGTAATAATATTCGGGCGTGCGGTTGAGTTCATCAACGATGGAGAGGAAAATATCCACCGGGTCCGAGAAGTCATTCACGCTTGCGGGCATGAGCGGAACGAACGGGTAAATGATGGAAGGGTCCCAGTCGCAGGCAATTTCACGCTCTGCGGGCAGCCTGCCATCCACCAGGAAATCGGTGACGTAATCATCGGGGCAGGATTCGCCCCAGCCGAAGATGCCATGCAGCCCGCCCTTGACGTAGATGTGGTAGCCGTTGTCGAGCCGCTCGAAGACCGATTTACCCTCCCAGAACGGCGTGGCCGGGTCGAGGGTGGCGTTCAGCACCAGCACGGGCAATCCCGGCGCGACCAGCGGCGCGACGCTGACCGGTTCTTGGGGCGAACTGGGCCAGAAGGCGCAGGTCAGGCCGGTATAGACGCTTCCATCCAGGCGGGGGACGGTCCCATTGGAGGCCTGCCCGTCTTCGATGGTTTTGGCAATCCGTTCTTCAGGCGCGCCGCTGAAATAGGCGTTATCGGTGCAGTGGACGCTGGTGAACATCGTGTCGGAGAAAGTCGGGTCGCCAACGTATTCGCCGGTGGCCGGGTCGATGTTGCCCTGGACGTAGAGCAGGCGCGCCATCGGGACGATGTCGCCTGTTTTAGCGGCTGCCAGCGCGCGCAGGAACAGCGAGCGGCTTCCGAGCGAGTACATCTGGTAAGCGGCCACGAATTCCAACTGGTTGAAGGTGAAGGTGCGTTTGACTTTCGTCCCATCCGGCAGGGGAAATTCGTAGGCGATGGGCTGTTTGGAAACCCGCTCGGCAAAGTCGTCATAGACCGAGAGCGCGTTGCCGCCCAGGGCGTCGCGGCAGTCGGGGTCATCATCACAAGCTTTGAGCGCGGCAACCAGCACTTCGTCGAAGCCTTTCTCCTGGGAGTACGCGCCTTCTTCACCGCTCAGGGTCAGGTCAATGGTTCCGTCCAGGATGAGACCGGCCAGGCGGTCGAGATGGGCGGCGGCGTAGGTCTGGGCGACTGCCGTCCCGTAACTGATTCCGTACAGCCAGATTTTCTCGTCGCCAATCGCCCGGCGGAAGGCTTCGATGTCCTCGGCCACCTGGTCGGTGCCGTAGAAGGCCAGTTTAGCCGGGTCGATGCCGATTTCTGCCACGCAGTTCTCGACGAATTGGCGTGAATCTTCGATGGCTTTTCGCTGTTCTTCGGGCGTATCCAGCCCTTCGAGACCGGCCCGGTCGTACTCGGTCAGGAAATCGGGCGTGCCGGATGCGTTGGCAATGGGGCAGTCGAGCGGGCTGGAGAGTCCCAATCCGCGCTGGTCGAAGTAGACGAGGTCGAAATGTTCGAGGATGCGCTCATCGAAGTAATCGTAATAGGCCGAACTGATGCCCTCGCCGCCCGGCCCGCCGGGGAAGGCCTGCACATACATCCCGTAGCGTTCTCCCGATGCGGGCAATACTGCAAACACGACCTGGATGCTCTCGCCGTCCGCCGGGTCGAAGTGATTGAGCGGCACATCGAGCGTGACGCAGGTCAGATCGGGTTGTTCTTCGCAAGGCTGCCCGCCGAGTTGCGCCAGGATGGGACGGATATCATCGATTTTGGCAGGCGTGGGCGGGATGACCGTCGCCTCGGGTGGTGTGGTGGTTGCCGGGTCCGAAATGACCGGCGTTTGGGGAACATCCGGCGTATCGGCGGCTGGGGTGAACAGGCGGGTGACATAATTACAGGCCAGCAGCGACAGTACGAGCGCCAGCCAAGGGAGGAGCCATCGTTTTCGAAACATTTTTTCTCCTGGATACGATAAAAATGGGTCAAACGTCTCCGAATTGTAAACTTTCGCCGGGCGATTGGCAAGCGGGAGATAGGGGGCAGTTCCGGCGCGCACGCAAAGGTTGTCAGTGGCAAAAAGAAGAACCTGCGGTAATCTAGGGTTGCTCATCCCATCCCGCGAGATTCTTCTATGGACGAGTAGAACGCGCCAGTCATTCAGGAAATTGCCGAAAAGGTAGCGGAGCTGGTTGGCAGTACTCTTAAGGTAAAAAAACAGCGAGGTGGTGGTATCTTCTCAATATTTTGGGGAGAGAAGCACCGTCCCGCGAGCGCTCAGCCGAGCGGTTCGAACGGCTCAACCAGGTTTTTCAAGCAAACCTCACCTGCACTTGTCGCGCAGGCGCAAGTGT
>DAOUAZ010000238.1:0-1906 GCA_034432975.1 Anaerolineales bacterium | reverse complement strand
ATTATTTGATATTCCTCTTCAAATCATCAATCTTTTCTTGCGGCAAATCGGGCAGGTGGCGTTCGGTTTCGATGCCGAGCGCGCGCTTTTGGGCCTCGCGCCACAGGGCCAGGCGGTTTTCGACCTGCGACTCGTACCCCTCGCTGGATGGGCTGTAAAAATAGGTTCCCAGCAGCCGCCTGGGGAGATATTGCTGGGGCGTGAAGTGACCTTCCATTTCGTGGGGATAGACGTAGCCCTGGCCTTGCCCGGTCGCCTCCCGGTCGCGGTTGCCGTCCTGGAGATGCTTCGGCACCGAACCGGCCCCTTCCTGTTCAATTAACTGCATGGCCTTGAAATAAGCCCCGGCGCTGTTCGATTTGGGCGCGGTTGCCAGGTAGAGCGTGGCTTCGACAATCGGATAAATCCCCTCCGGCAGGCCGATGAAGTCGAAGGCGGAAGCGGCGGAGGAGGCCACCACCAGCCCCAGCGGGTCGGCCAGGCCAATGTCCTCGCCCGCCAGGATAATCAGGCGGCGGAGGATGAAGCGCGGGTCCTCGCCGGCGTAAATCATCTTTGCCAGCCAGTAGAGCGCGGCGTCGGGGTCGCTGCCGCGCACCGATTTGATGAAGGCCGAAATCGTGTCGTAGTGGGCGTCGCCGTCTTTGTCGTACAAGACCGCCCGGCGCTGGATGGACTCCTGGGCGACATCGAGCGTAATGCGGATGATGTCGTTTTCGTCGGGCAGGGTCGATTCGACCGCCAGTTCGAGCGCGTTGAGGGCGTTGCGGGCGTCGCCGGTGGCCATATCGACCAGGTGGGCGCGCGCCGAGGGGGTCAGGTCGATGTTGCGTCCACCGAATCCGCGCTGCGGGTCAGAAATGGCCCGGTCGAGCAGTTGGCCGATTTCGGCCTGGTTCAGGCTGCGCAGTTGGAAAATGCGCGAGCGGCTGACCAGGGCTTTGATGACCTCGAAAAAGGGGTTCTCTGTGGTCGCCCCAATCAGCGTGACCGTGCCGTTTTCGACGAAAGGCAGCAGGGCGTCTTGCTGGGCCTTGTTCCAGCGGTGGATTTCGTCGATGAACAGGATGGTGCGCTGTTTGTACAGCCGGCTGCGCTCCTGGGCGCGGTCGATGACTTCGCGCAGGTCGGCTTTGCCCGCCAGGATGGCCGAGAGCGTCTCGAAATGGCTCTTGGTCTGGTTGGCGATGACCTGGGCCAGGGTGGTCTTGCCGGTGCCGGGCGGCCCCCACAGGATGATGGACGAAAACAGGCGGTCGGCCTGGATGGCGCGGCGCAGCAGTTTGCCCTCGCCGATGATGTGTTCCTGGCCAATGTATTCCTCCAGCGCGCGCGGGCGCATGCGCGCGGCCAGCGGCGCTTCGGATTTCATGCGTTCGGTCAGGGCGTGGTCGAATAGGTCAGGCATAACCGTATTATAGTCGTGAGTTCTAAATCCAGCCGAGCCAACCGGCAAAGACGGCCATCATCAGCGCATCCAGGCCCGCCACGACGCCGATGAAGGCGGCCTGGGCTGTGACTTCGGGGTTGTTCATGGGAGGCTCCCTTGTGGGCAGGATAGGGCGATTATACCCAGCGCGGGTGAGAATTGCGCCTTTTTCTTAAGCGGGAACGCGCAATCCTCACCCGTGAGTCTGATAAAGCGCGATGATGGCCGCCAGGAAATTTGTAACAGAAAGAACGATTGAGAATGTTTGGAAAAGTTGTATAATTTTTTCATCACGGGGAAACAAACAGTCTCCCCTTTCGCCCCTTCTTACCCAAAGCAAAGGAGAAACGATTATAGTATTGCTCTTTAAAAACTATCATGACCGCGAAGATTATGCGGCCGACGTATGAAGAACAGCGGTCGGGAATTCCTTGTTGCGGCAGTGAAGGGTGGCCGACATGAGTTGATAGCCCCGGT
>DAOUAZ010000237.1:0-1823 GCA_034432975.1 Anaerolineales bacterium | reverse complement strand
ACCCGCCCCCTCAACCAGCCTGCCCTGGGCGAGCGCCCCGGCGTTCTCGTCTATGATTTCGGCTTTCGCCCCGACCAGCATGGTTTCCGTTTCGAGAACTACGGCGATGACATCGAAGTCACCAACCTGACTCCCGATGAAATGCGCCGCATGTTTGGCGGCCAGGTCTGCGCTCGCATCAGCGGTGATTCCTGCACCCTGACCCCGCCCGCCGCGCAGTGGATGAAGCAAATCAACGGCGACATGGCCGGCGGCCACTGCGAGGGCATGGCCGTCCTCAGCCTGATGATGTACACCGGGCAGGTATCCGCGGAACAGTTCGGCGGCAGCCAGGCCAGCGACCTGGATATCTACAACGAGGATTTACAGCGCGAAATTGCCTACTGGTGGGCCACCCAGACCGTTGCCCCCACCGCCGAGAACGTCATTCGCGGTACGCCGATGGAGATTCTGGAAACCATCCAGCAGATGGACGCGCGCGGCGAGACCTATACCCTGGGCATCTACCAGGAAGATTTCAGCGGCGGGCACGCCATCACGCCTTTCGGCATCAAGGATGCGCAGGATGGCCTGTACACCATCCTTGTTTACGATAATAACTATCCCGGTGAAGTGCGCGAGCTGTTGATTGACAGCCGCGACGATTCCTGGCTCTACGAGGCGGCCATCAACCCGCAGATTGAGTCGGAACTCTACACCGGCAACGCCGAAACCCAGACCCTCGACCTGACCCCCACCTCGGCCCGGCTCGGCCAGCAGCAGTGTCCCTTTTGTGAAGAAGGCTACAGCGCAACCGGCGGCGCGAAACGGGCCGCTCCCGCCGCAACCCACAACCAGATTTTCCTGGATGGCAAAGGCCGTATCCTGATTACCGATGCGCAGGGCAACCGCCTGGGCTATGTGAACGGGAAAATCGTCAACGAAATCCCCGGCGCGTATTTCACCGCCTATCGCATGGGATTTGTGCAGGAAGCCCCCGACCCTATCTATTCCGTCCCTGCCGGACTGGATGTAACGGTTACCATCGATGGCCGGGCGCTGGAGGCCAACTCGGAAACCAACCTGGTGCTGATTGGCCCCGGCTTCAGCATCGGCGTCGAGGGCATCGACCTCGAACCCGGCCAGGTGGATACGGTCTCTTTCTTGCCCCAAGACCAGATGATTACTTATGTAACCGATAAAGACGAATCGCCCTTTATCGTGGTCGGCATCGAAAACCGGGCCGGCGCGGACTATTATTTTGAAGCGCAAGGCATGGACATGCAGGGCGGCGGCGAAATCACCGTCTGGCTCGATACCAAAGCCGGCGACCTGCTCATCAACACCGAAAAACTGACCAACGAGGGTGATTTCGCCTTCTACATGACCCGCATCACCGATGAACTCGAAGAAGAATTCTATGCCGAGGGCATCCTGCTGCGCGCCGGGGCAATCGTCTACATCAATTACGCCGAATGGACAGACGCCACCCCCGAAGGCCTGTACTTTGGCATCGACCTGGATGGCGATGGCGAAATTGACGACGAGTACGTGGTGGACGACTCGCAATAACATCGGGAGTCCAAAATCTCCAGATTTTGGACTCCAACTGCTTACTGCTCACTGATTACTGGATACTGAACATGGGTTTTTTCGCCGGACTAAACGCAGAAAAATATGACCGCCAATACTCCGACCGCGAACTGGCGCGGCGCATGATTGGTTATTTCGCCCCGCAAAAAGGGCGCATGGCGGCGATAATCGTTCTTGTAATGCTCATGGCCGGGCTGGGCGCGGCCCTGCCGGTCATCGTCAGCCGCATTATGGACTTGCTCGAAAGCCAA
>DAOUAZ010000236.1:0-13142 GCA_034432975.1 Anaerolineales bacterium | reverse complement strand
TTTACTACGGGACGGGGCG
This sequence comes from Anaerolineales bacterium, assembly GCA_034432975.1. Classification (GTDB taxonomy): domain Bacteria; phylum Chloroflexota; class Anaerolineae; order Anaerolineales; family Villigracilaceae; genus UBA5195. Next base: position 13,123 of record DAOUAZ010000236.1, on the reverse strand, counting down.
TATAGAACTCGCCCGAATCGCCTGCCGCGTCGCGCATCTCCTTCAACATCGACTCATACAAATGCGCCAGCGTGAAGATCTCATCCTTCGACTGAAAGTGGATGTTATCCACCAGGTTGACCACATCCCGCAGCAGATACCCGCTCAACATGCGGCTGTAGGTCTCCTTGAAAACTTCCGCCACCTTCAACCGTTCATCCGACCCCGTCAACCCGCGCAGCGCAGGCAGCAGCCCGTCATTGATGAACTTGATCAAATCCTCGCCCGTCGCCCCGTACTCCTCATCCGACGCCCAATCCCGCCACCGATAGGGCGGTGGGACTACGGGCTTATACTGCTTCCGCTCTAACTTCGCATCCTCCTCGCGCCACATCTCCAAATCATCGTAACCTTCAAAAACAGAATCCACGATAACTGCGGCAGGCGGTCCAAATCGCCGTTGAGTCCCGCATCCTTCCGCATAATATCCCGCGCCGATTTGATGAGGGAGGAGAGGGAGGCTTTGGTGTTGTGTTGGGGTGAGGTAGTTTTCTTTGGCATCATGTCCTTTTTATACCATGTCATTGCGAGGGCGGCGTTCTCCCGCCCGAAGCAATCCCATCTTTCCATGTCATTGCGAGGAGGGTGCTCTTCCCGACGAAGCAATCCCCTCACCATCAGGAGACTGCTTCGCCATAGAACGGCTCGCAGCGACATGTTGACGAGTATGCCTTGGCAATGCCATATTACGCAATCATTTCCTCATACAAATCCTTCCACTCAGGATTCATACGATTGATTAAATCAATTTTCTTCTGGCGTGAACCGCCTTTAATTTGCTTTTCCCGTGCAATCGCAACCCGAACATCATTCCCAATCTCGTAATAGACCAGTTTATGAACATTGTACTTCTTGACAAATGTGCTGCCCAAGCCATTCTTATGCTCATACACTCGGCGCATCAAATTATTGGTCACGCCTGTATATAGCACAGTGTTGTGCGCGTTGGTCATAATGTAAACGCAGTATTGTTTGTCAACTGCCATAAAATACTCTCTCCACATGTCATTGCGAAGGAGCGCAGCGACTGAAGCAATCTCAGATTAAACGGTAGAACACTATCAACAAGATTCACCCATTTAACGGGAGATTGCTTCGGGCTGTCGCCCTCGCAACGACATGAATGTTACGCTATTCATACAAAAACTTCTGCAACTCATCCACCGCCTGCAACAACTTCTCCGCCCCGCCAAATAAGCGGTAAATATCATGCGTTGTTCCATACTGGTCAAACGGCGAAACCTGCAAGACGCGCGGCAGCTGGTCGAACTCGCCAATCCCATAATCGGCGTATTTTTCCAACAGGGTATCCAAAATCTCACGCGCGGCAGGCGTAAAGGTATTAAAGAAATTCGCCTTCTTCTGGCGCAGTTTCTCAGCCCGCTCGCGGCGCGTCACCAGCGGGGCGTTATAGGCCACATGCAAGAGCAAATCCAGCGCATCGGCTTCTTCCTGGTGGGTGACATGGGCAAGGTGGTCAGGGTCAATGCCGCGCGCGCGCAACTGTTCCAAAATCTCCCTGCGCTGCTCAGCCAGCGGCCAGGCCTGTTTCAAATGCTCCAGCGTCAAATTCAAGCGCCGGATGTTCTGTGTGACATAATCGGTAAACTCCACCGTTTTGAGTACATTGCCCTCAGGGTCGAGTTCGAAGGCCTGCTCGCCCGCGATATAAATCTGTACGTTATCGAGATAGTACTTGCGGGGTAGTTCGCCAACCTTTATCCCCTCTCCCTGCGGGAGAGGGCCAGGATGAGGGGTTTCAAATTCCAGCGTCCCATCTTCACTGTCTTCAACCTTTATCTCGTTGCCTTCATCGTCAATCTCGGTTTTGGTCACGCGCACCGGGTCGCCATCGAAGGCGGGGTCGTAAAACAGCTGCGTCGCGCCCACATAGTCAATAATCGTGAACCAGAATTTGTTATGCTCCTCCGCAACCCGCGTCCCGCGCCCGATGATTTGCTTGAAATCGGTCATTGAATTGATAGCCCGGAACAAAACCACGTTACGACAAGTCGGCGCGTCCACGCCGGTGGTCAGCATTTGCGAGGTGGTGAGAATCACCGGCAAATTTTTATCTGGATACTGGAAATCATCAAGGAACGCCCGCCCGCGACCGCCTTCATCCGAAACCACCCGTTCCACATAGTGCAGGTGGATTTTGGTCAGGTCGGCGTTGGCATTGTTCAAAGCCAGGCGCATATCGAGCGCATGTTCCTGGTCCACGCAAAAAACGATGGTTTTATCGAAACGGTTGGTGCGTTTCAGGTATTCGGTCAGGTGTTTGGCAACCACTTCCGTGCGCGCCAGCAGCGAAACCAGCCGCTCGAAATCTTTGGTCCCGTACAATCCGGGCGGGATTTCGCGCCCAAAGCGGTCCAGCACCCCTGGGTCAACCTGCAACCCGCTCACATCCACATCGGGGATAACGCGATAGACGCGATACGGCGCGAGGAAACCGTCCTCGATCCCCTGCCGCAGGCTGTAGGTATACAGCGGTTCTCCGAAATACTCATAGGTATCGGCATTATCGCTGCGCCGGGGCGTGGCCGTCATCCCGATTTGGGTGGCCGCCTCGAAGTAGTCCAAAATCTTGCGCCAGCTGCCGTACTCATTGGCCGAACCGCGATGACACTCATCCACGATAATCAGGTCGAAGAAATCGCGCGGATATTTTTCGTACAGGTTTTCGCCCGTCACTGGGTTGGCCAGCGCCTGGTAAAGCGCAAAGTAAATCTCCCGGCTTTTGACTGCTTTACCCTGGATTTTTTGCAGCGCCTGCCCCATTGGCGAAAAAGTTCGGTCTTTGGCCTGGTCGATGAGCACATTCCGGTCAGCCAGGTATAAAATGCGCTTCTTGCGCTTTGTTTTCCACAACCGCCAGGCGATTTGAAATGCCACAAATGTTTTGCCAGTTCCGGTGGCCATTGTCAACAGGATACGTTTTTGCCCTGCCAGAACCGCATGGACCGCTTTATTGATAGCCACCTGCTGGTAATAGCGCGGCGCTTTCCCGCCCACTTCCTGCCAGTATTGCGACAAAGCATCGGCTTCATCCTTCGGCCCCGCAAACTGGAACGTGCCTTTGAGCCTTCCCCACAGTTCATCGGGCGAGGGGAACGTATCGAGCATCCGCTCTACGCCCGTAACAAAATCGTGTTCCACGATGCCTTTGCCGTTGCTGGAATACGCAAACTTCACATCCAGCATTTCAGCGTACTGGATGGCCTGCTGCAACCCTTTCGCCGGATGCGCATCTTCCGCCTTGGCTTCGATAACCGCAATCGGGATATTCTGCCGGATGAAAAGGATGTAATCAGGACGCAGACCTCCCTTACGGATATGCCGGTCACCGATAGGCACAATCCGCCCTGGTGTCAATACCATCTGCTCGATAATGGTCTCATCCTCCCAACCGGCAGTCTTGAGTTCAGGCACGATATACGTACGACAGGTATCGGCTTCGTTGAGCATAAACGCATCCCCGAACAATGAGCAAAGAAATTACGACACAAAAATTATAGCCGCTTTTTGAAGTTTGGCCTGGCGACATTCCCTTACAAACACAATACCCTTCCCAGTTGGCAGAGGGACGGGTACAATCCTGGCACAACAGGCTTTTTCAGTACAAAAAGTCCCGTTTTGGGGCGATGGCGGAATCGGCAGACGCAACAGACTTAAAATCTGTCGGTGGAGACACCGTGTGGGTTCGACCCCCACTCGCCCTACTCATCATGTCATTGCGAGATTCGTTGGTCGAGTAGTCCTGAGCGTTTTTTCCTGCACCGAACGCAGGACGGTGTGCGAAGGACGTATCGAGACCACGCAACCCTCGCAATGACATCTTCATCGAAAGGTGAAAGATGTACTTCGACCGTTCCCTGCTCGAAGAATTGGAAAACAAGGCACTGGCCCCCTACGGAATGCGCAGCCGCGACACCAAAGGCCGCGCCTATCTCGACGGCGAACCAGACTACCGCACCTCCTTCCAGCGCGACCGCGACCGCATCCTGCACACCACCGCCTTCCGCCGCCTGGAATACAAAACCCAGGTCTTCATCAACTACGAAGGCGATTACTTCCGCACCCGCCTGACGCATACCCTCGAAGTGGCCCAGGTTGGCCGCACCCTGGCGCGCGCCCTGGGCGGCAGCGAAGACCTGGTGGAGGCGATTTGCCTGGCCCACGACCTCGGTCACTCCCCGTTTGGGCATTCCGGCGAGGTGGCTCTCAACCGGCTGATGAAGGATGTCGGCGGCTTCGACCACAACAAGCAATCCTTCCGCATCGTCACCGAACTGGAGCAGCGCTACCCCGAATTCCCCGGCCTGAACCTGACCTGGGAAGTACGCGAAGGCATCGTCAAGCACGAATCGGAATACGACATCTCCGACGCGCGCGATTTCAGCCCCGAACTGCGCGGCAACCTCGAGACTCAAATCGCCAACGTGGCCGATGAACTGGCCTACACCACCCACGACCTGGATGACGGCCTGCGCTCTGGCATGATTACCCCGCACATGCTCGAAGGAATCGCCCTGTGGCAAACGCTCAAAGAGACCTTCAACTGGCGCGGCCCCCTGCTCGATGATATCGAACGCCACCGCATGATTCGCCACCTGGTCGGGCTGCTCGTCACCGACATGGTACAGGCCACCGACCAGCGGCTGAAGGAAAGCGGCGCGAAGTCGCCCCGCGATTTACAGAAACTCGACCACAACGTGGTTGGGTTTAGCGACGACATGCGCCGCCGCAACCGGGAATTGAAGGATTTCCTGTACCAGAACCTCTACCGCCACTACCGCGTGGTGCGCATGCAGGTCAAAGCCGAGCAAATCATCGCCACCCTGTTCCATGCCTACCGCGAAGAACCCGCCATCCTGCCCGGCCAGTACCAGAAACTGGTTCCGATTCGCGGCCTGGAACGCACCATCTGCGATTACATCGCCGGGATGACCGACCGTTTTGCCATCGAAGAACACCAACGCCTGTTCGACCCCTTCCTGAAACCCTGACTCTCCCCGCCGACTGATGGGAAACTCCGGGTGGCAGGCCACACACCCCCGGAGTTTTCTCTTTTTTGGCGAAACATTCCGAAGACGGCCTGAACGCCGGCAAAGTCATCGACAAGAACCTTTGGGACGGTACTTCCAAATATATGCCAACCTCGTTTTTTGCAAGGAGAACGCCATGCCCGAACCCATCTACCTGACCGCCGAAGGCGCGGAAAAACTCAAACTCGAACTGACCGACCTGAAAGGCCCGCAGCGCGAAGCGCTCGCCAGGCGGCTGCGCGATGCCATCCAAATGGGCGACCTTTCCGAAAATGCCGACTACCACAAAGCCAAAGAAGACCAGGCCTTCCTCGAAGGCCGCATCCAGGAACTGGAGTACACCCTATCCGCCGCGCAAATCATCGATAGGACGGTCTCGAAAGAGGTGGTCAGCGTCGGCGTGACAGTCACGGTGCAGGAGGACGACTTCGAGCCGGAGCAATATTACATCGTCGGGGCCAAGGAGGCCGACCCGCGCGCCGGGAAAATCTCCAACGAATCGCCGATTGGCCGCGCGCTGATGGACCACAAGGTTGGTGACGTGGTCGAAGCCCAAACGCCCGGCGGCGCGCTCAAACTCAAAATCCTTAAAATCGAGTGATGCTCCCCCTCGATTGAGCGCAAAAAAGCACCGTCCCGACACTTGCGCCTGCGCGACAAGTGCAGGTGAGGTTGCTCGAAAAGCGGGGGGAGCCATTCAAGCCGCTCGGCTGAGCGCTCGCAACGAAGCCTTCGGGACGGTGCTTCTCGAGCCCCGTGCTGTAAAATTCAGGCCTGCCAGGGCAATTTCGCCAGGTCCACATTCCCGCCGGAAAGGATGACCCCCACCCGCCGGCCGGTCAGGTCGATTTTGCGCTCGAACAGGAGCGCAAGCGGCACGGCGGCGGATGGCTCGATGACAATTTTGGCCCGCTCCCAGGTAAAGCGCATGGCCTCGATGATGGCCGCCTCGCTGACGGTGACAATCTGCTCCACGCGCGCGCGGAGGATGGGGAAGGTCAGCGCGCCGAGCGAAGTCAGCAGCCCATCGGCAATCGTTTTGGGGCTGCGGGATGGAATGATTGTTCCAGCCTGCATCGAGCGGAAAGCATCATCAGCCAGTTCCGGCTCGGCGGCGATAACGCGGATACCGGGGCGCGTTTCGGTCGCGGCAATTGCCGTGCCGCTCAACAATCCGCCGCCGCCAACCGGGGCCAGAATGACGTCCAGGTCGGGAAACTCCTGCAACAATTCCAGTACCGCCGTGCCCTGCCCGGCAATCACTTTCTCATTGTTATACGGATGGATTTCAGCCGCGCCGGTGCGGGCAATCACCTCGGCCTGCGTGCTTTCGCGCGCTTCCAGGGTCGGTTCACAGAACGTAATCTGACCGCCGTAGCCGCGCACGGCATCCTTCTTGACCTGCGGAGCGTTGTCCGGCATGACGATATAGGCCGGGATACCCCGCAGCCGCGCCGCCAGCGCAAGCGCCTGGGCATGGTTGCCGGAGGAATGCGCCACCACCCCGCGCGCCGCCTGCGCTTCGGGCAGCGAAAAGACTGCGTTGGTCGCGCCGCGAAACTTGAATGCGCCCACCTTTTGCAGGTTCTCGCACTTCAAGAAAACCTGCGCGCCGACGCGCCGGTTCAAACTGTCGCAGGTCAGGACGGGTGTGCGGTGGGCATACGGCTGTATCCGCTCCGCCGCCTGGAGGATGTCATTCAGGGTCACGGTCATAGCGCAAGTTGTGGGGTATCGAACGTTGGTTAGAGAATCCGGACGTTTCCTATTATGCGGATTCAGAATAGCTTTGTCAAGCGGCTTTCAGGACGGCAAAAACCAGCCAACCGGCCAGGGACAAATGATTCCCCAATGGTATAATCTCCCTACGTAACAATTCAGGAGCATTGGAATGACGGATAACCTGTAGACATCCACCGCTTTTTTGGGGTACGACCCGCTTGTTTGTACACGAGCCGGGGGCGTTGGCCCCCGGTTTTTATTTTCTACAGGACATCGCCTATGCTTACTGCACACCACCTCCACAAATCCTACGGTATCCAACCCATCTTACAAGACATCTCCTTCAGCGTCAGCGCCGGGGAACGCATTGGGCTGATTGGCCCCAACGGCTGCGGCAAATCGACGCTCATGCGCCTGCTCGCCGGCCTCGAAACGCCTGATTCGGGGACCATCCTCCAGACACGGCCCGGACTCAGGGTCGGATACCTGTCCCAGGGCTTCGAACCCGCTCCCGGGCAGACGATTGCCGACACACTCAGCCTGCATCCCGTCAACGAAGCGGAACTCGCAGCCCAAATCGCATCCCTGGCCCTCGAAATCGCCCAAAACCCGCGCAACGCCGCCGCTCAAAAATCTTACGATAACCTGCTCAACCAACTTTCAACATTAAACGTTCAACCCGAATCTGTCCTCTCCCCACTCGGCCTGGCTGCCCTGCCCCTCGACACCCCCGTTGCCCATCTCTCCGGCGGACAAAAAACGCGCCTGGCCCTCGCCAAAATTCTGCTCGATGACCCGCATTTGTTATTGCTCGACGAACCCACCAACCACCTCGACATTGCCATGCTCGAATGGCTCGAAACCTGGCTGGGCAACTTTCACGGCGCAGTGTTAATCGTCTCGCATGACCGGGCTTTCCTCGATAACACCGTCCATTCCATCCTCGAACTCGACCCGGCCACGCGCGGCCTGAAAGCCTACCCCGGCAACTACACCGACTACGTCGAGCAAAAACTGACCGAGCGCGAGCACCAGGTCCAGGCCTGGCAAGACCAGCAGGACGAAATCGCCCAACTCAAAGCCGCCGCCGCCCACATTCGCGGGCTGACCAAAATGAAAAAAGGCGGCAAAGCCGACAGCGGCGACAAATTCGCGGCGGGCTTTTTCGGCAACCGCGCCACCAAAAACGTGGCCGGGCGCGCCAAACACATCGAAGCGCGCATCGAAAAACTGCTCAACGAGGACAAAATCGAACGTCCGCGCGCCAGCTGGCAGATGAAACTCGACTTCGGCGCGCCCGCCCACCAGAGCAAAAATGTGCTGATTGCCGACAATGTATCTATTGGCTACACGCCCGATAAGCCGATTTTGACCGGCCTCGACCTGCGCATCCGCGCCGGGCAGCGCATCGCGCTGATTGGAGAGAACGGTTCGGGCAAGACCACCCTCATTCGCGCCATCACCGGCCAGTTGCAGCCGCTGGCAGGAACGCTCAAGGTAGGCGAAAAGGTCAAACTGGGCTACATGGCCCAGGAACAGGAACTGCTCGATCCATCCCTGAGTGGCCTGGAAACAATTCAGAAAGTCGCGCCGTTCAACGAAACCGAGGCCCGCCATTTCCTGCACTACTTCCTGTTCAGCGGCGATGACCCGCTGCGGCCCAGCGGCAGTTACTCGTATGGCGAGCGCGCCCGGCTGATGCTGGCCCTGCTGGTGGCGCAGGGCTGCGCCTTCCTGGTGCTGGACGAACCCATCAACCACCTCGACATCCCCTCGCGGACGCGCTTCGAGCAGGCGCTGGCCGGGTTCAAGGGCGCGGTGCTGGCCGTCGTCCATGACCGTTACTTTATCAACAACTTCGCCGAGGAAATCTGGTCGGTGGAGAATGGAGGCATTCGCAAATGGTAACGCCCTATCCTGATGTCAACAAAGTATTGAATCTGTTACTCGTCAAAGCCAAAGCCATCCTGGGCGGGCAAATGACCGGCCTGTATCTGTACGGCTCGCTCTCCAGCGGCGATTTCGACCCCCACAGCAGCGACATCGATTTCGCTTTCGTGACCGAGTCGGTTTTGCCGCCCGAAACCGCCGCCGCGCTGGAAGCCATGCACGGCGAACTCCGGGCGAGCGGTCTGAAGTGGGCCGCCAAGCTGGAAGGCGCTTACGTCCCCAAAAACCTGATTCGCCGCCACGGCCCGCGTGGGCCAGCCATCCCAACGGTGAACGAGGGCGCGTTTTACGTTGCCGAACTGGGCAGCGATTGGATTATCCAGCGCCACGTCATCCGCGAGTACGGCGTGGTTCTGGCCGGCCCCGACCCCCAAACGCTGATTGACCCGGTTTCGCCCGCAGACATCCGCCAGTCGGTTTTGGGAATCTTGCGCGAGTGGTGGTTCCCGATGCTCGAAAACCCGGAATGGCTGGCGGAGCGCGGCAGCGTGTACCATGCCTACGCGGTAGTCAGCCTGTGCCGGGCCCTGCACGCCCTCCAGCACGGGACGATTGTCTCGAAACCGGTCGCGGCGCAGTGGGCGCAGGAGAACTATCCAGCCTGGAAGGACTTAATCGCGCAGGCGCTCCGTTCCCAGCACGGCGAGCCTCCCGCTTTCCTGGAGGCAGCCCTCGCCTTCCTGCGCTTTACAAAAACACAGGTGGAGGCTGATGGACGGTTCCAAAACGTCATCCGTCAAGATTTAACAAACCATTAACTGTCAAAAAATTTCTTGTGGTATATTGCAGGCACAGAAACGGAAAACGATATGCCCGAACTCATCCTCGTCGTCGAAGACGAACCGTCCCTGCAAGAAACCCTGGCCTACAACCTCGAAAAACAAGGCTACCGCGTCGAAACCGCCGGCGATGGCCGCCTGGCCCTCGAAACCGCCCGGCGGCTCAAACCCGACCTCATCGTCCTCGACATCATGCTGCCTGCCATGGACGGCATCGAAGTCTGCAAAACCCTGCGGCGTGAATCCTTCTCCAGCCCCATCCTCATGCTCACCGCCCGCGACGACGAAATCGACCGCGTCGTCGGCCTCGAAATCGGCGCGGATGACTACCTGACCAAGCCCTTCTCCATGCGCGAACTGCTGGCGCGCGTCAAAGCCCAACTGCGCCGCACCCAGGTCGTGCGCGAAGAACTCGACAAACTCAAAACCAGCGCCCCCGCCCAAGATACCCTCACTTACGGCAACCTCGCAATCAACCAGATGCGGCGCGAAGTCCTGCTCGAAAACGCCGTCATCGCCCTCAAACCGCAAGAATACGACCTGCTCTTATTCTTCGCCGAACACAAAGGCCAGATGCTCTCACGCGAATTCATCCTCGAGCGCGTCTGGGGCTGGGACTACATCGGCGACAGCCGCACCGTCGATGTCCACGTCCGCTGGCTGCGCCAGAAAATCGAAGCCGACCCGGCCAACCCCGCCCGCATTGTCACCGTGCGCGGCGGAGGCTACCGCTTCGAAGGATGAATTATGAAAGATGAAAGATGAAACCGGTTTTCATCTCTCATCTTTCATCTTTTCCCATGACCCCCTACCTGATTGTCTTTATTCTTATCATCTTGCTTTTATGGATGTCCTGGCGATACGTCTCGCTCCGCCGCAGGATTGATTCCTACACCCACGCCTTGCGCCGCGCCGGGGAGCGCGACAAACCCAGCCTCAGCCTTGCCACCGATATAAAAGACATCGAAGCACTCTCCAACGCCGTCCACAACCTGGCCGAAACCTACGGCCAGCGGCTCGCGGCCCTCGAAGCCGAGCGCGCCCGCCTGGCCGCCATCCTCGACCGCATGACCGACGGCGTGCTGATTGTCGATTCGACCGGCGCCATCCAAATGGCCAACCCCGGCGCAGGAAAACTGTTTGGCGAGGGGCTAATAGGCCGCTCCGTCATCACCGCCCTGCGCCACCACCATCTGGTCGAAACCTGGCGCAAGGCCCAGCAAAGCGGCGAAATCCAGAGCGAATCGGTCGAACTCCCCTCCACCCGCAAATTCCTGCAAATCACCGCCATCCCCGGCCAGGACACCGGCGGCGCGCTCCTGATGGTACAAGACCTGACCCGCCTGCGCCGCCTCGAAACCGTCCGGCGCGACTTCATCTCGAATGTCTCGCACGAACTGCGCACCCCCCTGGCCTCGCTCAAAGCCCTGGCCGAAACCCTGCAAGACGGCGCGCTCGACGACCCGCCCGCCGCCCGCCGCTTCCTGGCCCGAATGCAGACCGAAGTAGACGCCCTGACCCAGATGTCCACGGAACTGCTCGAACTCTCGCGCATCGAATCGGGGCAGGTTCCGCTCCAACTCAAACCCACCTCCCCCTCGCAACTGCTCCAGTCCGCCGCCGACCGCATGAAAGCCCAGGCCGAACGCGCCGGGCTCGGTTTGCAAGCCGAATGCTGTCCCGACCTGCCCGCCATCCCCGTCGACGCCAGCCGCCTCGAGCAGGTCCTGGTCAACCTCGTCCACAACGCCATCAAATTCACCCCGCCGGGCGGCGAAATCCGGCTGTTTGCCAAACTGGACGGAAAATACATCCGCTTCGACGTGAGCGACACCGGCGCAGGCATCGACCCCGACGACCTGCCGCGCATCTTCGAGCGCTTCTACAAAGCCGACCGCGCCCGCTCACGCAGCGGCAGCGGAACCGGGCTGGGCCTCTCCATCGCCCGTCACATTGTCGAAGCGCACGGCGGCAAAATCTGGGTCGAGAGCGAACCCGAAAAAGGCTCCACCTTCTACTTCACCATCCCCATTTTTTAGTTTTCCGGTTTTGCAGCTATCCGGTTCTCCAGTTATCCGTTTATCGGTTCTGCGAAGCCATCCGCTCCCCCCATCCGTTCCCTAATCTTTACGCACCGTTAACGCCCCGTTGCAGGGGCGTTAAACGTTTAAGACTAGACTGTGTAAGACAGGTCTCAGGCCTGTCCAAGATAAAAGAATGGAGAAAACTATGGGACTTGCTGATTTACATACGCACACCATTTACAGTTACGACGGCACGGCCACCGTCCCTGCCGTTCTGAAACGCGCCCGGCAGGCCGGGCTGGACGTAATCGCCATTACTGACCACGACGAAATCCGCGGCGCGCTGCTGGCCGAGCAGTTGGCCCCCAAATTCGAGCTGGAAGTCATCCCCGGCGTGGAAATCACCACCGCCGAGGGCGACCTGCTTGGGCTGGGCATCCACAAGGCGGTTCCCGCCGGGCTGACGCTCATCGAGACGCTCCTCCACATCGGCGAACAGGGCGGATACGCCATCGCTCCTCACCCGATGGCAGCCGGGATGGGCATGAAAAGCCTGAATTTCTATTCGGTGCGCAAAGCCGCGCGTCACGCTGAAGCCGGACGCATCCTGCTGGGCATCGAAACCTACAACGCCACCTCCATCGACCGCGAAAGCCGCATGTTTGCCGAGGTGCTGGCTTATCGCGCCGGGCTGGCGCGCACCGGCAGCAGCGACGCCCACGCGCTGGATGCCATCGGCCTGGGCGCAACCGAATTCCCAGGCAGCACGGCCGCCGAATTCCTGCGCGCCTTGCAGGAGGGAACAACGATCCCGCGCCATAAACCATCCTGGAGTTTTCTGCGGATTATGAGCAGTTGGGCTTGGAATTACCTTTTGAGCGTTCCTGCGCGGCTGGTTCCTGTTGCGCATGTGTAACGGAGGGAATATGCAATTCACGCTCGTTATCTCCAGCATCTTCTTTGTAGCGGTCGTCGCCATCGATGCCATCCAGCATCGCCGCTTGCGCAGCCACAAATAGCCTGCAAAAACCGTCCCGAAGGTTGTCGAAAATTATAAAAATCACTCCCCTGGAACCTTTGGGATGTTCAATCCATCAAATATTCCATTGTTAACCGGACGTTAAACAAACTTTCCCCTGGCCTTAACAGCCGGATGAGAGAATCTCATCCGTAAGTAAATCTTTTTTCAACAATTACTGAGGAGAAAACACATAATGCGCAACAAATTATTTACCCTTTTTGCCGCACTGATGATTGCCAGCATGTTGCTGGCCGCTTGCGGCGCCCCGGCGGCAGAAACCGCCGCGCCTGCGGCCACCAAGGCCCCCGAAGCGACCAAAGCTCCTGAAGCCACCCAGGCTCCCGAGCCAACCGCCACGGAAGAAATCCTGCCTATCGTCCTGCCGTTGATTCCCGCCCCCGATGAAGTCTCAGGCGACATCATCACGGCGGGTTCCTCGACCGTCTTCCCGCTCTCCGAGCGCATGGCCGAGCTCTTCCAGCAGGAAGGCTACAACGACAACATCACCGTCGATAGCATCGGCTCGGGCGCTGGCTT
>DAOUAZ010000235.1:0-9409 GCA_034432975.1 Anaerolineales bacterium | reverse complement strand
GTGCTGATGAGAACAGGAAAGTAAATGACACTGCGAAAGAAGCCCTGGAGTTTGATTTTGGATGTGAGCAACATGGCTAGCGGCAACCCGATAACTACTTTCAATCCGCTGGTAAGAATGGCATAGATGATGGTGTTGCGAAAGGCCAGTTTGAGTTGAGGGTCTGTCAGGAAAGTTTTGTAGTTATCCAACCCGATAAATGTGGCATCAAACAATGTCCAACGCGTCAGGCTGTAATAAAAAGACATTATGGTTGGTATGAAAAAGAAAACGATGAATAGAAGCCCGGCTGGCAGGTAAAACCAGTATGGGTAAGAGCGTAACAGGCTTTTGGCTTGAGACTGAGTTTGCATAAACCCTCGCAATCAACGGGTCGTTGTTCATAATGCGCGGGCTGGAGGTTTTCAACCCCCAGCCCGTTTATTAAGTTATGTTACTTATCCCAACCGGGCAGGCCAAGTTGCTGTGCCTGTTTCTTTACATCTTCGTCATAAGCCTTGGCGCCTTCCTCTGCGGTCATTTGACCAGAGCCAACGGCCACGCAAATTTGTTCAAGATTGGGGCCTTTGATTGGTGACAGGAACTCAAGCGCAGGATAACCATTTCCTGATTCGATGTAGCCGCTCAGGTCTTTGACAAAACCGGGAACGGTATCGGGCAGCTTGGCGCCCTTAATCAGGTATGGGCCGCTCGGCAAAACTTTTGCAGTAATTGCATCGGCGCCGGCCGTCGAAGCCACAAAAGCAAAGAAATCCATCACCACATCGATGTTTTTCGCAGTTTTCGGGGCATAGAAGGCGAGAGGCATCCAGATGGTCGAGCCGCTTTTGGCTGCATCCGTGCCAGGCAGACCAAAGTAGCCAATGTCATTCACCTTGTCAGGGTAATTGGCTGCGATAGCCGGCATTGCAAAGGTTCCCATTGCGTAATGCGCAACCTTGCCATTGGCGAGCTGCTCCAGGCCTTGGTCGAATTTGGTGGTGGCGAAATCCTGCTGATACCAACCCTTTTCAAAACCTTCCTGGAGATACTGGAAACCGGCCAAAGCTGCGGGTGTTGTGGCGTACTTGGCCTTGTTGTTGGTGTAATCGTCGGCAAAGGTTGGGACAGCCTGGGCAACGTTGTACATGTCGCCGAGCACGAATAGCTGAGCAGTCCATGAATCACCGAAGGTTTGGAGTACCGGCGGAATTCCAGCGGCCTTAATTTTTTCATTGTTTGCCTCGAATTCGGCCCAGGTTTTTGGAACGCTCAACCCGAGTTGCTCATAGACTTTCTTGTTGTACAAAATACCGCCGCCGCCAGCAAACCCAACCGGCACGCCAAAAACGCCATCATTCTGGGAAACGGCCGAAACAAAGGACTCTGCGATATTGGTGATAAAAGGCTCTTTCGAGATATCGACCAGTGTATCGGACGGGTGCAAGGCCTGGAGCAATGCGCCCGAGTTGTAGTAGAAGATATCGTTCATTTCGCCGGTCGCCAGGCGCGTCTTGACCAGGTTGTCAGCCTCAGCGCCGCCGCCAGCAGCCACCTCGATATCGAAAGTCACATTGGGGTGCAGCGCCGTATAGGCGTCGGTCAGCGCCTGGATCATCACCGCATCGTTCTGATTGGGTGAACCAAGCAGACTAATTTTGACCGGTTCCGCCACAGGGGCTTGCGTTGCCGCAGGGGACTGACCCGAAGCAGGGGCTTCAGTCGCCGCGGGAGCCTGGGTGGCAACCGGCGCGCAAGCCGCCAACAAACTTACCAGGCACAGAATAGCGAATGCCTTGAACAGCATTTGTTTTTTCATGATCTCCTCCGAGATTAAGAAGTTTCGAATGTTTTATGGGAACTGATTTACAATTGGAGGAAGCGGTAGGCATTGACTTATAGGCAGGTATCCTTTCGGGTAATATCTGAACTCTGCGGACCAGGCGGGTCAGATTGAAAACGAAGGTGGTATCTCTTTGGGCAGTGCAGACCGCTTTTTGATACCACAGCGGATTATTTTGTGATTGACTTCCCATCTTGACGGGTTGGCAGGAGAGGGGCGACCCGCCCTGCACGAAAAATCGTTATTTTATGCCAGGTTTGCCTGCAAAATACTTCTCGTTATATCCTGGCGGGTCGCCCTTACCTACGAGATTTCACTTTTTACAGGCGAAAGATGCCCAATCTCGCGCCACATTTCCAACTCTCCAGCAAAACGGTTGTGCATTAATTCGCACTGCACATCGATTCGCATGGAGGCACGGGTTTCAAGGTTAAAGGCGGGCCAGGCAGGCACACCAGTGGCAGAGGGGCAGCCCGTGCGGGCAAAATTCGTCCACAGTTCGGCCATTTGGCGCGAGGCCACAAAACGTTCAGGACGATTGCCAGAGAGGAAGCCCGGTTCATTTTCGGGCGTCTCATTGTTGAATTTGAAAGTGATGTCCATCGCGTGAGGCGTGCCCATCGGGTAATCGGTGCCGGGGACTTTTAACTCTGATTTATAACCAAAGTGATACAGGTAGACTGGCGCCCCCTGTTGGGCAGCCTTTCGCTCGGCAATCTCCACCGAACCCAACCCCATCAGGGTGATGGAGGCAATGGCAACAAAAATCTCGGTGGCGGAGGCCTGCGGCATGGCAGCCCGGTAGGTTTCGACCATCCTGGGCGTATCCGCGCCAAACTGGGCCGCCAGTTTTGACTCCAACCCGGCAAAATCCAGACTGAAGGCGCTGGTATCGCCGCTTTCCCAGGCAAAGAAGGTGTATTCATCCTCGTTCCAGCCCACCAACAGCGGTTTGTGGATGGAAATTTTCGGGGCGGAGGGGTCGAACGGGTGCGAGGGGAGGCTCATTCCATCGACAACCGGCCCAAATCCACCCGGAACTGGCTCGGTGATACCCCCGGGCCTTTTCTTTTCCTGATAGGGTGGCGTGAACGGGAATTTTGCCTGCACCCGCAGCAAGTCGACGGCTGGAACATCCAACAACCTGCGCCAATCTTTGGGCGCAAGATTGAACTCTTTCAACACCCGGTCAGTGGACTGGGCGGCCATTTCGCGTGGATACATGCGCACGCCGGGGCCGCTTTCAATCGAGGCTTTGTTGAAATAGGGCGCAGCTTCGGGCATGGCATATAAGCAAGAGGTTTTTGCGCCGCCGCCCGATTCGCCAAAAATCATCACATTGTCCGGGTCGCCGCCAAAAACGCTGATATTCTGATTGACCCATCTCAGCGCGGCGACGATATCCAAAAGGCCCTGATTCCCCGAACCGGCATAATCCTCTCCAGCCAGTTCATCCAGAAAAAGAAAACCGAGCAGTCCCAGGCGGTGATTGGTTTCTACAACGACGACCTCGAAGTTGCGCGCCAGGTTGGCCCCATCCTGACTGGCAGTGCCTCCCGATCCAAATACAAAGCCGCCACCATGACTGTAGAACATCACCGGGCGCTTCTGATTGTCATTCGCAGGAGTCCAGATGTTCAGGAACAGGCAATCTTCGGCAGGTTCGGGTTCTCCCTGGCGCGGCGGCTGAATGGCAGGCGCGCCCAGTTGCAGAGCCTCGCGCGTTCCAGTCCACGGCTCCAGTTCGGCTGGGCGCCGAAACCTTCTATCGCCAGAAACCCTTCCTGCATAAGGAACCCCTTTGAATATATTGACGCCTTTTACCCTGATGCCTCTTATCTTTCCGTGTGAGATTTCAACTTCGATTGGGTTCATTGGCAAACAAATCTTTCTGGAAATTTTTCGAGATTTGAAGCAAAGCTTCTCGACACCATCAGCACGAAGCAGGACCGGTTGACTCACGAATGATGAGTTTTGTTGGGATATGAACAGATTGACGAGGGATGTCAGGGGTTTGCATACGCGCCAGAACCATTTCAAAAGCCTTTTGCCCTGCGGTATAGGCGTTTTTTGTTACAGTTGTCAGGCGCGGCACAAGATAATTGGCCATCGAGATATCATCGAAACCAACAACGGAGACGTCACCTGGCACACGTAAACCCAGGTCTGCGGCGGCGCGTAGCGTGCTGGTCGCAAGTAAATCGTTGATGACAATTATGGCTGTTGGCCGAGGGGCGAGATTAAGCAGTTGTAACGCCGACTGGTAACCATCTTCAATCGTTGGCCCACATTCGATTACCAATCCTGGCTCAATCGGAATACCGGCAGCAGTGAGACTCTCCTGATACGGCTCCAAACGATCGAGGCCGAGTTCATGCGTCCCCACCCCATAAATAAACCCTATACGGCGATGTCCCAAGGACGACAAATAAGAAACCACTTCTCTTGTTGCTGTGCGGTAGTCTGCAGAAACTGAGTCCACGCCGTACAGTTCGCTCATTTCCACAACGGGGAGACCGCGTTGACGAATGCGAGCCAGAATTGCCAGTGCTTCCGCAGATTCCAGGATAAATGACCCGGTGATAATCAGCCCGTCAAACCGGCGCCGCGATAAATCCCTAAAAATTTCCACTGCGTAGTCATCGTTAAGCGTGGTGCTGGAGAGAAGGATGTGATATCCAGCGGCGCGGGCCGCATCCTCAACACCAGAAGCATATTCGCAAAAATGGGGATTTCGAAGGTCGGGGATAAGGAGGGCAATTGTCCGTGTACTGCCAGAACGCAAAGCCTGTGCCTGGGCGTCTGGCTCGTAACCCAACTCTGCAATTGCGCTCAAAACCCGCTCGCGGGTTTCTTCTGAAATCTGCACGCGGCCATCATCGGCCAGTCCATTAAAAACGTACGAGACGGTGGCGCGTGAGACGCCTGCTCGCCGGGCAACATCAACTTGCGTGGGACGGTTCATATCCTGCTCCAAGGCTGCGCGAAATTGGCTCATGCCTTACACGCGATACTTTACACGTGTAAATTTCGTTTTTTGTATTATACAAAAAATCCAACAAAAGTCAATGGTAAATCTATAAAAAATTCAAGAAAATACATTAATTTCATCAATAATTGACAAATTTCAACAAATTGCTATAATATTCACAAAGATATCTTCTCGAACAATAGAAATTCCTGCCATGACCACCTACGAACGCCGCCAATCCTTGCTTGACATGCTGCGCGCCCAGCCCGGCCTGCGCGTGCCCGAAATCGCCACGGCCCTGGATGTTTCCGAGGGAACCGTCCGCAATGACCTGAACGCTCTCGAAGCCGATGGCCGCCTGGAACGAGTCCACGGCGGCGCGGTGCTCCTGGAACCAAGGGGGATCCGAAATACATCCTTCTCAGATCGGCACCACGAACATGCCTTACAAAAAGAAGTCATTGCCCAGGCCGCCGCCAGCCTGGTACAGGATGGTGATTCCATCCTGCTGGATGCCAGCAGCACGGTTTATTGCTTTGCGCTGGCATTGGCAAACAAACAACGCTTGCGCGTGGTGACCAACGGGCTGGATGTAGCCCGCCTGCTGGCGAAAAACACAACGAATACGGTTATCCTGATTGGCGGTATTCTCAGCCCGGACGGCTCGTCGGTGACAGGACTGTTGAGCGAACAGGTCATCCAGGATTTGCATATCCAGAAGGCCTTTGTCTCGGCCAGCGGGTTTAGCGTCGAGCGCGGGTTAACTGAAGTCCACCTGGAAGAAGCCCAACTCAAGCGCAAGGCCATCGAATCGGCCAGGCAAGTCTTTGCCCTGGTCGATTCGAGCAAACTCGGCCACGAAGACCTGACCCCCTTTGCCCGTCCAATGCAAATTACTCACTTGCTTACCGATGCCGGGATTACCGAAGAATGGAAACTCCGGTTGCAGTGGGCAAATATTCCGTTTACGGTTTGCGAAGAACAGGCGGCTTTCACCAAATGAGTGAAAACATACTCGAACTAAAAAAAATCACGAAGCGTTTTTCCGGTGTTGAGGTCTTACATGAAGTTTCCCTGGAATTGCGGCCGGGTGAAGTTCATGCCCTGCTCGGGGAAAACGGCGCGGGGAAATCGACACTCGTAAAAGTAATGACCGGCGTCCACCAACCCGACAACGGCGAGATATTCCTGGACGGCAGGCGGGTGCGCTTTGAAGACACGCGCGAATCGCGCCAGGCGGGAATTGCGGCCATCTACCAGGAATTAAGTCTATTTCCCGACCTGGATGTGGCGGAAAATATTTTTGTCGGCAGGCAGCCAGTTACAGTTGGCGGACGGATTGATTGGCGCAAACTATATACCGATGCAGGCAGCCTGCTTGAATCATTGGGGGTCCACCTCGACCTGAAGCATAAAGCGCGGAATTTGAGCATTGCGCAGCAACAAATGGTTGAGATTGCGCGGGCTTTTTCAATCAATGCCCGCATTTTGATTATGGATGAGCCGACATCTTCCCTGACGTTGAATGAAGTGGCTGATTTGTTCCGCCTTGTTCGTCGCTTACGGGATGACGGCACGGCGATAATTTTCATCTCGCACCGGCTGGAGGAGCTTTTTGAACTGGCCGACCGTGTGACGGTTCTGCGCGATGGCTCGTACATTGATACCTGCGCGATGAAGGATGTCACCCGTGACGAATTAATCCGCCTGATGGTTGGACGCACGATTACAAACCTGTTTCCAAAGCAGGAAGTAGAGGCCGGGGATGTGATTTTGAGCGTGGAGCATCTAACCCGCGAGGGCGTGTTCAACGATATCAGTTTTAAATTGCGAAGGGGTGAAATCCTGGGCATGGCTGGCCTGGTGGGGGCGGGTCGCACCAACGTGGCGAGAGCCATTTTCGGCGTGGAACCGGCCACCTCGGGCAAGATTCAGGTGGATGGGCAAGAGGTTTCCATCACTTCGCCGCAGCAGGCAATCAAGTTGGGGCTGGCTTATGTTCCCGAGGATCGCCAGTTGCACGGGCTGATTCCTGCCATGAATATCACTTCCAATATCAGCCTGCCCACATTATCCAAATATACGCTGAGAGGCTGGCTGCGGGATCAATTGGAGCAAAAAGCAAGCCACGATGCGGCGCTGCAAATGGAAGTCCGCGCAAACAATATCTGGCAGATGGCGCGTGAACTTTCAGGCGGCAACCAACAAAAGATTGTGCTGGCTAAATGGCTGGCGGCCAGGCCGCGCATCCTGATTTTGGACGAGCCGACGCGTGGAATTGATGTGGGGACAAAGGCTGCGGTTCATGCTTTGATGAGCAAACTCGCCGCAGAGGGAATGGCTATCTTGATGATTTCTTCAGAACTGCCCGAAGTGCTGGGGATGAGCGATCGCATCATCATCATGCGCGAAGGCCATCTCACCGGGCACCTGACGCGCGCCGAAGCTACCCAGGAAAAAATTATCTCTGCCGCGACCCAGGCAATGACTTCAGGGAGCCGACAATAACATGCAAAATCAAACCTCCACCCGCCCGGGCCTGTTGTGGACTCTCATCCGTTTTCGTGAGGCTGGCATTAGTATTTTCATCCTGCTGCTCGTCCTGTTGGTTACTTTGCGCGCTCCATCCTTCCTGACCCTGGACAACATCAACAATATCCTGCTGAACATTTCCATTTTGACCATTGTGGCATTGGCGCAGACCATGGTCATCATCACGCATGGCATAGACCTCTCGGTTAGCTCCATGATTGGTCTGGTGGCGATGATGGTGGCCTTTTTTGTCAAAGAGAACCCGGATGCGCCGGTGATTTTTTCGGTGTTACTTGGCATGGCCCTGGGATCAGTTTTGGGGACTTTCAATGGTTTGATTATTTCGCGTGGGAATGTACCTCCTATTATTGCTACCTTGGGCACATTAAGCATTTATCGCGGCCTGGTCTTTTTCTATAGCCAGGGGACGTGGATTAACTCCTTTGAACTTCCAGGGAATTTCAAAATGCTGTCCAAAGGGACAGCGCTGGGACTACCGAATATTGTCATCATCGCCCTGTTGGTTGCGGTGGCTGTCTATTATTTTTTGAATCACACCCGCGCCGGGCGGGATATTTACGCTGTCGGCACCAACCCTGAAGCGGCTCAATTCGCCGGAATCAGCAAACAACGGGTCATATTCATGGTGTATGTGTTGAGCGGGCTGCTTTCCGGTCTGGCGGCTGTGCTGTGGGCCTCACGCTTTGAATCAGCACAGACCAATACGGCCGCAGGCTTCGAGCTTCAAACCGTTGCCGCGTCTGTAGTGGGCGGGGTCAGCATCAGCGGCGGGGTAGGGACTGTGCCGGGGGTCTTGCTTGGCGCATTGCTGCTGGGCATCATCCAAAACTCATTGACTTTGATTCGCATATCACCATTCTGGCAATTGGCAGCCCAGGGTTTGTTGATTTTGGTTGCTGTTATTTCTGACAAATGGATTCTCAATCGCGTGGAGAGGACGAACAAATGAGCGCTCATCCCGTCACCGAATCGAAACTTATTAACGCCAATGCGCCACGTCGTTCTTTCTTGTCCCGGTTCCAGCATTGGGAATGGATGCTGGTCGGGCTAATTATCGCCGTTGTGTTCATCAATATGCGCCTGACGCCCTATTTCTTGGATGCCCATAATCTTTCGCGCACATCATCAGATTTCATGGAAATCGGCTTGATGATGTTACCGATGGTCTTCATCATCATCACCGGCAATATTGACCTTTCCGTGGCCTCCAATATGGGCATGAGCGCTTCTTTCATGGGCTTGCTGCACAATATGGGCGTCAACATCTGGGCCGCAGCCGGGGCAGCGCTCTTGCTCGGCACGCTGGGCGGTATGTTGAATGGATACCTGGTTGCAAAAATCAAACTTCCCGCGCTGGTGGTGACCTTGGGAACATACGCCTTCTATCGCGGCCTGGCTTATGGCTTCCTGGGTGACCAGGCCGCACGCGGATACCCCGAAGCATTTACCTATTTCGGACAGGGCAAAGTGTTCGATACCCTGATCCCTTTCTCGGTTGCCTTGTTCGTCTTTTTGGCAATTATCTTTGGGCTTGTTTTACATCGCACCATCTTTGGACGCTATCTGTATTCGATTGGCAACAATGAAAACGCCGCCAGCTATTCAGGTGTCCCAGTTGCAAAAATCAAATTTATTTTATTCACCCTGTCGGGTTTTATGGCTTCACTGGCTGGGCTGATGCTCGCGGCGCGTTTTGGAAGCACCCGCCCCGATAACGGCACCGGGCTTGAACTGGCGGTCATCACCGCCGCGGTACTGGGCGGCGTGAACATTAACGGTGGAAAAGGCTCGATGCCCGGCGCGGTGCTTTCTTTGCTCCTGATTGGGCTGATGCGTTTTGGCATGGGGCTGCTCAATATCCAGGGGCAGGTGCAGGGCATCGCCATCGGATTGTTATTAATCCTTTCCATTCTCATTCCCAGTATGCTTCGCGGCCTTTCATCCGCAAAGAAAAACGTAAACTGGCGTTCAACACTTTCAACCCTCGCTTTTATCCTGGTCTTCGCCCTGTTCTTTGCCTTTTTCTTCTGGTCCCGTGCCGCCGTGATTGCGGGCATATAACC
>DAOUAZ010000234.1:0-7121 GCA_034432975.1 Anaerolineales bacterium | reverse complement strand
TTGAGAATAAAAAAACGGATTTGGTTTATTGGCCAAACCCGCATCGGTCACCATAAAATTATGGCGGTCAGAGGAATAATCTTACTCCCCCTGTAACTTCAGCAGTCTGGCAATCTTAGCAACTTTCTGCTTTAGACCCATGACTTTGCGTCCTTGATTTTCACCAAGTTTGCTATTTATTGTTACAAGCGTAATTGTACAATATCGTACTATTTTTTCAACCTTATGCAAAGCGGTTGTAAGTTTTGGAAGGTAGTCAGACAACCATAAAAACGGTTTGCGCCAATTTCAAAAGGCCGCCCTCCGGTCGGGGCGCAGGAAGAGCAGGAAACCCAACAGCCGCAGTCCCGCGCTGACCAGCAGCGCGGCTCCCAGCCCGAGGTGGTCGGCCAGCCAGGTGCCGGCCAGCGGGGCCAGCACCGCCGAGAGATATTGTAAACTCTGGGCGAGCGAAACGAACGTCGCGCTGTATTCGGGCGGGACGGTTTTCATCAATTCGTCGAAAAAAACCAGGTCGATACCCGCCTGGAAGAAGCCCGCCGTCCCGGCATAGAGAATAATCCACCCGACTTGCGGGGTCAATGTGGATGCCAACGGATACAGCATCAGCCCGAAGGTCGTCGCCAGCAGCACAAAGCGCCCGCCGCGCTTGCGCGAAATCCAGGTCCAAAACGAGTAACCCACCATCATCACCGCGCTCATCGCCATGTTGATTGCGCCGATTTGGGCATCGGTCGCGCCAACCTGGCGCACAAAAAACAACGGGAAAATCGGCGCGCCCAGGGCGATTGCGGAAAGGTAGACAAACCGCTTCGAGACAAAAGAAACGAAAGCCGGGTTGGCGCGCAGCAGGCTGAGATAGTTTCGGAGGGTTTCAGCCAGGGATTTCGTCTCCGCAAGCGGCGGCGGGGCCTGGTCGGGCAGAGTGATGCGGCTGGAGAAATAATAACTGATAAGGCCGCCCAGCGAGAGCGTGATGAACAAAATCTGGTAGTTGAGCGGGAAGGCCACCCGGTCGAGCATCTGGGTGGCGAAAAAGGTCACAAGGGTATTCGTCAGGCCGAAAATCGTCCAGCGGCGGCTGAGCAAAGCGTAGCGGCCCTCCGGCCCGGCGACGGCGTTCATCACCACGCTGAAGCACACCGCCAGCGAGGTCTGCGGGATGGTGGCCAGCGCCCATATCCCAAGCACAGAATCCACCAGGAATTCTTTCGGCATCACCATCGAAGCCAGGCCGGTCAGGGCATAACTCGAAAGCACCAGCAGGCGCGAGCCGCTGAACCAGGGAACGATGCTGCGGCGCGTCTGCAAGAACCGCCCGATGATGAGCGCCAGCACCAATCCCGTCACGCCCGGCATGGCGGTCAGCAAGCCGACTTGCAGGTTGCTTGCGCCCATGCGGGTCAGGAAAACCGGCAGGAATGGCGCGGCGGCGGTCGAGAGCGCCACGCCAATTGCATCGATTTGCACGTTACGGAAATTGCGTTTTTTGACTTGGTAGGATTGTTCAGGCAAATCGGGGGTCATCGCGCCAATTATACCGCCGCGAACGGTTAGACAATGATTGAAACCCATCGATTGCTAACAAAAAACTGGCAGGTTCTACCTGCCAGTTTTATTAAGAGATATTGCAGAACTACACTTCTTCTTTCTTGCCGCGTTCCACGCTCAGCTCGGGCTCGATGCCTTCGACCACTTCGG
The DNA here is from genome assembly GCA_034432975.1 of Anaerolineales bacterium. Lineage (GTDB taxonomy): Bacteria > Chloroflexota > Anaerolineae > Anaerolineales > Villigracilaceae > UBA5195. The sequence continues at coordinate 5,420 of DAOUAZ010000234.1, read as the reverse complement.
CTGCTTCCACTTCTTCGCGGGTTGCGGTTGCCACCACAACGACTTCATCGCCGTCAGTCAACACATCGACGCGAGCCGGGATGGGCAGGTCTTTGACATGAATCGCGTCGCCCAGGGCTGCCAGTTTGCTCAAATCGACCTCGAGACGCTCCGGCAGGTCATTCGGCAGGGCTTCCACTTCGATTTCGGTCATATTGGTCACGATGGCAGCCTGGAATTCCTTAATCGCCGGGGCCGTACCGTGGAAATGCAGACTGACGTAGGTGCGGATGGTATCAGTCAACGACACAGCCTGGAAATCGACATGCGTGAAGAAATTCTTGATGAAGTTCTTCTGCTTTTCGCGCACCAGGGCCGCAATCTGCTTGCCTTCCAACTCGATGGTAACGATGCTCGACGAGGTCAGCTTGGGCAGCACCAATCCCGCGTTATGCGCCTCCAGCGAAATTGGGGTCGGCTCCATCTTGTACCCATACACCACGCCGGGCAAGAGCCCCTGGCGGCGGAGTTGCTGCACCTGCTTGCCAGTGACGGCGCGCTTCGTGGCTTTCAAAACTACTTTTTCCATCTTGCTTTTCTCCTCGGGCGCCTCTCACCCTGTCCCTTGCAGTACACAGGATTACCTTCGCCCTTTTAGAATATTATGGCGGCCGAATTGCCGCGCATATTGACTATTTCTTGCGTCCAAACAGCAATTTCCCGGCCAGCATCACCAGGCCGGCAATCAACCCGCCCAACGCGCCGGCCGCGAGCGCGGCGCGCGCATCGACCAGGGTGTGGACAGTGCCGTTGACGTTTCGGCCAACCAACAGCCCGGCGCGAATGGTTTCGGCGTTGATTTGCGCGCCCGCAACGATGGCGGCCTTTGCTTCGGGCGCATTGATGGTATTGGCGACCATCATGGCCGTTTTGCCGCTGACCGAAAGCGACTCGCCGCGCACGCCGCCCACGTAGGACTCGCGCAGGTCGGCCTGTTGCGCGTTAACCGCGCCGATAACCACCCGACGCCCGCTAAACTTCCCGGCAGCCGCCGCGCCAACGATGATACCGTTCACATCCGCTTCTTCCGCCTCCAGGCTGCGAATGGCCGACTGACTGGCGCGCACCAATTCCGCGCGAACGTTCTCGACATTCACATTCGACAGGTTGACCACCTGCGGGATTTCGATTTCATCATCTTCGGGAACGGGCATAGCGGCCTCGGACGAAAAAACGCGCCTCCGTGCAATGGAGGCGACGGGAACAGCGAGGCAGAATTTTAGCCTGTTAGCGGTCATTCGTCAAGATTCGGACTCGCTCCGCGCGTGTATAATTGCCCCATGCGCACCAAACAACTCCTCGCCTGGCTGCTGCTGGTGGTTCTTGGCGTCGGATGGCTGCTTCCGCCCGAACATGCCCGCGCCAGCCAATCGCATCCCGCCCCGCACGGCGCGGTCAGCGCCTATGAATTGATTGCCGCCATGAACACCCTGCGCGTCGCCTATGGCAACCCGCCGCTTATCGAAGACCCCATTATCAATGCAGTCGCCCAATATACCGCCCAGGTCATGGCCGACCAACAGTTGTCGTGGCACATCGGCAATGTGCGCGGACGCATCGCCGCAGCCGGTTACGGCGGCGGGGCCACCGTCTGGGCCACCGAAAACTTCGCGGTTGGCACCTCAATCGGCATCGACCAGATTATGGCCGCCTGGGCCGACCCCGACCACATGCGCCCGGCCGTCACCGCCGCGTATTGCCATATCGGCGCAGGCGTAGCCACCTCAGCCAACGGCAAGACCTATTACGTCTTGCAGGCCGCCTACATCAGCGGGCAGGCCTGCGGCAGTTACACACCCGGGACAGGCGCAACGCCCGGTTCGAGCGGTTCGGGCTACGTCCCCCAATACATCGTCCCGGTCAAAATCGCCACGCCTGATGCCGATGGCAACCTCTATCACATCGTCCAGACCGGTCAATCCTTCTGGTCGATTGCAATTGCCTACCAGATTACCATCGCCGACCTCGAAACCTGGAACAACCTGAACAGAGAAACCCCGCTCAAGGCCGGGCAGAAACTCTACATCCCCGGCAAGAACACCGCCGGGTATGCCACTCCAACCCCGAAGGGGATGATTACGCGCATCACGCCCGACGCCGATGGCCGGGTCATCCACGAAGTCCAGGCCTACCAGGCGCTCATCACCATTGCGCAAGCCTACGGCGTCACCGTCGACCAGATTTTGGCCCTGAACGGCCTGCAAAGGGATTGGCCGCTCCAAATCGGGCAAAAACTGCTCATCGACCCCGGCAACGTCACCCCCAGCCCCACCCTGAGCGCCATCCAACGGCTCACGCCGGAGGCCGACGGCAGGTACTATCACATTGTCCAGAGCGGGCAAACGCTCTCGTGGATTGCGAATTACTACGACATCCCGCTCGCCAGTTTATTGCTCTGGAATGGATTGAGCAACGATTCGATTATCCGCCCGAACCAGAAATTGCTGCTGCTGGTAACTCCCCCCGTGACCGAAACGCCCACCCCAACCCCGCTGACTCCGACTCCTACATCCCAACCAACCTCCACGCTAACTCCCGCCGCCGAGGCTGAAACAGCCGCCGTTCCCTCCACGCCAGCCTCGCCTGGAAATGGGTGGCTCGCCCTTCCGCTCATAATGGTTATCCTGGGGCTGGGCTGGCTAGGATGGCGGCTCTTCACCCAAAAACATTCCCCATAGAAAAGGCAATCATCAACGCATGGACCAACCCGCAGAACGCGCCCTCTACCGCTTCGAGTTCACCGTACCCGCCACCGCTATCGACGAGAACGGGCACGTCAACAACGTTATGTACGTCCAATGGATGCAGGATGCCGCCGTAAAGCACTATGCCTTTCTCGGCGGCCTGGAGCCAACCCGTGTGCTCGGCGCGACCTGGGTCGTCCGTTCCCACCATGTCGAGTATTTGTCACCGGCCTTTGTGGGGGAAACGCTCGAAGCGCAGACCTGGGTGGCCGATGTGCGCCGGGTACGTTCCCTGCGCCGCTACGAATTCCTCCGCAAAACCGATGGCCGGTTGATTGCGCGCGGCGAAACCGACTGGGTCTTCGTGGATGCCCAAACCGGGCGGCCGCTGGCAATCCCCGCGGAAGTCTCGCGCTTGTTTTCCCTGCTGCCAGGGAAAAAATAAGTTTCCGCCCTTTGCCTGGGATGTGGTATTTTTTTCGCCTGCCGCGCTATAATGTTTTAACGCGCGGCGAATCGATGCTGCCGCCCGGAAGGAAGCGAAACATGAACATCCTGCTGGTCTACCCGGAATTCCCGGATACTTTCTGGAGTTTCAAACACGCCCTGAAATTCATCCACAAACGGGCTGTCCTGCCGCCCCTGGGCTTGTTGACCGTCGCGGCGCTGTTACCCCCCAACTGGGAAAAACGCCTCGTCGACCTGAACATAGACAAACTCACCGAAGCAGACCTGGCCTGGGCTGATTACGCCTTCGTCAGCGCGATGGCCGTCCAGCGTAATTCGGCGCGGCAAGTAATCGACCACTGCAAACAAGCCGGTCTCAAAGTCGTTGCCGGGGGGCCGCTTTTTTCGACCGAGTTCGAGCAATTCAGGGCTGTCGACCACTTCGTCCTGAACGAAGCCGAATTGACCTTGCCGCCCTTCCTGGCTGACCTGGAAAAAGGCTGCGCCCGGCGCATCTACACCACCGGGCAGTTCGCCGATATTCACGACTCCCCGGCCCCGGAGTGGAGGTTGGCCAACCTGAAACACTATGCCGAGATGGCCATTCAGTTCTCGCGCGGCTGCCCGTTTAATTGCGATTTCTGCAACGTGACCGTGCTGTTTGGGCATAGGCCGCGCACCAAAACGGCGGCCCAAATCCTGCTGGAACTGGACCAACTCTGCAATCTGGGCTGGCGGGGGCCGGTCTTCTTTGTGGACGACAACCTGATTGGCAACAAAAAATACTTGAAGGAACATTTACTGCCGGCCCTGATAGACTGGCGCCAGGGCAAGACCGGTTTGACCTTCAACACCGAGGTTTCCATCAACCTGGCCGATGACGAGGAATTGATGCAACTGATGGCGGCGGCCGGTTTCGACACCGTCTTTATCGGCATCGAGACTCCCAACGAGGACAGCCTGACAGAATGTGGGAAAAATCACAACAAAAACCGTGACTTGATCCAGGATGTAAAACGCATCCAACAGCACGGGATACAGGTTCAAGGCGGTTTCATCATTGGTTTCGACAGCGACGGCCCGTCGATATTCCAGCGCCAGATTGAGTTCATCCAGAAAAGCGGCATCGTCACCGCGATGGTCGGGCTGCTCCAGGCTCCCACCGGGACGGCGCTCTACCAGCGTTTGCTGAAGGAAGGCCGCCTGCTGGGGCTGCTTTCCGGGGATAACGTCGATGGGACAACCAATATCATCCCCAAGATGAGCCTGGACGTGCTGCGCCGGGGCTATCGCTCGGTGATTGATTACCTGTACACACCGAAACACTATTACGCGCGCGTGCGCACTTTTTTACAGGAATATAAACCGCCAAAAATCACCGTCCCGATAGATTTCCAGCAAGTGCTGGCGTTATTCCGCTCGATTTTTCGCTTGGGCATTCTCGGCAAGGAACGCTGCGAATACTGGCGGCTCTTTTTCTGGACGCTCTTCCACCGCCCCAAGTTGTTCCCGCTGGCAATCACCTTTGCCATTTACGGTCACCACTTCCGCCAGGTTTGCAAACTGCATATCCTCTGACCTGAAAGACGCGCAAAAAAACGGCGCGTCTTTTTGATTCACGCGCCGCTTTCCACCTGGCTCATCCCAATCACCCGCTGCCGCGCCGATTCGATGTGCTGGAGCATGGCCGTTTTCGCCGCCGCAACCTCCCTGGCGCGGAAAATGGACGCCAGTTGACGGTGTTCCTCCAGCGAGGGCGCGGCGTTGCGTTCGCGCCTCCAGGCGGCGTAATTGAAGCGCCGGGCCACCTGATGCAGGCGGCGCAGATAGTCGCCGAGATACCGGTTGCCGGTGGCCTGGGCCAGGGTGCTGTGAAACTGATAATCCAGTTCGCTTAAACGTTCAAAATCCCCGTTGTTTGCCGCAATTTCAGCCTGGCTGACCAGGGTATCGAGTTGGGCCAGTTCGGTTTCGGTCAGGCGCTTGCAGGCCAGGGCCGCCGCCGGGCCGATGACCAGGCTCATCGCGTCCATCACTTCGACAAAGTCGAACAGATCGAGCGGGGTGACGAAGGCCCCGTGCTGGGGAATGCTCTGGAGCAAGCCCTGCTCCGACAGGCGCTGGAAGGCCTCCCGCAGCGGGGTGCGGCCCCAGCCATAGCGCTTCATCAGGGCCGATTCGCTCAAGGCCAGGCCGGGTTCCAGTTCGAGGGTTAGAATCAGGCGGCGCAGTTCGCTCTCGACCTGGTCG
>DAOUAZ010000233.1:0-3797 GCA_034432975.1 Anaerolineales bacterium | reverse complement strand
GAAATTATCCACTTCGGCAAAGACAGAACGCTTGTGCAGCAGCGGGAAAATCTTCCACTCGTGGCCGCGAATCAGGCCCTCGTTGGGCCATTCCTCCCACTTCGGGCGGCGGAATTCCATACCGTACTTCTCGCGGTAGCCCTCGAACTGTCCATGCCCGAACATCGGCAAGCCGGGCAGGGTCGCCATCAGCGCCGCCACGCCGAAATACTTGTCGCCGTCGCCAAACTGCTCGATGGCAGTCTTTTCATCGGGATTGTTCATAAAGTTGACGTAGCGCTTCATGATTTGCGGGTCGAACTCCAGCGTGTTTTTCATCACCGAGCGGTATTTGGCATTGTCCTCGTCGCGCAGCATGTGCATAAACGCGGAATTATAGACGCGGTGCATCCCCAGGGTGCGCACGAAATAGCCTTCCATCATCCAGAAAGCCTCGGCCAATAGCAAGGTATCGGGGACTTCGCGCGCCACCCGGTCGACCACTTCGCGCCAGAACTCTTCGGGGATGGCGGCATCGAACGCGGCGCGGGTCATGCCATGTTCGGAGCGCGACGGAATTGCCCCGCCCGAACCCGGCTCCGGGAACCACAGGCGCTGGATGTGCTTCTTGGCGAGCGTCATGGCGGCGTCGAAACGGATAATCGGGAAGTTGCGCGCGACGTGCAAAATCGTCTGGATGACGGCCTCGCGCACCTCGGCCTTGAGATAATCCAACTGGGCGGTATCGTTCCAGGGCATCGAAGTGCCGTCGTTGCCGTGATAGACATAGCGCACGTCGCCGCTCCACTTATCGATACGTTTGAAAACCACCGCCGCATCCGACCGGGAGTAATAGTGGTCTTCCAGGATAACGGCTACGCGCTCGTTATCCGACAAATCTTCGCTGTCGAAACTGTAGCCAGGGTAAGGCGGGTAAGGCAGCGACAGGAACCAGTCGGGATGTTCATTCACCCACTGCGAATCGATTCCCATGTGATTGGGAACCATATCCGCCGAGAGCCGAATGCCGCGCTGCCAGGCGCGCCAGCGCAGGTTTTCGAGCGCGCCCCAGCCGCCCAGGTCGGCGGCGATGTCATACGAGTAGAGCGAGTACGCCGAGGCCACCGCATCGTGGCCGCCCATGCGCTGTTTGATGCGCTGGCTGGCGCGGCTGCGTTCCCACAGGCCAATCAGCCACAGGCCGGTGATGCCGCGCGCCGCCAGTTTATCCAGTTCTTCGTCGGGGATGCCGTCCAGCGTATGAATGTACCGCTGGTACTGGCGGCTCAATTGCTCCAGCCAAACGTAAGAATTCTTCGCCATTAAAATACAGCGCGGCATCCAATCCTTATCGGGGCTGAAGCGTTCATACTCAGCATACGCCCCGCCAAAACTGATGACGGGCGCTTCCCCCGCAAACCCGCCCGCGAAATTGCCGCGAATGGCTTCTTCCTTGACGAAATCGACCGCGCGCAGGATGCGCTGGACAAAGCCATCCCCCAACATTGCGCCCCATTTCACCAGTAGGAATTGGAGCTGGCCCTCCAGCGAATAGGGGGATGCGGCCGCCGGGGCGCGCAGCGCATGAATGAGCGTTTCGCCGGAGCCTTTCCCGCCGAACTCTGCCTCGCCGCTAAAGAAATCGGACAGCCCGCCGACGAGCGCCTCGTAGGCCGTGCCGCGCTTGAGCGGCTCGTCGTCGAATAATTCCTTATAAGGAGTTACTGCCGGGTTCAGGTTGGTAATGTGCAGGATGAGCATCTCTTCCAGCACCACCTGGCGATGTTCCCGCCCATCCGTGTTTCCGTTTAAGTAATCCGTTCCCCCTATCCGGTTCTGGTAGACCGCCACCGGAGGGAATTCTTCCACGAAACGCAGCTGCGCCTTCTCGAAAGATTCCCCGCTCATCCGCTCGCGCATCCAGCCAAAGGCGCGGTTCAGCACGCCGGGGTTTTGCAATTCATACTGTCGGATGAGAACGTGCAGGATTTCATCGATTAAACCCATCGCGTAGACCTGGCTGGCCGGGACGGGCGCGCCCCGCACAGCGGACATTTGCTCGGCGAATCGGCGCGCGGCGGCGAAATCCGCCAGCACCACGCGCCCATCAGTGGAAAACAGCGAGGCGTCGAAGCGGTAGGTGTCCCGCGCTTTTCGGGAGACATGGAACTCGAAGGGCAGGCAAGGTTTCATGGCAGGCTCCTGTTGGGGTGTCCGTTCCCATTAACTATACTCCATCTGTAACCGAATGGGGGAATTATGGATGAATGATTTCGAGTATACTTAACCCCAATGGGCGCAAGCAATCGCGATTTGATTTTCCTGGTTTTGGATACCGTTCTCGGGCTGGTTTACCTGGGCGTTTTGCTGTTGGCACTGCGGCGGCAAAAGGGTTGGGCCTCGCCAGCATTCTGGCTGACGGGATATGCCCTGCTGGGACTGACACTGCACATCCTGCTCGTCGCCGGAACAAGGGACTGGCTGCCCTGGATGGACTTCGTCAACCGCCTGCGCATCGACCAATCGGCGGCAGTTGTGCTGGCGTTGTTCCTTTTTATGGGCTTACGCACCTCGCTGCCGCCTGCACTCAAGAAAACGCCCAAGAACGAACCAGATTCGGTCGAGAGCATCCAGAAAATCCCAATATGGACGGGCAACCTGGTATGGCTTGTGAGCGGCTTGCTCATTTCGGCGGTAGTCTTAGCTTACCAGAACTACACCCTCATCTTTTTTACCTGGCTGGCCTTTTCGCTGATAGCCATCTTTCACCTGGTGCGCTCTATCAGCCAGGCTTCCCAGCCTTTGCAGCGCAGCCGTATCTTTTTCTGGCTGCCGGTACTGATTCTGGCAATCGGTAATGAAATTGTGCTGTTTTATCAGTTAAGCGGCGTCGAAGGCGGCTACCTGCGCGTTTTGGCTGTGATGATGATGGCTTATGCCGTGTTGATTCATCACCTGCCCGACATTCAAGAGTTTACCCGCCAATTACTCATCTACATCCTGGCCACGCTGCTGATTGTTGTCTTATATATCGGCTTCTTCTGGCTGGCAGATTCCCTGCTGCGCGATACCCCCGGCTACCAGACCATTTTTACCGGCGCGGGGGTGGCCGCCCTCATCTCGCTGCTCTTTGCCCCCATTTTTGAACTGATTCGCGGGCTGGTCAACCGCATGTTCCGCTTTGCAAGTTACGACCCATCCAAAACATTGCGGGAATATGCCCAGTCCATCAGCAACATTCTCGACCTGGAGCGGCTGGCGACGGTTGCCGTCGGCCTTATCATGGAAGCCCTGGAAATACAGAAAGGGATTCTGTTCCTCGTAGACCCGGAAATTGGGGAAGGCAACAAGACCGTTTTTCGGCTGCGCGAGGTGTGGCCTCAAAACATATCTGCCGAAAGCGAGAGCAGCACGACCCCCGCGCAAAGTACATCGCGCCGCAAAAAAGGCCACTCGATTCTGCTGGCCGAAGGCAGCCCCATCTCAGCCTATTTCCGCGAACAGCATTTGCCGCTTTTGCAGTACGACATTGATTTCGGCCCCGACTTCATCAATTCCTCCCTGTCCGAGCGTAAGTGGTTCAGTGAATTGGGGTTGGAGGCTTATGCTCCCATCTTCTCACGGGGAGAGTGGATTGGCCTGCTCGGACTTGGCCCCAAGCCGCGCCGCTACACGCCTGAAGACCTGAACCTGCTGGCGGCCATTGCCAGCCAGACCGTCCAAAGATTCGGCTTCATTCATCCTGAATTTCTCATAGGTTTTTCTCAGCCTTTTTAAACTGTGCAATAATGCATCAGCTTCATTCTTAATTTCAAAAT
>DAOUAZ010000232.1:0-8012 GCA_034432975.1 Anaerolineales bacterium | reverse complement strand
TGACTTGCGCGCTTTAACTCGCTACATGGTCTTTGACTCATGGGATGATTTATTCTCCTTCATGGAGGATGGCTTGGAAATTGTTCATGCACCGCCATAACTCAGTTTTGAATTTGGAATTGCTGACTTTAAGAAACCCCTGCCTTGAAATCAAAAGCCTCTTGACAACCACCACGTTTTTGTTGTATCATGTAAGCGAACGTTCGCGCGAACGTTCGCTGTTCAGGAAAGTAAACCCCATGTCATCCAAAGTCACTCTTAAAGCCGTTGCTTCCCATGCCGGGGTCAGTTACCAGACTGTCTCCAAAGTCCTGAACGGGCAGTTGCAGGCCGCGCCGGAAACGCGCCAGCGCATCCTGGATGCCGTCCAGTCGCTTGGCTACCGTCCCAACCAGATTGCCCGAAATATGCGCGTCAAGCGCAGTTTCATGATTGGGTATTCCTGGGTGCAGACTTCGCCCGGCCAGGTCAACCACATCCTCGACCAGTTCCTGACCAGCATGGTGCGCGAGGCCGAGGCGGCGGGCTATCACTTGCTGCCCTTCCCCTTCCGGGAGGGACAGGAGCAGGTGGAGGATTACCGCGAACTCATCGACACCGGGCGGGTGGACGGGTTTGTGTTGACCAGCGTTAATTACAACGACCCGCGCATCCACTTTTTGATGGAACGCGGTTTTCCATTTGTCGCTTTTGGGCGTTCCAACCCAGGACTTGATTTTCCCTGGGTCGATGTGGACGGCGCCGCTGGGACGCGCCGGGCGGTCGAACACCTGCTTTCGCGCGGGCATCAGCGCATTGCCGCCCTGGCCTGGCCTGAAGATTCGCGCGTTGGCAACGAACGCTTGCAAGGCTATTTACAGGCACTCCAGGCTGCCGGAGTGGAAATCTGCCCCGATTGCCTGCTGCGCGGCGAGGGGACATTCGAGGCGGGGCGCGAAATGACCCTGCGCCTGCTCGATTTACCCGGGGAAAAACGCCCCACAGCCCTGGTCGCGCTCAACGACACGATGGCGATTGGGGCGATGTACGCGGCGCGTGAGCGCGGCCTCGAAACAGGCCGCGATCTGGCGGTCATCGGTTTCGATGATGCCCCCATGGTGCAGTATCTCTTTCCCCCGCTGAGCAGCGTTCGGCAACCGATTGCTGAATCCGGACGCAAATGCGTCGAAATCCTGGTGGCGCTCATGGAGAGCCGCCAGCCCCCTGAACAAAAGGTCTTACTTTCACCCCGGCTCATTGTCCGCGCCTCAGCCTGATGCGGGGTTCATCCCGCAATCCAGGAGATACAAAAAGCCCCGGCTCGGACTGTTACCGGGCGGCGCAGGTCACTGCCAGGCGTCATGCGCCGTCCGCCTTGAACTCCACGCTCTCGAAGGAGGTGAATTTCGCATCCAAAAACCAGGGCAGTTCACTTTTACCATAAATTCCTGTTTTTGCTAACCTGTTGCACGTCAAAATTTCCATATTAAGGAGAATAAGATGAAATCCCTGTTCAAAATCATGTCCGTGCTTTTCATCGCCGCGCTGGTTCTGACAGCCTGCGGCACGCCTGCCACCCCGGAAAAGATTGTCGAAACCGTCGAAAAGCAGGTCACGGTCAAAGAGACCCAAATCGTGCAGGTTCCTGCCGAAAAAACGGTGGTGCGGCTTTCTGGCTGGGCTTCCAGCCCTTCCGAAACCGCCCTGCTCCAGTCACTGCTCTACCAGTTTTCGGTCGAGAATCCCGATATCCTGGTCAAATATGAGCCAATCACCGGTGATTACAAACAGGCCCTGCTGACTTCCATCGCCGCAGGCGTCGAACCGGATATCTACTATGTGGACATCTTCTGGTGGCTGGAACTGGCGACCAACGATGTGCTACTGCCCATCGATGACCTGATGGCCTCCAGCGGCGTCAAAAAAGATGACTTCATACCGACCTTGGTGGATGCCTTCACCTACGATGGCAAACTCTACGGTATCGCCAAGGACTTCAACACCCTGGGCATGTTCTACAACAAAGACCTGTTCGACAAAGCCGGGCTGGAATATCCCACCGATGACTGGACCTGGACTGAGCTGAAAGAGGCCGCCGCCAAACTGACCGACCTGGGCGATGCCAACAAACCGGTTTATGGCTTCTGCACCCCGCCCGACCCGGGCCGCTTCCCGGCCTTCGTCTTCCAGAACGGCGGCAGCGTGATGAACGCCGATTTCACAGACACGACCCTGGATTCTGATGCCGCCGTCGGCGCTGCTGAGTTCTATACCTCCTTCCGCGCTGAAGGCACTGGCGCGCTCCCCTCAGACCTGGGCGAAGGCTGGCAGGGAACCCTGTTCGGCAAAGGCCAGTGCGCGATAGTGTACGAAGGCGGCTGGTTGATTCCCTACCTGCGTGACCAATTCCCCGGCACGAAATATGGCGTAGTCATGCCGCCCGCCGGGCCCCAAGGCGAAGGCAACCTGATTTTCACCGTCGCCTGGGGTATTTCCTCCAACACAAAGAATGCCGATGCCGCCTGGAAGGTGGTCGAGTTCCTGACCAGCGAAGCCAGCCAGAAGACCGTGCTGGAGAGTGGATTTGCCCTGCCCTCGCGCAAATCCCTGCAAAACAGCGACTATCTGAAGAACAACCCGAATTCTGCCGCCATTTTCAACGGCTCGTTCAATGGCGCGCAGCCCTTCTTCTGGGGCGCGGTTGGTTCGGATGTCAATGACCAGATGGGCAAGGCCCTCGAACGCGTCTTCAAGGAAAACCAGTCTGTGGCAGACGCAATGAAACAGGCTGCTGAAGCCATTCGCAAGGCGATGAAATAAATTCCAGTCAGCAGGTCATCGGGCCGGGCGCGCTGCCCGACCCGATGACCAACGATACGGAGATTCCGATGGCCGCTTTTACCAAAAACAGGAAACTTTCTGACGCCATTGACGGTTACCTGTTCCTCTCTCCCTGGCTGGTCATTTTCACCCTTTTCAGCGTCGTCTCGCTGGCCTATGCCGTCTATCTCTCGTTCACCAGTTACAACCTGCTCCGTCCGCCGCAATTTTGGGGATTGGAAGGGTACCAGCGCGTCCTGGAAGATGACCTGTTCCTCGAGAAAGCCCTGCCCAACACCTTCAAATACGTCATCATCGTTGTTCCCCTGCAAACCATTCTCAGCCTGGTGCTGGCCTTTGCAATGGACCAGAAACTGCGATTCCGGCGCTTCTTCCGCACCATTTTCTACCTGCCTTCGGTGACATCGTCGGTCGTTATCTCGCTCATTTTCATCTGGATTTTCGCGCCACAGGGCATTTTCAACCAGATTACGCGCCTGTCCATCAACTGGCTCGATGACCCGCGCACGGCGTTTTACGTCATTATGGGCATGAACATCTTTACCACCAGCGGCACGCTCATGCTTATCTTCCTGGCCGGCTTGCAGGATATTTCTCCCACCATCTATGAAGCCGCCGAAATCGACGGGGCCAACGCCGCGCAAACCTTTTTCTTCATCACGGTTCCCATGCTCAGGCCGGTCATTTTCTTCGTCGTTACGGTGGGAATCATCGGCTGCTTCCAGGTCTTCGACCAGATTTTCGTCATGACTGCCGGCGGCCCACTCGATTCGACCACGACCATCACCTATCTCATCTACAAATGGGCCTTCCGCGATACCACCATCAAGATGGGGCAGGCTTCCGCTCTGGCGGTCATCCTGACGCTGATTATCCTGGGCGTAACCATCCTCCAGCGCCGCATTATCGAAGGCAGCGGCTCGACGGCAGAACGATAAAGGACGGTGAATCATGACTGTCTCCTCTCTCGCGCGTCGAAAGGAACTCGAATGGCTGGTCGTCTTCGACCGGGCCCGTAAGGTGATTTTCTACGCCATTCTGGTTTTCTGGGCATTGCTCTCCATCGCGCCGCTGTACTTCACCCTGATCTTCTCGCTCAAACCGGTGGCCGATGCCTATACCCCGCCGATTTGGTGGCCGACGCCGTTTACCTTCGCCAACTACGAAACCATCCTGCGCACCTTCGACCTGTTCCCGCGCTGGGTGGTTAACAGCATCAACATCTCGATTGTTGTAACCTTCTTCCGGGTTCTGTTCTGCGCCATGGCCGGGTATGCCTTTGCCCGCATCGAGTTTCCACTCAAGAAGGTCATTTTCAACATCCTGCTGGTTTCGATGATGATGCCGGGCGTGGTCACGCTCATCCCTTCGTTCCTCATCATCGGGCCGGGGCTGATTCGCGGCGGAATCCAACTCGGCAGCCTGACCCTCCCGACCGGATTCGGCCTCATCGATACCCCGATAGGGGTCATCCTGCCCGGCGTGGCCGATGCTTTCGGGGTGTTCATGATGACCCAGTTCTACAAATCCTTCCCAAAAGAACTGGAAGAAGCCGCCATGATGGACGGTTCAGGCCGCTGGGGAACCTTCTTCCACATCGTCCTGCCCATCAGCCAGACCCAACTGCTCACGCTTGGGCTGCTCACCTTCCAGGGCGCATGGAACAACTTCCTGTGGCCGCTGATTGTCCTGCGCTCACCGGAAAACTTCACCCTGCCGATTGGCCTGCAATGGTTCCGCGGCGAATACTACACCCTTTACTCGGTGGTTCTGGCAGGTTCACTCTTCAATACCCTGCCTATGCTCATCATCTTCTTCGTCTTCCAGCGCTACTTCATCCGCAGCGTCGCTTCGAGCGGCTCCAAAGAGGGCTGATTTTTTTCTCCTCCTTTTCACGCCAGCCCTGCGCAAGCAAGGGCGTGGGGCTGGCAAGCAATCATTTCACTTATCATCAAACTAACTATGTGGACAATCACCGAAAACACCTTCGACCCCGCTTCATCACAGCATCATAAAGAAACCATCTTCACCACCGGCAACGGCTACCTCTCCACGCGCGGTGCGTTCGAGGAAGGCTATCCCGGCGAAAGCCGCGCCACCTTCATTCACGGCGTATTCGATGATGTGCCGATTTCCTTTACCGAACTCGCCAACGCTCCTGACTGGCTCTCCATGCAGGTTTTGCTCGACGGCCAAAAATTCTCGCTCTCGAACGGAAAAATCCTGGAATATTACCGCCAACTCGACCTGCGTACCGGTCTCCTCACCCGCCGCGTACGCTGGCAGTCCCCCGCCGGACAGGTCGCCGTCATCCAGTTCGAGCGTTTCGCCTCGTTCGCCGACCAGCATCTCCTGTGCCTGCGCTGCCAGGTCACGCCCGAATTCGACGGCCAAATCGAAATCCGCGCCGCGCTCAATGGCAACACCGACAATCAGGGCTTTGCCCACTGGCGGCATGTCGGCCAGCGTTTGGAAAATCGGGACATGGTCAGCCTGCAAACCCGCACCCGCGCGAGCCGCATCGAACTGGCCCAGGTCATGCGCCTGCTCGGCACTGACTCCGCCGCGCCAGACTACTGGGATTCTGAAACGATTCCCACCCTGCGGCAGGTTTTCCCCGCCCGCAGCGGGCAGACCGTTCGCCTGACCAAATTCGTCGGGGTGGCGACCTCGCGCGATGGCGATTCCCCGCTGGAGATAGCCCTGGAGCACGCTTCCCAACCCGTCAGCTGGGAAACAGCCCTCGAAGCGCAAAAACAGGCCTGGACGCAGGAATGGGAGCGCTGCGAAATCAACATCGAAGGCGATGAAGAAGCAGAACTCGCCGTTCGCTTTAGCCTGTTCCAACTCCTCATCGCTGCCCCGCGTCATGATAACCGTGTCAACATTGGGGCCAAGACCCTGTCCGGCTTTGGGTATCGCGGTCACGCCTTTTGGGATACCGAAATCTTCATGCTGCCGGTCTTCACCTATACTGCGCCGCGCATCGCCCGCAACCTGCTCGATTACCGTTACCTGACCCTGCCCGCCGCCCGCCAAAAAGCGCGCGCCGACGGTTACGAAGGCGCCTGGTTCGCCTGGGAAAGCGCCGATACCGGCGAGGAAGTCACCCCCACCTGGGTGCCGGACTTTCACGACAAGAAAAAACTGGCCCGCGTTTGGACCGGCGACCTGGCGATTCACATCTCAGCAGATGTGGCTTATGCGGCCTGGCAATACTGGCGCGCCACCGGCGACGACGCCTGGTTTGCCGAACGCGGCGCGGAGCTGGTGCTGGACACCGCCAAATTCTTTGCCTCGCGCGCCGAATGGCAGCCCGAACACGGCTGTTACGCCTACAACGATGTCATCGGCCCGGACGAGTACCACGACCACAACGACAACAACGCCTACACCAACCGCCTGGCGCAATGGAACATCCAAACTGCGCTCGCTACCCTGGCCTGGCTGCGGGAGAACCATCCCCAAAAAGCGGACGAACTCACCGGCTCGCTCGATTTGAGCGCGCAGCGTCTCGCCGCCTGGCGCGATGTGGCCGAAAAAATCTGCCTGCGCGTCGAGTCGGATGGTTTGATTGAGCAGTTCGACGGCTTTTTCAGTCTCAAAGATGTCAACCTGACCGATTACGAGCCGCGCAACAAATCCATGCACGAGATATTCGGCGTCGAAGCGGCCAACGAATACCAGGTACTCAAACAGCCCGACGCGCTGATGATGCAATACCTGCTACGCGACGAATACACCGACGAGCAAATCCGCGTCAACTATGATTACTACACCCCTCGCACCGACCACACCTACGGTTCCTCGCTGGGGCCGTCCATCCAGGCGATTGTCGCCTGCCTGATGGGCGATGTCGATGAAGCCTACGAACACTTCATCCGCGCGGCTCGCGCCGACCTGCGTGATGTGCGAGGCAACGCCGGGGACGGCATCCACGCCGCATCCGCAGGCGGCATCTGGCAGGCCGTTGTCTTCGGCTTCGGCGGCTTGCGTATTTTTCCTGATGGCCGCTGGGAAACCCACCCCCGCCTGCCCCGGCACTGGAAGAGTCTGACCTTCCGCTTCACCCTGCGCGGCCAGCAGCATAGTGTCACTGTAGGGCGGAATTAATCCCGCCCGGTACATCACCGGCCGCCGGCTGCCATCTCTGAATCTCAGAAATGGCAGCCGCTTTTTAGGGACTTCGACCCGAAGCCTCTTCTATTTACCTGCCTGTTGCACGGAGTAAACAATGCATATCAAAGGATTTATATTCGACCTGGACGGCGTCCTGACCGACACCGCCGAATATCACTTTCGCGGCTGGAAACGCCTGGCCGACGAAATTGGCATTTCCTTCACCCGCGAAGAGAATGAAGCCCTGCGCGGCATCCCGCGCCGCGAATCGCTTCTGGCCCTGCTCAAAGGCCGCCCTGTCACCGAAGAACAGATGCAAGCGTGGATGGCGCGCAAAAATGCATATTATCTGGAATTCATCCGCGAAATCTCGCCGCGCGATGTGCTGCCCGGAGCGCGCGAACTACTCGATGAAATCCGCGCCGCCGGGTTGAAATCCGCGCTCGGTTCGGCCAGCAAAAATGCCCGTGAAGTCATCGAACGACTCGGCATTGCCCCCCTGCTCGATTCAATTTCGGATGGCAGCAGCGTCGAACGCCAGAAACCGGCCCCCGACCTGTTCCTGCGCGCCGCGCAGCAGATAGGCCTTCCGCCCTGGGAATGCATCGTGGTCGAAGACGCCGCCGCCGGAATCGAAGCCGCCCTGGCCGGCGGCTTCTGGACACTTGGCCTGGGTACCCGAAAGCGGGTTGCCAGGGCGCACGTCATCCTGCCCTCGCTCAAGAAGGCGCGACTGGAAAGATTGCTGGGAATGATTTCAAGGGCATCAGTAAATTCGGAAGGCTGCTCGCTGGAACAGCCCGCCATCGCAAGTATCTGGTATCGAGACGCCTCGCTGCTCAATCCTCGCAAAAGACACATTCGACCAATGTGACATTTATCACAGATTTTATCCGCTTTACGAGGGATAATTCGCGCGTATCGGACAATCGAACCGCGAAAGGATACCCCCATGAGCGAAATCATCAACAACCGCCAGCAGCGCGTCGAAATCATGAAAAACCTGATTCGGCAGTTGCACAACGGCGTCTCCGAAGAACAGGTGAAGCACCAACTCGAAACCATGCTGGACG
>DAOUAZ010000231.1:0-4368 GCA_034432975.1 Anaerolineales bacterium | reverse complement strand
CCTGACCTTCGGCCTTCGACCTTCGACTCAAAATCCGACACGCTCTTGCCCTTAACCACCATCCGCAAACAAATCGCCGCCCACATGGTCGAGTCGAAACACACCTCGCCGCACGTCCTGACCGTTATGGAAGCGGATATGTCCCGCGTCATCGCCCATCGCGCCGCCAACAAAGATACGTTTGCCCGCGACGGAGTCAACCTGACCTTTACCGCCTATTTCATGACCGCGATTGTGGCCGGGCTGAAGGCCTACCCGCTGGTCAATTCATCCTGGAGCGAGGCCGGGATTGTGCTGCACAAATCCATCCACCTGGGCATGGCAACCTCGCTCGGCGAGGACGGCCTCATCGTGCCGGTCATCAAAAACGCCGATGGATTATCCCTGCTCGGCATGGCGCGCGCCGTCAATGACCTGGCCAATCGCGCCCGCTCGCGCAAACTCCAGCCGGATGAAGTGCGGGGCGGCACGTTTACCCTCACCAATCACGGCATCAGCGGGTCGCTGTTCGCCTTCCCGGTCATCAACCAGCCGCAGTGCGGCATTCTCGGCGTGGGCGCGCTGCAAAAACGGGTGATTGTCGTCACCGACGAACTGGGCCGCGACTCCATCGCCATCCGCCCGATGGTCTATCTCTCGTTCGTGTTCGACCACCGCATCCTGGACGGGGCCTCGGCGGATTGGTTCCTGGCGAAGGTCAAAGAGACGCTGGAGAAGTGGGGGTGAAAATGCGCTTGAACTTTTTGTCAATCATGATTGACAAAAAGTATTACTTTTTGTAGAATATACTCATGATAATCGAGCGCGCTATCTACCCTGCTATCGAGAACGTGCTGCCAGCCCCGGAAGCGATTGTTATTACCGGTATGCGCCGGGTTGGGAAGACCACCCTGCTCAAAACCATCCTCGAACGCATCCCTTCGCCTAACAAAATTTACCTCGACCTGGAAAACCCGCGCAACCAATTGTATTTCGAGCAAACCGATTACGATGCTGTGTTTGCCAGCCTGCAGTTGCTTGGGCTAAACAAAAACGAGCGCATGTATGTTTTTCTCGATGAAATCCAGCGCGTCAGGAACATTCCGTCGGTTGTCAAATATCTGCTCGATACGTATGGGATTAAATTCATCCTCAGCGGTTCCTCCAGTTATTACCTTAAGAACCAGTTTTCCGAGTCACTGGCCGGGCGAAAATATATCTTCGAACTCTACCCATTGCGTTTTGCCGAATTCCTGCAAACCAAAGGACTTCCCCCGCCTCCCACCAGCGAGTACCCTGCTGCGCCGGTTTCCCATGTTTTGTATGAAACCTACAAAGCCAGCATGGAGGAATACCTGCAATTCGGCGGTTTCCCAGGCGTTGTGCAGAAAGCCAGTCAGGCAGAAAAAAAAGCCGCGCTCGAAGATATTTTCACCTCGTATTACCAACTCGAAGTATTGCAGTGGAGCGATTTTCGCAAAGGACACAAAATCCGCGACTTGCTGATGCTCTTGCTTGCGCGCACCGGCTCCAAACTCGAAATCTCCAATCTCTCCAGCCTGCTTGGCCTGGCCCGTGAAACGGTCAGCGATTATTTGGCGTTCTTGCAAGGGACTTATTTCATCCATCTCGTCCCGCCTTTCAGCACCAACCGCGATGTCGAAATTCGCAAAGCCCCCAAGGTCTACATCTGCGACCCCGGTCTGGCACGGCAGTTTGCCCATGTAGATGAAGGCGCGCTGTTCGAGAACGCTGTCTATGCCAACCTGCACCCGAAAGGCCGTGTGCAATATTACCAGCGTAAAAATGGCCTGGAAATCGACTTTATCCTCGAAAATCACGGATATGAAGTCAAACTCCACCCGCACAAGGACGACGTTCGCAAAACCCAGGCGTTAGGAAGCGAAATTGGGCTACAAAATACCCTGATAGTTTCACGCGACAATGTTGCCTTGCCCGGCGTCATCCAACTTTTCCACTTATGACGAATTTCGATTCTCGCGCCCAAACCTGGGATTCTGACCCCAAGAAAGTCGAACGCGCCGCACAGGTCGCGCAGGCCATCCGCGCCGCCCTCCCGCTCCAGCCGGGTAGGACCGCTCTCGAAGTTGGCTGTGGCACCGGTCTGCTCGGTTTTGCCCTGCAATCCGATTTCGCCCACATCACCCTGGCCGATACTTCGGAGGGGATGCTGGACGTGCTGGCTGCTAAAATTGCGGATTCCGGCGTCCGCAACATGACCCCGCTCAAACTGGATTTGACGACCGACCCTGTGTCTCGACAGGCTCGACAACCAGCCTCCCGTTTCGATGTCACCTGCTCGCTGATGACCCTTCACCACATCCCCGACACCGGCCATATCCTGCGGCAGTTTCATGCGCTCCTGAAGCCCGGCGGCTGGCTGGCGATTGCCGACCTCGACGCGGAGGATGGCACGTTTCACACCGACAGCGCGACCGATGTTCACCTGGGTTTCGAGCGCGCCGCGCTGCAAAGGCAGGTCGAATCTGCCGGGTTTGGCGAGGTGAAATTCTCGACGCCCTACATCATCAGGAAAAAGATTGGGGAAACCGAGAAGTCGTTCCCGGTCTTTTTGCTCATTGCGCAGAAACCGGTTCTCGAAAATCCGGACGGCAAGCCGTCCGACTCCAAATAAAATGCTCGAACTCATCGACATCACCAAAACTTACGAAAGCCAGCCGCTTCTGCGCGGCATTTCGTTCTCCGTCGCGCGCGGTGAGACGGTCTGCCTGCTCGGCGCATCCGGGTCGGGAAAATCGACCATCCTGCGCATCATCGCCGGGTTGGAAGAACCCGAAGCGGGTGAAGCGCGCTGGGAGGGGCAATCGCTGGCGGGTGTGCCAGCCCATCAGCGTCGATTCGGCCTGATGTTCCAGGATTATGCCCTTTTCCCGCACCTGTCGGTGTTCGAGAATGTGGCCTTTGGCCTGCGGATGCTCGGAAAAGGGCATGTAGCCAGATTAAGGGATGGGATGGGAACGCACGAAAGCGGCGGCGAGGAGACCCATAGTCCAAAGTCTCCCGACTTTGGAAAACACGAGAATGATTTTTCACTCCAAGAGCGCGTCATCGCCTCCCTTTCGCTGGTCAAGATGGACGGTTTTGCCCAGCGCCGCGTGACGGAACTTTCGGGCGGCGAACAGCAGCGCGTGGCAATGGCGCGCGCGCTGGCTCCCAATCCGCGCCTGTTAATGCTGGATGAACCGCTCGGCGCGCTCGACCGCGCCCTGAAAGAGTCCCTGCTCGAAGAACTGCGCCGCATCCTGCGCCAGACCGGAATCCCGGCCATTTACGTCACCCATGACCAGGAGGAGGCCTTCACCATCGCCGACCGAATCCTGCTCCTGCGCGAGGGGCAAATTGCCCAGGCCGGGACTCCGCCCGAGGTTTTTGCGAAACCGGCTTCAGCCTGGGTCGCTTCCTTCCTGGGGCTGGGGAACGTGGTTGAAGGCCAGGTTCGCGCCGGGGCAGTGGAAACGCCCTTTGGCAGGTTCCCCATAAAAACAAACCAACCTGACGGGGAGCGCGTCTCGCTGCTGGTGCGCCCCCAGGCTGAGTTGTCGGATACGGGCGAGATAACGGGCCGCGTGTCCGATGTGGTCTTTCGGGGCGATGATTTTCGGATCGAGTTGGAGAACGGCTGGTATTTTTTCCTGTCTGCTGCCCCGCAGGTGGGCGAGATGGTCAGGCTGCAAGCGAGGGTCGAATGCCTGTCATCACCGTAATCAAGCGCGAGGCGCAGGGCCGCGAGACCTGGCGTTACACGGGCGAGATTTTGGAGCGCGGGGCCGGCTTCGTGCGGCTGGAGGCGCGTTTCAACCGCGAGCAGGATTACCCTTTCCAGGACACGGTCTTGCGCGTCAACGACCGTTTTGTCGAGACGTTTTACACCGACCGCTGGTACAACATCTTCGAGATTCATGACCGCGACGATGACCGTATCAAGGGCTGGTACTGTAACGTGGGCCGCCCGGCGGTGTGGGAGGCGGCTGATACGATTTCCTACGTTGACCTGGCGCTCGACCTGTGGGTCTCGGCGGCGGGCGGGATGGTATTCCTGGACTGGGACGAATACGCCCGCCTGCGGTTGGATGCCGCGACGCGGGCGCGGGTGCGCGATGCGCTCTATGAATTAACCGCTCGATTTGAATCGAAACGACCCCCGGCATGAGGCCGGAGGTCGTTTTTGCTGGATGAGTTTATCCAAACGCTTCGATGATTTGGTCGCCGAACGTCCAGCCTAATGCGCCAATGGCGAGGCAGCAGCAACACAGGACGAGGACAACGGCCACAACGATGATGATGGTTTTGTTGCTCTTGGGGGCTTCGGGGGGGAGGGGGGCGGACGTGGGTTCCATTTTTTACGAT
>DAOUAZ010000230.1:0-25617 GCA_034432975.1 Anaerolineales bacterium | reverse complement strand
CGTCCAGCATGGTTTCGAGTTGGTGCTTCACCTGTTCTTCGGAGACGCCGTTGTGCAACTGCCGAATCAGGTTTTTCATGATTTCGACGCGCTGCTGGCGGTTGTTGATGATTTCGCTCATGGGGTTCCTTTTGTGAATAATTTATATCTGACCTTAATTATCCATAATTGCGCCATAATTTCTGTGATAAATATCACAAAGAATATCAAAGCGGGCTTTTAGTTGATCTCCACAATTGTGTGAACGAGTTCTTTTTCAGAAGCCAGTAATTTTTTGTAATAATGCGGTGGATAGGGGGTTGGCGTCTGGATGGACACCACAACGCTGTGTTGTTCCGGGCCAATTTCCCAGATGTGCAGGTCTGTCACGGTAGTATTCGGTTCTTTCGCGAAGATGCCCCTGACCTTGTGAAGCAATTCGGGTTCCTGCTTATCCAGCAGGATATGGGTGGTAACGCGCATCAGCCCCAGCGACCAGCGCGAAACCAGGATCGCGCCGAGGATGCCAATCAGCGGGTCCATCCAGTTGAAACCGAGGTATTTCCCGGCCAGCAGGCCAAAAATCGCCAGCACTGAGGTCAGTGCATCAGCCAGGACATGCAGGTAGGCGGCGCGCCGGTTGTGGTCATGGTGGTGTTCGTGATGATGGTCATGGCCGTGGTCATGCTCATGTTGTTCGCCCAGGATGAACACCGAAGCGCCGTTGACCAGCAATCCCAAAATCGCCACCAAGATGGCCTGGTTGAAAGCGATTTCCACCGGGTTGAACAAGCGCTCGAGGCTTTCCCAGGCCATCATCAGCGCAAAAACGGCCAGCAGCACCGCGCCGGTAAACCCGCCCAGGGCATTGACTTTGCCCGTGCCGAAGGAAAATCCCCGGTCGTTGGCGTGCCGCCGGGCATAGACATAGGCGTAAACGCTGATTGCCAGGGCAATGGCGTGCGAGGCCATGTGCAGCCCGTCGGCCAGCAGCGCAATCGAGCCGAACAAAATCCCGGCGACAATCTCGACGGCCATCATCACCGCAGTCATCACCACCACAATGATGGTGCGGGTTTCGCCAGATTTGACCTGTTTTTGGGAGAAAATTTCTGGATACAGACAAGGTTGTTCCACGTTTTGCAGCATGTTTCTGAACCTTTCAGTTTAAGTGTGGTGCTTTTGCTATTTTACCGGCCCGTTTCGGTTTGGCAGGCAGCCATTTCTGTTTCGAGAAATAACCCTGCTGGCGCATTTCGTGGAGTTGCCGCGTTGCCTGTTGGGCCGCCAGGTGCAATTGCTGGCATTCTTCAACTGTCAGCGAAACCCGCACGGAGCCGTAGGGCAGGGAGACCAAGCCGCGCTCGTGGTCAAACAGGCAGCCTGCGCTCCGCAGGCATTCCAGGTCGCAGGGTTCTTTCGCGGCTGTCAGCAAGTAGGACAAACCAATCAGGTCGCCGGGGCAGTAGACCAGGCTGTGCTGGCCCCATTCGACATGAACAAGCCCATATTCACAGAGCGAGATGCGGTGCCGCTCATCGGCTTGCGACAAAACCTGGTCGTGAGCGTTACTCATCACTGGCCTCCAGCACTTGATAGCCGTGTTTTTCGATGGCGGCCACCAAAATCGAACGCTGAACTGTTTCTCCCGGCGCGATTTCGACCTCGACCCGTTTTTTCTGGCGGATGGAGACTGACCTGACCCCCGCCAGGCTGCCCAGGGCGATTTTAAGGGTCGCCTCGCAGTGGGCGCAGCGGATGCCCGCCACTGTCAGCGCCAGCACCGGCCCGGGTTTACGAAACCAGCCCATCGTCTTTCGCCTTGGATGGCAGCGAATAACTCTTCGGCATTTTGGCGACAAAGGAGCAGGAATCGGCCCCGCCGCAGGACGGGCCGCAGCTCCCGGCGCTGTGTGCGCCCACGGGGAGGGCGTCATCGTCCTTCAGGCGGCCTTTGCGCACCCAGTAGTCCAACATCCCCTCCAGCGCGCCGCGCTCCACGCCCAGCCGCGAACTGAGCACTGTTAACGAGAGCGGCTCGCTGGCGTTGGTGATTTCGCGCAAAACCTGGTTTAACATGGAAACTCCAGTAATCAGTGAACAGTGGCCAGTAATCCGTGATCGCCCAGTACTGGCGACTGCTCACTGATTACTGATCACTGAATTTATCCCAACCCCAGCAGCAGCCCGCCCTGGAAAACGACAAAGGCCATCAGCCAGGCCAACGCCAGTTGACCGAGGATGCTGACCCAGGTCCACTTCATGCCCAGTTCCTGGCGTTCGGCAGCCACAGCCACCATACAGGGGGTGTAAATCAGCACAAAGACCATGAAAGCGATGGCGGCCAGCGCGCCATGCCCGCCGCTGGAGGTCTCGAAGCCGTCTTTGATCGCGCCCATCAGCGCGGTTGGTTCTTCCTCGGCTTCCTCCTCGAACAGGTTGACGCCTGCAATCAGCGGCAGGGATTTGAGAGTATCGCCTGTGGCGCTGACGAAGGTGCTCAGGATTTCGCCGACATCCTCGAAAAAGGTCGGGGCGGCGGTTTCTTCTTCAGCGGCTTCCTCCACTGCGTAAACCTGCGACATGGTGCTGACGACGACTTCCTTGGCGACGAAACCGGTCAGCAGGGCGCTGCTGGCCTGCCAGGTGCCAAAGCCGAGCGGGGCAAAAGCCGGGGCCAGGGTCTGGTTGGCAACCGCGAAGGCGCTGTTGTTAACATCCGTTTCAGCGAAGCTGCCTGTGCCGCGCACCGGGACAGCCATCAGCAGCCACAGGATGATGCTGGTCGCCATGATAATCGTCCAGGCTTTTTTGACGAAGGAACTGGTGCGCTCCCAGGTGTGGAACCAGATGCTCCGCAGGGTGGGTAAGCGATAGGGCGGCAGTTCCATCACAAAGGCCGATTGTTCCTTGCCCTTGAACAGGGTATTCTTGAGGGCGATGCCAACCAAAATGGCGGTCGCAATCCCCAGCAGGTACATCCAAAAGACCACCGCGCCCGAATTTTGCGGGAAAAAGACCGCCGCGAAAAGTACATAAACCGGCAGGCGCGCCCCACACGACATGAACGGCACCAACAGCCCGGTGAGAATGCGGTCTTTGGGGTTTTCGAGGGTGCGGGTGGCGTACTGGGCCGGGACGGTGCAGCCAAACCCGACCAGCATCGGCAGGAAACTCTTGCCGTGCAGACCGAGGGCATGCATCAGGCGATCCATTACGAAGGCGGCGCGGGCCATGTAGCCTGAATCTTCGAGCAGGGCCAGGGCCAGGTACAGGAACGTCAGCACTGGCACGAAAACCATCACTCCGCCGACCCCGGCGATGATGCCATCGACGAGCAGGCTTTCGGCCCAGGTGCCGCCCAGACCAAACAGATTGAGCAGGGCCACGCCCCACCGGGCAATTGGCCCATTGATGACCCCATCCACCCAATCCAGATAGGGCGCGGAAACATCGGCAGTCAGCTTGAAAACGGCCCACATCGCCGCCAGGAAAATTGGGATGCCCAGCAGGCGGTGGGTCACGATTTGGTCGATTTTGTCCGAGGCGGTCAGGCGGTTTTCGGACGGGCGCTGGACAACCTCACGCACCAGGCCGTTGATCCAGCCATAGCGTCGGTCGGCGATGGCCACATCCACATCGTCACCGTAGATTTCTTGTAAACGCGCGCGGCTTTTTTCTGCCTCGGTCAGCAGGGCTGCGCCGCCTTTGAGCATTTTCAGGCGGGTTTGCAGGTCTTCATCGGTTTCGAGCAGTTTAATCGCCAGCCAACGGGCCGGGAAGATCGGGGCGACCGCCGGGGTTTCGGCAACCAACCCGGCCAGGCGTGCAATCTCAACTTCGGCTTCGTTCCCATAGTTGATGGAAAAACCTGGGGTGGGAAAGGCTGCGGTATTCATGCGACTTTTACCCTGGCGGTCTTGAGAATGGTTTGCGCCAATTCCTTCATGCCCTGGTTTTCGCGGGCCACGGTGCGCACCACCGGCGATTTGAGCGCGAGGCTCAGTTGGGCAGTGTCAATTTTGATGCCGCGCGATTCGGCCACATCTGACATGTTCAGGGCGGCCACGACCGGCACGCCCAGTTCGAGCACCTGCACCGCCAGGTACAGGTTGCGCTCCAGGTTGGCCGAATCGAGCACGGTCACGACCACGTCCGGTTTCTCGTTCAGGATGTAATCGCGGGCGATGACCTCCTCGGGCGAGAAGGCCGTCAGGCTGTAGGTGCCGGGCAGGTCGACCACCTTGACTTCGACGCCATCCTGTGAAAAATGGCCTTCTTTTTTCTCGACGGTTTTGCCCGGCCAGTTGCCGACATGCTGGCGCGAACCGGTCAGGGCGTTGAAAATACTGCTTTTTCCGGCGTTGGGGTTGCCCGCCAGCGCCACGTGAATCTGGTTCATAAAATTTCTCCTGGGATAATTTCGACGAGGATTTTCTGGGCCATGCCGCGACCGACCGCCAGGCGCGAATCGCGCACTGAAAGCAGGAGCGGGCCACCCGCATCCTGGATGACCGTGACCTCAACGCCGGGCGTCAGCCCCATGGCGTTCAGGCGGCTGGTCAGTCCCTCGTTGGCGTTGACGCTCAGCAGCCGGGCGCGTTCGCCCGGCCCGAGCATGGAGAGGGGCAAGGCCCTCAGGGCGCGGCGGAGTGGGGAGGCGGCAGCCATGATCATGCGCTTACCGGCTGGACAAGAATATCTCCCGCTTCGGCCTTGCGCAGCGAGAGATGGTAGCTTTTGATCAGGAAGTCCATAGGGTCGCCGAGCGGGGCGATCCGCTCGACCTGGATGGTTTCGCCTTTGACCAGCCCCATGGCGAGCAGACGCTGGCGCGCCGCCCCGTTGAGATTGACCTTGACGATCAGGCCGCTTTGTCCGACCTTGAGCTGGTTGAGGGGGACGATGGTTTCTGGCATACTTGCTCCTGTGAAACACCGCTTGCGGTGGGTTGGTTGGGAACTTGAAACGTTATTAGTATATGCTAATTTTATAAATTAGCGCAAAATAAAAATAATGATTTGCTATGACGAATGTCACAAATCTGACGGATGCATCCAAATAAAACAGTCCTGGCAATGGAAGAATCCATTGCCAGGACTGTTTTATGAGCGTTTCGGTTGGTTTTACGGACTTTTTCGGCTCGCGCGCCAAGCCTGCCAGGCACCGGTGGCCCATACAGCCCAGGCCACGAGCAGCGGCTGGAAGAACAATCGAATCAGGCGCGCCTGGTCGGTGTCCAACCCAAAGGCGTTGATACGATTGACATACTGCGAGATATTGCCCGGGAAAATCGCTACAAAGAAGGCCGCCACAATCCAGCCAGTCCAGAGACGGTACTTGCCAGGCAGGAAAATCAGGGCCGCGCCCAGGACTAGCTCGACAATGCCCGACAAAACCACCACCAGATCACCATCCATCGGTAGCCAGGTTGGCACCTGGGCCAGGAACTCGACGCGCGCCGTGGTGAGATGGCTGTACCCCGCAAAGAGCAGGGCTGCGCCCAGCAAGATGCGGAAAATCGTTTGAAGCAGGCTGGTCTTGCCAATTCCGGTGGCTGAATCCTTTGTTGCCATAGGTTAGGCACCCTTCTTGCGAATTTGTGTCGCCAGGATTTCGGCCAGGCCCATAGCCCCGAGGGCGCAGAGCAGGTGCAGGACTTGCGCCAGCCAGAGCCAGGCTTCCGGGAAAATGTGGCCTTGAATCAGCCCCCAGACAGGCAAGCCAAGCGCCCAGACCGCCGAAAGCGCTGCCAGCCACTTAGAAACCCCGGCGCGATAGGCCTGATAGACCAGCGCGAACAGGGCCAGCGTCAACAGCCCGCCGAGCAGGATGTGACCGCGAATCAGGGCGCGCGCGTTCCCGGTCCAGAAAACAATTCCAAGAACCAGTTCGATGAGTCCGGTCAGGCGGATGGTCCATTGTAAAGCGGGGGTGAGTTTCATTGTAAAATTTCTTTGAAATCGTCCCGAAGATTTCAAAAACGGCCAAAATTTACGTTCAAAGACCTTCGGGATGTTAATCCTATTTTGGGGAAGGGTCAGGCCACGAGTTCGGCGTTCAACTGGTCAGCCAGGGCCAGGATTTCCTCGTTCGCTGGGATATCCTGCATATCATGCCCGTAATGGACAAAACGCGCCATGCCAGTTTGGTCAATCAAAACCTGGGCAGGCATGCGTCCCAATTTGAACAGGTTGACTTCCTGTCCATAGAGTTTCAAAACGCTGGCCTTGGGGTCGGGCAGCCCAACGAAGGGCAGGGATTCCTTCGCGAAGCAGGCAGCGAAGGCTTTGGCATCTTCGGGGCCGACCACCACGACTTCCACATTGCGAGCCACAAATTCCTGATAATCTTGACGCAACTGCGCCATGTGCTTTTGGCAAAATGGTCAGACAAAGGTGCGGTTGAACACCAACAGCACGTTTTTCTGGCCGCGCAGGTCGGTCAGTTGGAAGGGCTGGCCGTTGAAATCAGGCAGGCTGAAATCGGGGGCGATTTGATGGAGGGAAACGCGGGGCATACAGAACTCCTGAATGGGTTTTGAAACGTTTGTTTCGGAGTGAAGCCAAAAAAATACGCTGAAAGCAGGTGCTCCAGCGGGGATTAATCCAATACCGACAGAACCAGGCTGACGTAATTTTCCAGGCAGGCGCGTTGCAGGTTGACCTTGGCCAGGAAATTCAGGTTGAAAAAATTGAACAGGATGTAATCGGCCACCTGGCGGGCAGGCTGGCGCAGGCGGATTTGCCCGGCCTGGGCGGCGCGTTCGAGAAATTCGGCAAACAAACCTGCCGCGTCCTCGGTATGTTCGGCGATAACGGCGTTGACTTCCGGTTTGCGGTTTTCCAACTCGACCGAGGCTTTCAGGGTCAGCGAGCCGCCGGGCAGTTCGTTGGCGATCAGGCTGTCAATCAGCCCATGGAACATCTGCCTCAGCAGGGCTTTCGGGTCGCTGGTGGGCTGGTTAAGCACCTGGCGCAGCATTTCGCGTTCCATCTGGCTGTGACGTTTGAGCGCCAGCAGGAAAATGGCGTCTTTATCGCCAAAGGTGGCGTACAGGCTGCTGCTGCTCACCCCCAAGCGCGACACCAAATCACGGATGGAGGCGGCGGCGTAGCCTTTCTCGCAAAACACCTGCATGGCCTGCTCGATGACGGCTTCCTGTTCGAATTTTTTGGCGCGTGGCGACATTGCGCGAGTATAGCACTGTTTTGAAACGATTGTTTCGAAATGAGAGCCTTGTTAGTTTTTTCTAAACGGGATTTAAGGAATATAGGGTTATTTCCCCACTGGCAGCTTGTTGCCCCCGCCTTGCCGGGTGACTTCGACCCACAACGAAGCGGCCAGTTCGTAGCCGATGACGTGGTCGTGGCGGTTGAGTTGCAGGCGCAGGGGGCCTTTGAAGGGGGCGCAACTGAACAGGTGGAAGGCTTCGCCGGGGACGAGTCCCAGGCTGGCGATGTAGCGCAGCTTGTCGTAATCATGGGTGCGCACCCGGCTGATCCGGCAGTCCGAGCCGGAGGGGACTTCCAGTAACGGAAGATCGGCCACGGGGGGCATGATTCCCTCCCGGCTGGGGATCGGTTCGCCGTGCGGGCAGCGCGTGGGATGGCCGGTCAGGTCATCCATGCGGTTTTCCAATTCGTCATTAATGCCTTGCTCAAAAGTATCTGTCAGTTCGTGGGCCGAGGCCCAATCGTAGCCCATAATGCGCACCAGGAAGACCTCGGTCAGGCGGTGGCGGCGCAGGGCCGGCATGGCGATTTTTTCGCCGCTTTCGGTCAGGCGCACGCCGCGATAGGGTTCGTGGACGATGAATCCGCCCTCGTTCAGGCGGCGGATCATCTGCGAGATGGCCTGGGCCGAGGCTTCGACGTGTTCGGTCAGCAGGGAAACCGGAACCTGGGGGGTATCCTGTTGCAAACGGTAGATTTCAGCGGCGTAGCGCCGCATGGCGGGGGAGATGTTCACAGGGCAAGCTCGTTGGGGAAAATGTTCAAGCGGGTTGAAACCCAAATTCCAGCTAATTTATATCAATCTTTTGATAAGTATCTAGATTATGGCGCGAGCGGCTATTATACTACGGCGCGGTCAAAACAGACCGGATAAGTCTGAAAAATCGAGAGGAGTTATTCGTGATTTCGCAAGCCACCATCCATCCCGCCGACCCGGCGCGCTTTCTGAAAAAACTTTGTCATCACTTCAGCCTGAAAGTGCCGTCCACTTACGATACCCAAAAGGGCCATGTGGAATTCCCGGCCGGAGTGTGTGATGTGGAAGTAACGTCAGATGGTTTGCGCCTGCTCCTGGAAGCTGCCAGCCAGGCTGACCTGGAAAAACTTGAGTACATCGTCGGCAGTCATGTCACGTTGTTTGGCAAAAAAGAACAACTCACGGCTGTCTGGACGAAGTAAATCTTATTTTTATTGGAGAGACAATGAAAAAACACCTGCTTTTTGTACTTCTGATTGCTTTGCTGCTCTCAGCCTGCCAACCCTCGGCCATACCCGCAGCCGCGCCAACGGAAGATCCTGTTGCTGCTGAAACCATCCTGCTGACCGATGCCCAGGGGCGCGAAGTGCAGGTTCCCGCCAACCCGCGGCGCATTGTCGCCTTGAGCGAACAGGACATGGACGCCGCCATTGCCCTGAACATGCCGCTGGTCGGCGTGGTCAACGGGCGCGGCTCGGCCAACCCGCCGCTTTATTTGCAGGATAAGCTGGGTGAAGCCGTTTCTGTGGGCAGCTTTAGCGAGCCGTCACTCGAAAAAATCCTGGAACTCCAGCCTGACCTGATCCTGATCGGCGGGGTATTCCCCGGTATTGCCGGGTTGATCGAACCCCTGAGCCAGATTGCGCCGACTGTGGTGACGTACAAGCTCGAAGACCCCTGGAATGAGGCCTTCCTGAAATCGGCGGCGGCCATGAACCGCCAGGCCGAGGCCCAAACCTGGCTGGATGAAATCTATGGGTCCCGTATTAGCGAGTTGAAGGCCAAACTTGGCGACCAGGCCACTTCCAGCGTGGGGATTGTGCGCTTCAACCCGGATGGCCCGGTGATTATGGCGCTGGATTCCTTCTCCAGCCGCGTGGCGCGCGACCTGGGCCTGGCGCGCCCGGCAACGCAGCAGATTGAAGGCTACGCCCACAGCGAAGTCATCAACCTGGAGCAGTTGAACCTGATCGACGCCGACTCCCTGTTCGTTGCCAGCCTGAACCCGGATGGCCAGGCCGTGCTCGAAGCGGCCCTGAAAGACCCGCTGTATCAAAGCCTGTCCGCCGTTGCCGAAGGCCAGACCTTCGTGGTGGACGGCGCCATCTGGACCAGCCGCGGAGGCCCGCTGGCGGCGATGGAGGTGCTGGCCGACATCGAAGAGTCGCTTGCGGCTGGCGGGCAGGAGTCCGCTTTCCCTGTCACGATTGCACACAAATACGGCAGCACCACCCTGACCAAAAAACCCGAGCGGATTGTGCTGGTTGGCCTGACCGAGCAGGATGCGCTGCTGGCGCTGGGCGTGGTGCCGGTGGCGACGCGCGAGTGGTGGGGCGAACGTCCCGGCGCGATTTTTGAATGGGCAGCCGACAAGTTGGGCGATGCGCCCCTGCCCGAAGTGCTGCCTGCCAATGAGTTGAATTTTGAGCAGATTGCCGCCCTCAACCCGGATGTGATTGTCGGTTTATATGCTGGCCTGACCCAGGAAGAATACGACACGCTTTCCAAAATTGCGCCCACCGTTGCCCAGCCAGCCGAATACCCGGACTGGGGCATCCCCTGGCAGGAGTTGACCTACAAAATCGGGCTGATTGTCGGCAAAGCAGAACAAGCCGAGCAGTTGATTGCTGACCTGGAAGCAAAGTTTGCCTCCGCGCGCCAGGCCCACCCGGAGTTTGCAGGCAAAACGGGCATTGTCGCTTCAGCCTGGGGCTACCCCGATTCGTATTGGGTGTACACCTCCAACGATGTGCGCAGCCAATTTCTGCTCAACCTGGGTTTTCAATCCTCATCCGCTTTCGATGAAGCCATCGGCAACGAATTTGGAGCGGCCATCAGCCGCGAGAAAGTGGAGATGCTGAACGATCTTGACCTGGCGGTCTGGTTTGCGGACAACGATGAATTGTCTGACCCGCTCTACCAGCAGCTCGCGCTCAGCCAGGAGGGACGCAACATCCTCATTGCTTCGACTGATCCGCTGGCATTTGCCTTTTCTTTCAACACGGTGCTCAGCCTGCCCTATGTGCTGGATGAACTCGTTCCGCAACTGGCGGCCGCGGTGGATGGCGACCCGGCAACGGCGCACGGCGAATGAGCCTGCATCCGCTCGAGGAAACCTTCGCCCGGCTGGCCGCGCTGCGCGCCGACCAAAGCAACTGGCTGCTGACCCGCCGCGACGACCGACCCGATTGGCTTTCCGCCGCAGCGCTTGCGGCGGAAAGCGCTCCCTATCTCGCAGATTTGCTCCAGCGTGGGTCAGCGAAATACAAGTCCGAAAGTTTGCGCCCGGCGGCCATGCTGTGGTTCGGTCACGTTGTTTATGCCGTCGAAGTGGTGGCGCTGGCCTGCTTCCTGGTCGAGAAGCGCGTTCCCGATCTTTCACCGGCCTATCTGCAATTCTGCTTTGGCCCAACCGGAGAATTGGATTCCACCGCCTGGACGGGGTGCTCTTTCGCCGCCCTGCCCGACGACTTGGCTGCCGCGCATCCGGATTGTATGGTGCTCCCGGATCGGGCTGCCCTGCGTGAGCACTTGCATCGGCAATTCACAGACCTTTTCACGCCGCTCATCACCGCCTTATCTGCTCATTCTGCGCTGGGCAAACCCGGCCTGTGGGCGCTGGCCGCCGATTACACCGCCTATGCCTTCATGACCTTGGGCGAGATGCTGTCGGACGAATCCCTCGGTGTGGCGGAAAGCCGCGCTTTCTCGGCGGTCAAGTCAAAACTGAGCGCGAAACGCGATTTTATCCCCATTGAACACCTGGGGCGGATGGATTACTTGCTGGAACGCAGCTCCTGTTGCCTGTATTACCAGGTCGAAGGCGGCGATTATTGCCACTCCTGCCCGCATCGTCCGCTGGAGGAGCGCATCGAACTGCTCAGGCGGCATATAGAAGCGGAAGTATGAGCGTTTTATTCATGAAACTTGCACAAAAAACAAAAACCCCGCGCCCACTGCTATTTGGCGCGCTGCCGCTTTCCATCGCCGTGCTGCTGGCCGCAGTCATGGCAAGCATCGCCTTCGGCGCAGCCGAGATTCACGTCACCACCGTGCTGGATTCCATCCTGGCCTTCGACGCCGCGGACACCAACCACCTGATCATCCAAACCCTGCGCCTGCCGCGCGCCCTGACCGCCCTGCTGGTCGGCGCGGCCCTGGGGGTAGCGGGGGCGATTATGCAAGGGCTGACCCGCAATCCGCTGGCCGACCCTGGCCTGCTGGGTATCGAAGCGGGCGCGGCGCTGGCGGTGGTGGGCGGTGTGTTCCTGTTCCAGATCAACTCGCTGCCGGTTTATGCCGTCTTTGCCTTCCTCGGCGGCGCGCTGACCGCCCTGGCCGTCTACGCCCTCGGTTCGCTTGGGCGCGGCGGCGCGACGCCTTTCAAACTGACCATTGCGGGCGCAGCCTTGTCTTCGCTGCTCTCCTCGCTGACCACCGCCATCCTGATTTTCAACCAGCGCTCGCTCGAGGAAGTTCGCTTTTGGCTGGCAGGCGGCGTGGCCGGACGTGAAATGAGCCTGGTGCTCGAAGCCGCGCCGTTCCTCCTGGGTGGGCTGCTGCTGGCCTTCGTCATGGGACGCCAGATCACCATCCTGGCCTTGGGCGAGGACATTGCCCGCGGGCTGGGACAAAAAGTCGGGCTGATAAAGCTATTCGCGGCCGGGGCGGTGGTAGTGCTGGCGGGCAGCGCGGTGGCGTTGGCCGGGCCGATTGGCTTCATCGGGCTGATCATCCCGCACATCGTGCGCATGTTCGCCGGGGTAGAGTATCGCTGGGTGCTGCCCTATTCCGCCCTGCTGGGCGCGTCGTTTTTGGTGCTGGCTGACCTGCTCGGTCGGGTATTGGTACGCCCGCTGGAAATGCCGGTCGGCATCATGACTGCCGCGCTTGGCGGGCCGGTCTTTATCTACCTGGTGCGCTGGAAGGTGAAGCGATGAAGGCGGCCCACGCTTCCCCCTGGTTGGTCTGGCGGGCCGGGCCGTTCTCGCTGCGCCTGGATCGGCGCATTCCGTGGGCGCTGGGCGGCTTGCTGTTGGCAGCCTTCGTCCTCTTGATTTTGCATGTCGGTCTGGGCGAATACAACATCGCCCCGCTGGATGTGCTGAACACGCTGCTTGGCCGGGAAACGGGCAACCAGAATTATCATTTCGTGGTGATGGAACTGCGCCTGCCGCGCGCCATCGTGGCCTGGCTGGTGGGCGCGGCGCTGGGCGCTTCGGGAGCCATCATCCAGAGCCTGACGCGCAACCCGCTGGCCTCGCCTGACCTGACCGGCGTCACAGCCGGGGCGAGCGCCGCGGCGGTCGTCCTGTTCATTTTTTTCCCCGACGTGCCCGAAGCCTGGCTGCCGCTGGCCGCTTTTGGCGGCGGGATTTTCGTGGCGCTGCTCTTATATCTCCTCGCCTGGCGCGGCGGCGATTCGCCCATCCGCCTGATTTTGGTCGGCATCGGCCTTTCAGCGGCGCTGGGCGCATTCACCTCCTTTGCCCTCACTTTTGGCGAACTCTGGCACGTCCAGCGCGCCATGATCTGGCTGGCGGGTACCGTTTACGCCACCGATTGGGCGGATGTCGGCGCGCTCCTGCCCTGGCTGCTGGTCTGCCTGCCGCTGGCTTTCTACGCCGGGCGCGAGCTGAACGCCCTCAACCTGGGCGAGGATGTCGCCCAAGGCCTGGGGCTGCGCCTGTCGCTCCAGCGCGGTTTCCTGTTGCTGCTGGCCGTGGCGCTGGCCGCCGTCACCGTGACAGTGGTGGGCATTATCGGCTTTGTTGGGCTGGTCGCGCCGCACCTGGCCCGGCGGCTGGTTGGCACATTGCACGAGGGCCTGGTTCCCGCGGCGGCCTTTGCGGGCGGATTCCTGGTCATCCTGGCCGACCTGGTTGGCCGCACCCTCCGCCCGCCAACCGAAATCCCGGCGGGCATCGTCATCGCCATCGTCGGCGTGCCGTTCTTTTTATACCTTTTGTGGAAGCGAGAAAAAGTTTCATGACCGTTTTGCGCGCAGAAAGTTTATCGTTGAGCTACGACACGACTCCCATCATCCATACGCTCGATTTGGAAACGCCTTCCGGGCAGATTACCGCCCTGATCGGCCCGAACGGCTGTGGAAAATCCACCCTGCTGCGTGGATTGGCGCGCCTGCTCAAGCCGAAACAGGGCGCTGTTTTATTGAACGGCCATGCCATCCATACGCTTCCCACCAGGCAGCTCGCCCGGCAGCTTGGCATCCTGCCCCAGGCCCCGGTCGCCCCTGAAGGCATCACCGTCCGCGAGTTGGTCGCCCAGGGCCGCTACCCACACCAGGATTGGTTCCAACAGTGGGGCCGGGCCGATGAAACCGCCCTGCAAAAAGCGCTGGAACAGACCTCCCTGCATCCCCTGGCCGACCGCGCCGTGGACATCCTCTCCGGCGGTCAGCGTCAGCGCGCCTGGATTGCGATGGCCCTGGCCCAGGAAACCGACATCCTGCTGCTCGACGAACCCACCACCTACCTCGATTTGGCCCACCAACTCGAAGTGCTCGACCTGCTGGCGCAGCTCAGCGCCGAGGGCAAAACCATCATCATGGTGCTGCACGACCTGAACCACGCCGCCAGCTACACCCATCACCTGGTGGCGCTGGCCGATGGCCGGATTTTCGCCGCCGGTACGCCCGAACAGGTCATCACCGAAAGCATCATCCGCGCTGTATTCAATGTCGAGAGCCTGGTGATTCCCCACCCGGTTACTGGCTTGCCGCTCTGCTTACCACTCAAGAAAGAAAAGCCCATCAACTTTGGAATTTAGCAGCAATTCCAAATTAGAAAGAAGCAGGAAAAATGTGGTAAGGTTTTGGTATTTTTTATGCAATCCAGTTCTTTTTTGGCGCATCAGCGTTTATTGCAGAGCAAAAAAGGACGCAGTAATGCCCATAGATTGTTTCAAGTGGAAGAAATACCAAGCGGCCCACAAATTCGGAACTTGGTAGATTCGCTCTCCAGCCAGTATTTTCAGGAAGATTTCTGGTTTTTGCTGGACTAGTTGAAAGAACAGAACTGCTTATTGTTCCGCAAGATGGCAGCGTGAAGCAGGATTGTGAAAGAGTGGCCGCAAAACGCTGGTTGGCGCAGCGCTATGCGTTAGGTTACGAAAAAACCGGCGCATAAACGCCGGTTTCAATTTCTGACCAGGTTCCAGGTGAACTTAACCCTGTAAAACCCGGTAAGTCCTTCAACCTTCTTGAACCAGCATTCGCACCGGCTCTTCGAGATACTTCGCCAGCGATTGCATGAATTGGGCCGCCTCGGCCCCGTCGCTGACGCGGTGGTCGACCGAGATGGTGGCTTTCATGCGCCAGCCAGCCTTAATCTGCCCATTTTCCACCACCGGCACTTCGCGCGCCGAACTGATGGCTAAAATCGCCGCTTCAGGCGGGTTGATGATGGCGATGAAATCTTCGACATCGTACATGCCCAGGTTGGAGGTCGAGAAGGTCGAGCCGTCCACATCCTCAGGCTTGACCTTGCCCTCGCGCGCGCGGGCCGCCATCGATTTGACTTCGCTCGAAATGACGCGCAGCGGCTTCTGGTCGGTGTCTTTGACCACGACCGTCATCAGCCCGCCGGGGACGGTGACGGCCACTCCGACGTTGACCCCTCCCTTGCGGATGATTTTATCGCCCTGCAGGGTCGCGTTCAGGTTGGGAAATTCGCGCAGGGCCAGCGCCACCGCCTTGACGATGAAATCGTTGACCGAGAGTTTTTCGCCCTCCGGCAGGTAGCCATTGACCTGTTTGCGCAATTCCATCAGCGCTTCCATCTTGTACTCGTGCGTCACATAGAAGTGCGGGATGGTGGTCTTGGATTCGACCAGCCGGCGGCCAATCGCCTGGCGCAGTTTGGTGGTTGGGACTTCGATATTCGTAATTGGTAATTGGAAATTCGTGCTGGGCGCGAAGCGCGAGGATTCCAGCGCAGGTTGGGCAATAGGCTGAACACTGGTCACTGTTGACTGATTACTGAGAGCGGCCTCGATGTCCCGCCGCACAATCCGACCGCCGGGGCCGGTGCCAACGACTGCGCCAAGATCGACGCCTTTATCGCGGGCAACTTTCTTTGCCAGGGGAGAAGCCTTGACGATTTCAGATTGTTGATTGGAGATTGCAGATTGGGCTTCTTGAGTTTTCCGGTTTTCCGGTTGTCCAGTTGTCTCAGCCGCAGGCGTCTGGTCACTGGTCACTGATGACTGATGACTGGATACTGGCGACTGATTACTGGATACTGGTACCTGCTCCCCTTCCGCGCCGACCACCGCAATCGGGTCATTGACCGGGACGCTCGCGCCGGGGTCGACCAGGTGCTGGAGCACGACGCCGCTGAAGTGGGATTCAACCTCCACTGTGGCTTTGTCGGTTTCGATTTCGGCCAGCACCTCGCCTTTGTTGATGTTTTCGCCGACCTGCCGCACCCAGCGCACCAGCACGCCCTCGGCCATGTCGAAGCCGAGTTTGGGCATATTAATGATTTCGGCCATTACTTCAACACCTCCTTGACCGCCGCCACAATATCTGGCACTTGCGGCAGGGCGGCCTGTTCGAGCGCATGGTTGTAGGGCAGCGGCACTTCTTTCTGTGCTACGCGGATGATGGGCGCATCGACGTAATCGAAGGCTTCCTCGTAAATTCGGCTGACAATTTCCGCGCCCACGCCGTAAGACTTCCAGCCTTCTTCGACCACCACGGCGCGGTTGGTCTTTTTGAACGACTCAAGCACCGGCCCCATGTCGAGCGGACGCAGGGTGCGCAGGTCGACGATTTCGACCTCGATACCCTGTTTGGCGAGTTCGTCGGCGGCCTTCATCGAGAGTTCCAGCCCTTTGCAGTAGGTCACGATGGTCACGTCCTTGCCGGGCCGCTGGATTTTGGATTTGCCAAGCGGTTCGAAATACTCACCTTCGGGGACTTCGCCGCGCACCTGGTACATGGTGGCGTGTTCGATGAACAGCACCGGGTCGTTCGAGCGGATGGCGCTCTTCAGCAGGCCTTTGGCATCCGCCGGGGTGCCGGGGCTGACTACTACCAGGCCGGGGAAGTGCGCGAACACCGCGTCCGGCGTCTGGGAGTGGGTCGCGCCCAGTTGGCGTCCGCCGCCGCCCACGGCGCGGATGACCATCGGCACCTCGAACTGCCCGCCGAACATGTAGCGCAGTTTGGGGGCCTGGTTGACGACGTAATCCATCGCCGAAAAAGCAAAGTTGATGGTCATCAACTCGGCAACCGGGCGCTGGCCGACCATCGCCGCGCCAATCGCGCCGCCCAAAATAGCATTTTCCGCAATCGGGGTATCTTTCACCCGCTCCGGGCCATACTTGTCATAAAAACCTTTGGTCACCGCGTATGTGCCGCCCCACACGCCGACTTCCTGCCCCATAATGAAGACAGCCGGGTCGCGGTCCATTTCTTCCATCAGTGCTTGCGAGATTGCCTCGCGCATGGTTATACGTGCCATAATAATTCCTCGTCATCGTGTCATTGCGAGGACGCTCTTTGCCCGAAGCAATCTCCTGTTGATAGGGAGATTGCTTCGCCGCAAAGTCGGCGGCTCACAATGACATTATTCAGCGTAAATATCCTTGAACAACTCTTCCATGCCCGGTTCGGGGCTGGCTTCGGCAAACTCGACCGATTTATCCGTCTCGGCCTGGGCTTTATCATCCAGGGCGTCCAGTTCGGATTCGGTGGCAACTTTTTTCTTCAGCAGATAGGCGCGGAAAATGCCAATCGGGTCGTTTTCCTGCCACTTCTTCACTTCTTCCTGCTGGCGGTAGCGTTCCGGGTCGCCCATCGAGTGGCCGCGGAAGCGATAGGTCACGGCTTCCAGCAGGCAGGGATGCCCGGTTTCGCGGATGTATTTCATCGCCCTTTGGGTCGCTTCATAGACCTTCATCACGTCCATGCCGTCGACGCGCTCGTTCTTCATGCCATAGCCTTCGGCCTTCTGGCGGATTTCATCCACCGCCGAGGCGCGCTCGACCGCCGTCCCCATGCCGTACTGATTGTTCTCGCACACCCATAGAACGCGCAGGTTCCAGGTCTTGGCGAGATTCAACGCTTCGTGGAAGTAGCCAATGTTGGTCGCGCCGTCGCCGAACATACAAATCGTGATGTTGTCGTTCCCGGCGTATTGGTCGCCCAGCGCCAGCCCGGCGGCGATGGGCAGGTGCCCGCCGACGATGGCGTGCCCGCCCCACATGTTCTTCTCGACCGAGGCCATGTGCATCGAGCCGCCCTTGCCCTGGGACATGCCGGTAATTTTGCCGAGCAGTTCCGCCATCACTTCGTTGGCCGAAATGCCGCAGTTGAGGGCAACGCCATGGTCGCGGTAGGCGGTGATGACCCGGTCGCGCGGCTCGCGGGCCGCAATCAGGCCGGTGGAAACGGCCTCCTGGCCGATGTACAGGTGCATGAACCCGCCGATTTTCCCGGCCTGGTACAATTCCGCGCCGCGTTCCTCCACGCGCCGAATGAGCACCATTTCATAATACATTTGCAGCAACTTTTCTTTGTCCATGTGGTCTCCAATAATCAGGATGATGACATAAAAACAGCCGGGGCAGGCCCCGGCAGGAGGATAATCAGGCTTGCCAACGGGGTTATATCACATATTTATATCTTTTTTCTCGTAAATTTTCCAGATTGGAATAACCCCAAACGGGTGATTCTGATACGATTTGAGAGTGATGTTTATCACACTTGGCAGCGCGCTCTCAAACGTTATGGTCGTGGAGTCCAAAATCGGGAGATTTTGGACTCCAGTTTGCTTTTCGGATACTTGATATGGATACTGGCTGCTTATCCTTTTGGCTCGGACGGATTCGCGCCGCTGGCGCGGATGTTGATGGTTCTCTTGAGAATATCGAACCAGAAAGGCGCGCCCTGGGCAGCTGCGATTCCACTGACGAGCAGGCCGAAGAGTTTCAACAGGATGCCGGTCGGGTCGTTGGGCGCCGGGGCATTGACAATCGGGTAGCATTTGTTGCCGACCTTGAGTCCGTAGTAATCGATGGGTGATTTCGGCAGCAGGGTGCATCTCTTTTGCGAGCCGTCCATCATCGAGACGCCGCCGCCGCTGTCTGCCGGGAGCGGGGTGCCGACCCAGCCGAGGGGGACGTTCAGGGTGGTGAACTGCAACTGGAGCGCGGCCAGTTCGTCGGAAGTCATTGGGCGGAGGCCGTCCTCGTTATCCTGCGCAAAGGCCTCGGCCTGGGCGGCCAGCGCCTGGCGCACGACCGGTTCGCGCCACAGGGTTTGGGTCAACGCCAGGGTATCGGCATTCAGTACGACAGCGACGGCAACCCCAATCACCAGGGACATTTTCTGGGCGTGACGTTTATACCAGCCACTTAATCGCTCCGTCCCATTGTCGAACCAATTTTCGACACTCTCGCGCGCCGCAGCGAGCGCATTCTCTCCCTTTTCTATGCCGAGCAGCAGGCTTTCGAGGGCTTGCTGTAACTGCGGATTGGTCGCGCCCAAAACGGCCATTCCCTCCCGAATCTGCTCGAATGCAGAGGGTTCTTCTTCCCCGGCGGCCTGCCGGCGTTCGGCTTCGATTCCGGCTAGAATTTTATCCACATCCTGGCTGGTCACTTCCGCCCGGCTGAAGACTTGCTCGACGGCCTGCTGCATGAGCGGGTTCAGGCTGCCGAGTTTTTTCAACTCTATTTTTACGCTGTCCACTGCGCTTTCCATCGCCGCTCCCCCAGCCCGGGTGTTGACGGCCTTGCGCGCTACCGCCAGCAGCGCCCGGAACTGCGCCTCGGCCCGGGCTTTTTCGTCCTTTTTGAGCCTTGCGATATCCGAACGTAATGTTTGAATTTCCTGCTGAAGGATGGACGGCTTTTTGCCCGCGTTGACCAGGATGTCGAACAGGGCCAGCGAGAACATGCGCGGCGGGATATACGAAGGCCGCCGCAGGCTGGCTTCGTCGCCGCCGGTGTGCAGCGATTTAATCAGCGGGTGCTCGTAAAACTGGTCGGCCAGGGCCGGGTCGGACAGGAAGTTGCGGATGTGCGCTTCCAACATTTTGGAGCGCCAACGCAGCCGCGCGCCCAGCCATTCCTGGATGTACATGACGCCGATGCTCAGCACCAGCCAGGCAAAAATCAGACTGATGAAAATTTCGAGAATGGTGAGAAGGGACATGGGGCCTCCTGTCTGAATCGTCTTTCCAGTATACAGGAAAATCTCCTGGCTGGGACGGTCTTATGCGCCGGGTTTTCAAGAGGAATTGTCGAGCGATTATCAGGGCTTGAAGAGGGAAGCCAAAAGGGGTGGAATTGCGTCGAGACTCTCCACTGCCACATCCGGCAGGGTTGGGACGGGAACCTGGCTGCGGGCGCGGCGCTTTATCCAGATGGTGAACATCCCCAGCATTTTGGAACCGCCCACGTCGGCATCCAGCCGGTCGCCGACCATGGCTGCCTGGTCGGGCATGTAGCCCCAATGCGCCAGGGCCAGTTCGAAAATGCGCGGGTGTGGTTTGCGATACGAGCAGGCGGCGGAGGTCAGCACGAAGTCGAAATATTGCTCGATGTCGAATTTTTCTACCAACTGGAACACGTCACGGTTATCCCCGGCGTTGGAGACCAGCCCCAGGCGATACCCGGTGGCTTGCAGTTCGGCCAGGGTGGAGGCAGCATCGGCCTCCAGCAGCCAGTTTTGCTGGGTGATAGCGTAGAAATCGTCCAGCGCGGCGCGCAAGATGTCTTCTGCAACGTCCGGGTGTCCTTTTTCGGCCAGTAATTGCCCCAGGACGGCGGTGGTGCTTAACTCGAACAGGTTGCGGTCGCGGTCGATGTAATATTCATCCAGTGTTTTGCGGAACTCAATCCCAAATGTATTGCTGTCAATTGGCAGCCCGCTGAGGCAGAGCGAATCGGTCAACGCCCGGCCGGCGCGCTCGAAGACGGGCGGCCAGGGGTTGGGGGAATACATCAGGGTATCGCCGAGGTCGAATAAGACAGCCTGGAGGAAGCGGGGCATAATTTTGAGTCAACCGGCTGGCCGGTTGTAAGTTTCTTCAATACCCTCTCTGCCGGTCCACCAGGTTGTAGAGCGTCAATCCGCCCAGGTAGCGCAGCAGGTTTTCTGAAAACAGCCGCATGGCGCGTTCGGTATAGTGCGGACTGCTGCCGGAGATGTGCGGGGTGACGATGACGTTGGGCATCCCCCAGAGCGGGCTGGAGGCGGGCAGGGGTTCTTCAGGGAAGACATCCAGCGCGGCCCCGGCCAGTTTCCCGCCCTTCAGGGCGCTTACCAGCGCCGAATGGCTGACCACGCCGCCGCGCGAGACATCCACCAGGAATGCGCCTGGCTGGAGGGCTTGCAATATGTTCTCGCCGATGAGTTCGGTGGTTTCCAGGGTCAATGGCAAGGTGACAATCAGGAAGTGACATTCACGCGCCATCGAGCGCAAGGCTTCTGCCGGGTAGAGTCTGGTAACGAAATCACCATTGGGGTCGCCCATCTCTTCGCCAGGGAGATAGCCGGGGTCAGATGGATGCATCACATTCCGCTTGGTCGCCAGCACCGTAATGCCGAAGGGCCGGAGCAGGCGTGCCACCTGCCTGCCGATGCTGCCGTAGCCGACAATTCCCGCTGTCTTGCCGCGCAGCTCGAACGGCGAAAAACGCTCGAATCGCTCCCTGGGCCATTCCGATTTTTTCTGGGAAGCCAATAGCGCAGGGAGTTTGCGTCCGTGCGCAAGCATCATCGTCAGGACATATTCGGCCACCTGCGAGGCTGCCGCGCCGCTCAGGGTAGTAACCAGCAGGCCATCTTTTTTGAGCAAGGGCTCGTCGAGATATCGGTCGATGCCCGCGAAGTGGAATTGCAGCCATTTGAGCGCGGGGACCTGTTCCGGTTGAGGCAGCAGGTGGGAAGTATATAGAATCTCGGTTCGCGCCCAGGCTTCGGCCGGGACATCGCCCGCCGGCAGGTGGGTGATGTTGACGCGCGGGGAGATGCCGCGCAATTGCGTCAACAATTCCTCGCTAACGGGGACGGTTATCAGGACTTCAATCATTCGAGAATCGGGCATGGAACCTTGTCAGGAAGCCGGATGGGGTGTAATTTTCCGCCATATTCAACACTTTACCAGGGGTCGGGATGCGCATCTGGTTGAATTGTACCCCGCCCTGCCCGTTATGTCACAGGGACAACAGTACCGCCCATCCGGGTTGGGATGGGCGGTTGGAGTGAGTCAGTTGCTGGCTTTGGGGATAATCAGCCAGGCCAGCAGGTACAGGCCGATGCCTGGCACGCCGCCGGGCAGGAAGGCGATGAAAAAGGCCAGCCGGAACCAGAAGGCGCTGATACCAAAGAATTCGGCCAATCCGCCGCACACACCGGCGATGATACGGTTGTTGCGTGAGCGGCGCAGGGTGGGGCGGGTATTGATGGTCATGGGATACCTCCGTAATTTTTTTGGAGCGCAAAGGCTCGTATGCTCGAAAGGGCATGTCTTTGCGCGGGATGAGCGATGTGTAGATATACGGAGGGTTTCCCATTTCGGTTGTAAAAACCCTGTGGCGCAAATTAGAGATTTGCGCGGATTGCTCCACCATTGAACTATCCCGCGCCCTTCAGGTAAATTCCGGTTGGGTCGAGTTCTTCGCGCAGAATTTGGAGTTCGCGCCCGGTGACGGGTTCCGTTGTTTTGATTTTTTCGGCCACTTTCAAATCCCAGCCGGTGTTCTCCTTCGCCATTTCGACGGTTTTGCCGGGGTGCAGGGCAGTCAGCACCAGTTCGCCGCTTGCGTCGGGTTCCATAAATCCGAGGTCGGTCACGACGCCCACCGGGCCTTGGCCGCGCAGCCCGGCTTTTTCGCGTCCGCCCGCGCCGTCGAGGTAACCTGCTGAGGTCAGGAAATCCACCTTTTCGGGGAAGCGCCGCTTCTGGTGGGGAGTCATGATGTAGCAGCGATTGGCCCAGGCCGCAATCTCCTGCGCGCCGCCAGAGCCGGGCAGCCGCACTTTGGGGTGCTCGTAATCCGTTCCGACGATGGTCGCATTGATGTTGCCGTAACGGTCGATTTGCGCGCCGCCCAGGAAGCCGACATCCACGTTGCCGCGCTGGAGGTAGTTGGCAAAAATATCGTACATGCTGACCACCGAGAGCGCGCCGCTGACCAGGGTCGGGTCGCCGATGGAGAGCGGCAGGCGGGCCGGCTCCGCGCCGATGACGCCGGCTTCGTAAATCATCACCAGGTTGGGAGCGTGGGTGCGCTTGGCCAGGTTGCAGGCCAGGTTGGGCTGGCCCACGCCGACGAAGACCACATCGCCATCTTTGAGCAGGCGCGCGGCGTTGACAATCATCAACTCGGCGGAAGAATAATTCAGTTCGGTCATCGTTTCTCCTTGTCCTGCGGTTGGCTGGGCTGGCTCAGATTAATCCGCAGGAACCATTCGATTTTTTGGTGGACTTGCACGGGTTTTTCCAGCGCCACCAAATGGGTGGCCTGGCGGATGGTCTCCTGGAAGATGGCCGGGTTGACTTTTTGCACCCGGTGGGCGGTGGGCGACAGGAAGGTATCGGTTTCTGCCCCGCGAATTATCATGGTCGGCATTTGCAGGTTGGTCAGTCCCCGCCATAAGTCCATATCGCGCCAGACGCTGGTGAAATAGATGCGCGCTTCCCATTCGGGGCTGTAGGCCAGTTCGTAGCCGCCTTCGGCGCGCGGTTTGCTGATGCCGTTGACATAAATCCGCAGGTTTTGGTCCGAAAAATGGCGGAAGACGTGTTTGCGTCGGTAGGCTTCGAAAAGCGTCTCCGGGTCGTCGAACACGCGGCGGCGGCGCAGCGCGCCCAAAAT
Organism: Anaerolineales bacterium; assembly: GCA_034432975.1. Lineage (GTDB taxonomy): Bacteria > Chloroflexota > Anaerolineae > Anaerolineales > Villigracilaceae > UBA5195. Next base: position 2,571 of record DAOUAZ010000230.1, on the reverse strand, counting down.
CCAGGGGTGCAAGCGGTAGGCCAGCCCGGAGGCTTTCAACAGGTTGTAGGCGGCGATGAAGCGCGGCGGGAACAGCACCGGGTCAATCAGCACCAGCGCGCGGAATTTTTCTGGCTGGAGCAGGGCAGCCCGCAGGGTGACGATGGCCCCAATCGAGTGGCCGACCGCGATCACCGGGGTAAGTTCCTGCTCCTGCAGGAACAGCAGCAGGTCGTCGCTCATCGGATGCCAGGCTCCCAACTCTTTGGGGTTCGACCCCGGCCAGAGCGGGCGCAGGTGCATGGCCGTGACGTGATAGCGCTTCTTGAGCATGTCCAGCAGGGGCAGGTAACAGGCGGGCGGGTAGCCGTTGGCGTGCAAGAAGTGCAGGTGCGGCCCGTTGCCGCCGAAGTCGGTATAGGGAATCATCATCCGCTAATCCACGCTAATCTTCGCTAATTCTATGCAACGGGCGATAGTTGTGCCTGCGGCGAGACTCGGTGGCGGCCATGCGCTTCCAGTCCAAGTCGTTCGGTGCGCCGAAATTAATGAGCAGCCCAAGTGGATATGCTTTCCATTCGCTGAAATGGTTTTGACTTTCATGAATTTTCTGCCAGTTGAGAGTAGATGGTTGTTGACAAGCCAAGCAATTCCAAAATGCGGGTTTGCAACTCAGAGAGTGGCGTAACATGACGAACAATACCGTCAGGCAAATGAATGATGGTGAGGTTGATGCGGTCAAAAGCCTTCAGCAAGCGCTCGGTGGTTGGGTTGTCGATGCCCTTCTTGGGATTATTCTCGATTAAGCCAACCAGTTTTTCCTGGTTTTGGGTGAGTTTTTGACGCACAACAAACTCAATCAGGGTCAACATTCGCACTGCAATACTGAGTAGATTGGTCAAGCCGACCACCTGATCATCGTTTTTGACAAATAATGGATTGAGCGAGAGCGGAACGCCTTTCAGGCGATGAAAACCGTGTTCAATAATCCATTCATCTCGGTAGGTCAGGACCGCTTGCTCCAAATTGAGTTCGTCTGCCGGAGCGTTACTGACGTAAGCACGCCAGCCCAGTGTTTTTTGATGTACGGCAAGCGCTTCTTCCTGGCGAACAACCGCTGTGATTTGATAACGAACGGTGACAACTTCTTGTTTGGGCCGGTCAGGAGTGCCACGACCTCGGCCAAGATACTTGCTCTGACGTTTTTCCTGGCGTTCAAAGGTGTAGCTCAGCAGCCCTTCAACGTTATGCGCCTTGAGAATGACGTTTGCCGCGCTGACCAATTCGGCTTCATCTTGAAACTGACGCTTTCCGCGTCCTGGAGCAGGTGTCAGCGCCAGTAACTTTTCTGTCGCACGCTGCAAGCGTCCCTCCAGACCATCCAACAAACTTTTGCGGTAGCTTTCCGAGCGCACCACAAAAACCTGCTCGGCCCAGGTGTCGACTTGCTCTTTACCATCCACCATGACTTTGGCCTGAACTGTCCGCTCAAAACGGTAGCCTTCCGCCAACAGGCCGGTCTTGCCATTTTCGCGCTCAACGAAAACAGGCGTCAGCGTTTTTTCACCGCTGTTGGCCGCTTCAACCCATTTTTCCATCTCCTGGGCGGTCTCTCCGGTTTGCGCCAGTGGACAAAGATAGTGGTGATGCAGCTGCTGAATGTGCGCCCGAATAGCCAAGGCACTCATTTTGCTGTCGCCAACAAACAAAAGCGCAATCCCATCGATGATTTTCAGTACCTGGTTGACCGCCGGGATGTAGAGCTTATCATCCGCAGTATCGCCAGCCACTACCTGGCTCACCAAGGGCAACCCAAGCGGGTCAAGCGCAGCCACCATCAGTTTGACCTGCCGCAAAGTTGGGTCATCCTTACTGTAACCGTACTGGAACAAACTCTCTTCGCCGCCTGCATGGTAACCGGACACGGTGGTGGTGTCCAAACGCACGTTTTTCGGCGTCAACTCGTACACGCGCAGAATACTTTGTCCCAGTTCCCTTTCAATCGCTTGCCAGGTTGCTGGTTTGCTCAGACGGCGAAGCAAGAGCGTCAAACGGTCATCCGTAAAGTCCAATTCCTGTACCTGCTGACCGCTAATTCTCACGATCGTTTCTCGCGCTTGCTTCACCCAGGCTTGGACAGGTTGCTTACGATGATTGCTTTCAGTCAAGATGTGTGCCAGCCAGATGGTCGCAATCCAGCCCCAACTGAGGCCCTGATGCAGTCCGTGACGCCCAAGATGGTGATCGAAAATGCTGGGCAATCCCAGGCCTAGCATGACTGACAACAACAACGGAAAATCATCAATTCGTTCGGTGGTGAGGGTAAGTTCTGTGCTCATCCCATGAGCTTACCAGAAATTCACGATTTCAAAAAATTTTCAGCGAATGGAAAGCTATAACGAACTCAAAGAAAAGCCCAAAGAATTTTTAGCGGCAACTGGCCTGATGGTAAACGAGTTTGAAATGCTGCTGCCAGTCTTTGGCCGCAAATATGCAGGATTATTGTCTCCAGAGAAGACCCGCAAAGGGAAAGCGCGCCAACGGAAAGAAGGCGGCGGTATCAAAGAGCGATTGCGGACAGATGAAGACAAA
>DAOUAZ010000229.1:0-6466 GCA_034432975.1 Anaerolineales bacterium | reverse complement strand
GATAAGACGATTATAACTTGACTTTTGGCAAGGGTATAATTCCATCTCATCCCAAACAGAAAGTGACCATCATGCCATCCAAACAATATTTCCTCGGAATCGATGTCGGAAGCACCAAAACCGCCGCGCTGGTCGCGGATGAACAGGGCAACGCGCTTGGCTACGGGCTGGGTGGCCCCGGTAATCATGAAGTCGTTGGCTGGGATGGTTTCAAACAGTCCATTCACGCAGCCACCCAGAACGCCCTGGCGCAGGCCGAACTTTCAATTCCAGAACTTACAGCCGCCGGGATGGGATTGGCCGGCTACGATTGGGACGATGAACACGAGCCGCATATCGACGCGCTGGCCGAAATTGGCCTGACGATGCCGATGCGCCTCGATAACGACAGCGCGCTCGGCCTGTATGCCGGGGCGAGTCAGGGCTGGGGCGCGTGCGTTTCTGCCGGGTCGTCGAACAACGCGCGCGGACGGGGGAAAAACGGGCAATTGGGACGCATCACCGGGCATGGTTCACGATTCGGCGAGTTGGGCGGGGCCTGGGAAATCGTCGAGCGGGCGATCATTGCCGTCAACTATGAGTGGATTCGACGCACGCCGCCAACCGCCCTGACTCCGCTCCTGCTCGAAAAAACCGGCGCAAAGGACCTGTACGACCTGGTTCACGGCCTGGCGCTCAATGAATATCATCCCGATTCAGGCTGGGCGATGCTCGTCTTCCGAGCCGCGCAGGAGGGGGATGCTGTCGCCCGCAGGATTGTAGAATGGGCCGGGCTTGAGTTGGGCCAACTTGCCTGCGCCATCATCCGCCAAATCGAAGCGGAGCATGAGCCGGTGGAGGTTATCCTGGCCGGGAGTGTGTACAAGGCTGGGGAAAGTATCATCGCGCCGCTGCGTGAAACGGTGCGGACGACCGCGCCGCTGGCAAAATTCATCCACCTGGATGCCCCGCCGGTTGCCGGTGGGGTGCTGATGGGCATGGATTTGTCGATGGGCCGTGAAGCCTATGCCAGGCGCGAAAAACTGCTCGAAACAACGCGCGCGCTTGCCGCTGGGGCGGAATGATTTTTTAGTACAGGATGACCCCTGCCTGGTTTTTTGCCAATTGCGCCCCGCAATTTTGGCAGAGCAGGCCGGCGTTCAGGCGGGTTTCCTTGCACTTTGGGCATTTTAAAACATCGGTCAATTCCTGTGCTTTCGGAGGAATGAATTTGCCCGGCTTGCGGGCTGTCACCCGGTCGAACCAGCGCCACCAGGGGATGATTTCGATTTGTTCGTACCCAATCGTTTCCATCATTTGCTTGAACTGCTCCACAGTCCGCACTTTTGCCAAACGCCCCGAAGCCTGGGTGCCGCGCGAGGTGAGCAGCAACCCGCCCGGACGCAAAACCCGGTACAAATCGCGCAGCGGGGCTTCCATATCAGGCATCACTTCCAGCGCCTCCACGCAGCAGACCAGGCCGAATGAATCATTCGGGAAGGGCAGCGGAAAATTCAAATGACGAAGAAGCGCCACCTGGTCGCCGAACTCGTCCAACCGTTTGGCGGCCTGCTCCAACATCCCCACCGAGACATCGACGGCAATCACTCGGCCTCGGAAATCGGGTTCGCGGAGCAAGGCATAGGGCAGGCGCCCTGTCCCGGTTGCCAGGTCAAGAACCAGCGGCGAAGGGGTCTTTTGGAGTATCTTCAAAAGCGGTTGGGCGAGCATCTCCGTATCGCGCGCCTGGCTTTCCTGCTTGCCCTGGTCATATTTCTTGGCCCAATGGTCATACAGCCAGCCCTGGATACGCGGCCCGAGGTGGGTTCCTTCGTAAAAGTAGATTTCGCGGTCGAGCAGGTAAAGCGCAATTGCGGCGACAACCACAATGCCGATTCCGATCATCCATTCCATTTCAGCCTCCAGGTTGGTCGGGCAGGAGAGTTTCGGCCTGGCGAATGACGGTCATCCCATATCCGGAAAGGAACACGGTCAGCCCGGCCAGGCCGGCCAACACGAGCATAAACGAGAGTCCCAGCCAATCGCCCAGGTAGCCGGATGCGAACACGCCGAGCAGGTACGGGATTTGTACCAGCAGGTGACGGGCCGAAAAGATGCGCCCCTGCACATCGGCTTCCACTTTGGAAAGCCACAGCGCCAGGTTGCCGCCCTCGACGAACGGCTCGAAAAACGAAAAGAAAAAACTGCCGATGGCCCACAAGAGCAGGGTCGTTCCCAGCCCCAGCCAGGTGATGCCCAGCAGGCAGGCCCCCGCGCCGCCGAGCAGGACGCTGTGAATGCGCCGTTTGGGGCCGCCCCACAGGCTGAGCGCCGTCCCGCCGACCAGGCCGCCGACCGCGCCGACCGATTGGACGCTTGCCAGGGCCGTCTCGCTGTTGCCGGTGCGGCTGAGTATCATCGGGGCCATCAAGGTCGCGCCAATGGCAATGAAGAAGTTGGCCGCCATGAATAAGATGACCAGCCCGCGCAAACTGGCGCGCTGGCGGATGTAGCGAAAGCCGAAGCCGGTCTCTTGCCAGAACGAGCCGCGGCTTTGCGCCCCAACGTTGCTGGCGGTAGGCTGTGGGACGCGAATCAGGAGCAGGGAGGTGAACGCCGCGCCAAAAGTCAGCAGGTCGAGGGTCATGATGCCAGTAACGCCAATGCGCGGGAGCAAAACGGCGGCCAGGAGCGGCGCGAAGATGGTCGAGATGGCCGGGGCCAGGCCGAGCATTCCTTCGGCGCGCATGTATTGTTCCCTGGGCAGCATCGTTGTGACTGCCGCGTTGTAGGCCGGGTACTGGAAGGCGGTGAAAAAACCGGCCAGCAAACTGATGAGGTACACGTGCCAGATTTCCAGTTTATCAGAGAGGAACAAGAGCAGGGCGGCCAGCGTGCCGAGCGCAGCGCCCAGGTCGCTGAACAGCATCACCAGTTTGCGGTTCCAGCGGTCGACGAAGGTCCCGGCGATGGGCGTGAGCAATACCGTTGGCAGGAAGGCGAAAAAACTGATGGTCGCCAGGGTGGAGGCCTGCTCGGTCTTTTGCCAGGCCCAGAGGGTAAAGGCAAACCAGGTCATGGCGCTGCCGAGCAGGGAGATGACCTGTCCCAGCCACAGGACGGTGAAATGGCGCATTCCGGGAGGAGGGGAGGATGTCACGTCACGACTCTTCTAAAATAGTCGGCGGCATGGGGTTGGCGTTGCGCTTCACGCCCCAGCGTTCCTGCGTCTGCTGGTGGATGTTCCAGATGTCTTCTTCGCTCAAGTTGCGCGTGACGACCGCCGGGAAGGCTTCCTCGAAATACGAATAGGGTGGGCGGTTATCGAGATTGGCAGAGTGATAATCGAGCCTGTTCTCCATTTCATGCAGGCGGGTGATTTCAGTGTTGGGGTGATAGGTCAGGATGTTGGGGCTGGCAATCATCAGCAAGTCTTCGGCCAGCAGTTCTTCCACCTTGTCAATCGTCTCGTGGATGGTTTCGGATGTTTCACTATCCAGCCCGAACAAGACCGACGACCCGACCCGAATGCCCGCGTAGCGCGCGGTTCCCAATGCCATGCGCACGCGCTGGTCCCAGGGTAGTTGGTGATTGATGTTTTTGTGAACTTTCGAGATGACCGCTTCGGCCATGCTCTCGATGCCGATGTAGAGATAAGTGCAGCCGGCCTCGCGCATTTTTTGGAGCGCCAGCAAGCCTTCTTCGGGGCGAAAACGCGAGACGATAAAATCAACCGTCAATTGCGCGCCCCAAACCAGGTTCAAGATGGCCTCGCGCTCGATTTCGCGGCCAAATAGGGTCAACGTGGGCGTTTGGGCGCGCAGTGCCATCTCGCGGATGTGAATCCACTCCTTGCAAAAGTTGATGATGTGGCCGACATTCCCGCCCCAAAACATCGAATCGTCGAAAAAGATGGCTTCCGCGCCGTAATCGAGGTATTCCACCACCCGCGCCAGCGCGCTGACCAAATGCCCGGCCTTGAACGAGAGAAATTCTCCCACCACGGCGCTGCCCTCGGAGCAAAAGGAACAGTGGTACGGGCAGGAGTTCGTTACCATGAAGTGCGCCGTGCGCAAAACGCGACCCTCGCGCTCGAACACCGGAAAACGCGCCCGAATCGCAAAGGCCTGGTAGGGCGAGGGCAGTTCGGCCAGGCTCAATTTCCGTCCGCTGACCGGCCAGGCGTGCAGGTTCTCCCCATCCAGGCCCAATATCAAGGCATGGCCGCGCAGGTCGCGGAACAGCGGCGCAAAGCGCGAGAGCGCATTCATCACATCCCTCGCGCGGACGGTTTTGGTTTCGACATTCATTGCCAGCGCAATGCACTTCATCAACAAGTCGAGCGCGTCATAGCCTTGCCCGGAGAGGATGAAATCGAAGACCGGCTCGACCGCCCCCTCCGCGATTTTCGTCAGCGGGCTGGTGGGGGCAAAGTCCAATGCGCCCGTCAAGTGGTTGTAGTGACAAGTCTCGTCGGCATGGCGTCCGCCCAACACAACGATACAGCCGGGCAAATGCTCCTTGACCGCGCGGGCGATGTCGATGGCGTAGCGGTGCGCGGGCGAGACGGCGCTTATCAGCACCACGCGCGGCTGGACGTGCGCCAGCACCACTTCCACGAAATATTTCCTGACCCCGGTGTTCCAGACGCGCGGGTCGAACACGGTCTGGTCGGTGTTCGGGTGGAGGGCGTTGTACTGGCGGATGCCGTTTTCGTCGACCGACAGGCGGTATTCACGCGAGGGCAATTTACCCCAGCCGGGGCAAAGGTCGTTGTAGGGCGCATCGGGGTCGATTCCGCGTCGATGTGATTCTATCGCCTGGTCGACGGCATAACTCAGGGCCGAATACAGACACATCGGGTCGCCGGGGAATTCGATTTTTTCCTCGTGGGTGGACATGACCGGGGCCAGGATGGACAGCACCGGGAAGGAACGCTCGCGCCAGGCTGCTTGCGGGTCGCCGGCATGGAAATCGAGGCGCTGCTGGAGCGCCTCCCGGCGGCTGGCGAGCGTCTCCGTTAAATCCGCCGGAATCGGCCCGGAAGGCGGGTTCTCGTACTCTGGATGGAGGCGTGTTTGAAAATTCATACGCTTTGTTTTGCGCCGTCCCGAAGGTTTTTTCAGGGCGCCTGTGCTATGCCCGGGAACCTTCGGGACGTTTCTGTAAAATCCACAACCGTTCAAGCAGCAGGAAATAAAAAACCAGTAAAACCAGCAGGATGACCGGGACGTAGATGAGCGGGTCGGTTAGGACATATCCGGCGTTGTGAATGACCGAATCGCCCCCGATGAGATAACTCAGCAACCGCCAGGCATCGATGAGTGCGTATGGGAAAAATAGCGCGCCAATAAGAATCTTTTTCCAGCGTTCAAGCACAACTGTCCACAAATATACAAAGACTGTCATCGCCATCGAGAGCTCCCAGAGCATATCCAGCCAGATAAATGCCGCAAGATACAACGCCAGTGCCAGCCCCAGGGCGAATTCCGGCGCTTCGTGTCCTGCTTTTTGCCGCGGCTTTTGCAAGGCGCGTAACCCTAAGATTCCTAATGGAAACAATAATAACAATTTCAAGCCAGTAGCAAGGTTGAAGGTCGCCGGTGTAATGCCGAAGAAATACAGGATAACCTGCATGACGGAATGGTTATAACCCAGGAATGGTTTATCGGGCCCCCACCAGGGGTAATCGCGCACCAGCCTCCCCAAAAATTGTACATAATCGCGGTATTGAGAGAGTACATATTCAAAACCACCTCCTGCCAGGGTTGCAGCCGTTACCAGCGCGTAGGCGGCGGCTGTTCCAAAGACCAATCGTGAAAAGAATCGGTATCTTCCAAGCAGGAGCGGAATCAGGAAAGCGAAGGCCCACTGTGGTTTGATGGGCAGGATGACCACGCCCAGCCAAAAGGATGCCCAACCGGTCTGCTCCTTCATGATGGCATCGATTAAGAGTGTTGCAAATAATGCCATGAAAATATAGGTGTTCATATAGGCCAAGTCATCCCAAAAAGGGGAAAAGACCAGATATAAGGGCAAAAATTTGACCCATAATGCGGACATTTTTTCTAATTTGTTCTGCCTGAAAATTCGTAACCAACCTACATACATGACCGCGTATGCGAGGAGATGTAACGCTATCATTAAACCCGTAAGAATATCCGCTCGCAACAGAAAAACAGGGCCGAGAAAGAACGCAAAAGCCGGGGAATACAGGTAATGCTCCTCGACATGCTCCAGCGAACCTTTGAGATACATATCTTCCCGCGCCTGGAAACTTGCTGCTGCCCTGACGTAAGATAATCGCATGTCTGCCCCTAATTGTTCCCCAACACTGCCCTCGTTGGCCTGGCTTGGCATCATGAAATAGACCTGCGCTGCCAGCCGCAAGAGGAAGTAAATGCCTGCAATCACCAGCCAGGTTCGGTAAGATTTCGAGGCGCGCCAAAGGGTTGTAATCTCGTTCATGGTTGCTCCTGTAGTACAG
>DAOUAZ010000228.1:0-13373 GCA_034432975.1 Anaerolineales bacterium | reverse complement strand
GCGGGCTTTGTCGCTTTCGCTCGAGATGCGTTCGACCCGCTGCAAGCCTTCCACCAACAATTGCAGGCGGCTGGCCGAGACAATGTTGCTGGCGATCTGGGTCGAATCCATGCGCTGCATCCCGGTCCGCACCTTCAGGCTGGTGATATGTGCATCTGTGATTTGTTCGAAGGCTTGCTCCAACAAATTGACGCCTTTCTCTGCATTGTATTTGCTCAGTCGCTCACGAAAGTAGTACAGCGCGCGGATTTCGAAGTCGCCCTCGCCCAATCGGTCGCAGCCCAGGGCATAGCGTGCTTGCAGGTTGCAGCAGTAGTTCTCGTACACTTCTTCGTCACTCCAGCCAAAGCCGGATTTCAACGCTTCCAGCCCGACCAAAACGTTCACGGGCACGTTCGGACGCGAGGCTTTTTCGGAATACAGCACCGCAGAGGCTTCTTCATCAACCCGGCTGAAGAATTCTTTGTAGAAGGTGCCTGCCCAGGAGTTTTCCAGGCGTTTGCGCTGTTTCTCCGGCAGTTCGCTGGCGGCGCTAATTAGCGCAGGTTGTTGGTGTTGGGTGTTTTTTCTGAACATGCCTGGATTGTATTAAACTTTTGCCCTTTTGAGGAGGGGGAAAGTATCTTTTTGCAGTGGAGTCATCTGTGTAATCTGCGAAATCTGTGGACGAATCCCGCCAGAAACGGGAGAGCCGGGAATTTCCATTCCAGAACTGCCACATTTGTACAAACTCACTGGTACAATTTGCGCACCTAACTTTTTATGGAGGACGTTTGAATCACATTCGCGCTTACGCAACCCTGTTCCTGACCGCAGGGATAGTGATTGGGCTTGACCAGTTTACCAAGACCCTTGTCCGCGCCAACATCCCGCTGGGCGGCACCTGGCTGCCGCAGGGCTGGGAATCGCTCGCGCCGTATGCCCGCTTCGTTCACTGGTACAACACCGGCGCGGCGTTTGGCATGTTCCAGGGCTTTGGCTGGGTCTTTACCATCCTGGCGTTCATTGTTGCCGGGCTGATTATTTACTATTACCCCCAGGTTCATGCCGAAGATTGGTGGCTGCGCCTGGCAATGGGCTTGCAAATGGGCGGCGCGCTGGGCAACGTCATCGACCGCCTGATGTTCGAGGGCCGCGTCACCGATTTCATCTCGGTTGGCATCTTCCCGGTCTTCAACATCGCCGATTCAAGTATTACGATTGGGGTATTGGTCTTGCTGTTGGGAGTCTGGTACAAGGAAATCCTGCTCCAGAAACCGATTGGCGCGGAAGAAACGCCCGCCGAAGACCAGCCCGCCGAGCCTGCCGGAGAGTCAGCACGTGAGTGACCGGGTCGAAGTTTTCCAATTCGAAGGCAGCCAGCCGGAACGGCTCGACAAATACCTGACCGCCCGCCTGCCGGAGTTCTCGCGGGCCCGCATCCAGGGTCTTATAGTGGATGGGTTTGTGGATGTGGATGGAATCCCGGCCAAAAAAGGCGGCCTCAAACTGGAGGGCGGCGAGCGCCTGCGGGCGCGCATCCCCCCGCCGCAGCCTGCCGGGCTGGTTCCCGAACAGATTCCCCTCTCGGTCATCTTCGAGAACGACGACCTGCTCGTCATCGACAAACCGGCCGGCATGGTCGTCCACCCGGCAGCGGGACACGATACGGGCACGCTGGTCCATGCCGTGTTGGGATACGACCCCGACCTCGAAGGAATCGGCGGCGAGGAGCGCCCCGGCGTCGTCCACCGCCTCGACAAAGATACCAGCGGGCTGATAGCGATTGCCAAAAACGAGCGCGCCCATCGCTGGCTGGTGGAGCAGTTCAAAGAGCGGCGCGTCGAGAAGACCTACCTGGCCCTGGTCGATGGCAAACCGCCCACGCCCGCCGGCCGCATCGAAGCCCCCATTGGACGCGACCCGCGCGACCGCAAGAAAATGGCGATTGTCAAACTCGAAAAAGGGCGTCAGGCTATCAGTGAATACAAAACGTTGGAAAGTTTCCCCCGCCACACCCTGCTGGAATTTCATCCCCACACGGGCCGCACCCACCAGATTCGCCTGCACTGCGCCTTCCTCGGCTGCCCCATCACGGCAGATACCACCTACGGGCATCGCAAGCCCTCGCTGGAACTGAATCGTCACTTCCTGCACGCCTGGCGGCTGAAAATCACCCTGCCGGGCGAGCAGAAACCCAGGCTATTTGAAGCGTCCCTGCCGAACGAGTTGACGCAGGTATTAGAAGCCTTGCGGCGCGGATAGTTTAGAGTTTGTCCGAAAAATTTTTTTGAGCCCGCCCGGACATGAATGTCCGGGCTATTCATCCCAAGCCGTCTGAAGACGGCTAAAACCCGGCGATTCAGTCCGCTTAAGCGGACTTTGTACGGGTAGCCCGGAGATTTATCTCCGGGCGGTGCCGGGTATGGCGCGAATTTTCGGTAGGTTCTTAGTCCATCATCCCCTTGTCAATTGGAACATGGACCACCTGCCGGAGCGCAACCAGCAGCATATCCTGGGGCTGGACGCTGGCTAACAGGTTGCCGGGAATTTGCCCCTGGATAAGGAGGGAGACCAGGCCGTGCATCTGTCCCCACAGGCTGATAGCCTGGATTTCGCTGTCGATGTCTTCCGTCTGTAAGATTCCCGCGCTCCGGCATTGTTCGATGATGGTTTTCAACAGTTGGATGTTGCGCTGTGAGTATTCCATAAACTCGGGGTAGATATGTTCATTTTCCAGTGTTCCAGAGAAGGTCACTTTGTAGTAATCGGGAAATTCCAGCCCAAAATTGACATACGCCCAGGCTGCTTTCGGCAGCAGGCGCGCCGGGTTATCCGCATATTGGGTCCAGACGGCGGTCAGGCGTTCCCAGATGCGGCGATGTCCCTCTGCCGCAATCGCAGCGATGAGAGACTGCTTGTCGGCAAAATGGGCGTAGGGCGCGGCGTGACTGACCCCGGCCTTGCGCGCTGCTTTGCGCAGGCTTAATCCGCCTATGCCTTCTTGTGTCAAAATCTCGATCCCGGCGCGGATAAGCGCGTTCTTCAAGTCACCATGGTGGTAGTTTTTTTCGCTCATTTGGGTATCCATTCCTGCGCAAAACTTGACATTGTAAAGATTGTATCCTAGAATCCAGCATGGAGGAAGTTATGTCTGACAGACTGGTTTTGAAACAACAAATTGTTGATGCCGCGCAGCGTCTGGTCGAAAAAGGCTACCTGATGGCAACCGGCGGGAATCTCTCGCTGCGGGTTACGGGCCAGGAGGCGTTTGCCGTGACCCCTTCCAACTACGATTACAACAAGATGACCGCCGCCGATGTCTGTATCCTTGATTTTAACCTGTCCCTGCTCGAAGGACATCTCGAACCCTCGGTCGAGGCAGCCATGCACGGGGCCATCTACCAGGCGCGGCCCGATGTGAATGCCATTATCCACACTCACCAGGCTTATGCCAGCGCGCTGACGCTCATCAAGTCTCCCATCCCGGCCCTGTTCGATGAGCAGGCGCGTTTCCTGGGCCGCAGCGTCGAAATCATCCCTTACGCGCCCTCCGGCACGGGGTTTTTGAAGAATACCGTTGCGAAACATGTCAAAAAACACAACAACGCCTTCATGATGCAAAATCACGGGGCGCTGGTCTTCGGCCACGACATGGAGCGCGCCATTCACAACGTGGAAATCCTCGAAAAATGCGCGTTGGCCTATCTCTTGGCGCTCTGCACCGAACGCCCGGTCAGTAAAATCCCGCTGGCGGTGCGCGAGGTTGCCTTTGCCAAATTGCGCGGCGACCAGCGGAAGTCCGAACAAGGCCTGCCCGTCAAAGGGGGTGAATAACATGTAGAGCAAGATAATATCTTGCTCTACAAAGAAAGAGAAGCCATGACCCAAAAATACGCCATCACTGAATATCACGACACTGACGCCGTCTACGCCAAACTAAACGCGCTGGTCAGCCAGCCGTTGCGCCATATCAAACCAGAAAAGATGCGGGAATTTCTCGGCTATTTCGATACGAAGTGCCAGCGCTCGAAAGCATTGACCGATGAAGCGAAGAAACTCATTCCTGGCGGGGTGCAACACAATTTAGCCTTTAACTATCCGTTCCCGATTGCCATCGAAAAAACGGACGGGGCCTGCCTGTGGGATGCCGACGGCAACCGCTATATCGACTTCCTGCAAGCCGGCGGGCCGACCCTGCTCGGCAGCAACTATGCCCCGGTGCGCGAAAAAGTCATCGAAATGTTGCAAACCTGCGGCCCCGTCACCGGCCTGTTCCACGAATACGAACTGAAACTGGCGCAACTCATCCACCGGCTGATGCCCAACATCGAGATGTTCCGCATGTTGGGGTCTGGCACGGAGGGGGTCATGGCCGCCATTCGCGCGGCGCGGGCTTTTACCAGGAAAAAGTACGTTATCAAGGTCGGCGGGGCCTATCATGGCTGGAGCGACTCGATGGTCTACGGCCTGCACATCCCCGGCACGGGGCGGCTGGAAGCGACCGGCATTCCCGGCGGGGCCAGCGCCTCGACGGGCGAGTTCTTCCCCAACAGCCTGGGCGCGCTCAAAGCCCAATTGATGCTCAACCGGCTGCGGGGCGGAACGGCGGCAGTGATTGTCGAGCCGCTCGGCCCGGAATCCGGCACGCGGCCCGTCCCGTTCGATTTCAACCAAAAAGTCCGCGAACTGTGCGATGAATTTGGCGCGCTGCTCATCTTCGACGAGGTGGTGACCGGTTTCCGCGTGGGGCTGGGTGGGGCGCAGGGCTATTTCGGCGTCCGGCCCGACCTGACCGTGTTCGGCAAGTGCATCACCGGCGGCTACCCCATGGCGGGCGGCGTCGGCGGGCGGGCGGAGGTCATTCAGCGCTTCGCGGCGGGCATCGGCGGGATTGGCGAGCGCGCCTATATCGGCGGGACGCTTTCGGCCAATCCGCTTTCGTGCGTGGCCGGATATTATTCCATCCTCGAAATGGAACGGACGAATGCGCCCGTGTTGGCCGGGCAGGCCGGCGACCGGCTGACGCGCGGTTTGCAGGCCATGATTGAGAAATATTCCCTGCCTTTTGTGGCGTACAATCAGGGTAGTATCGTCCATCTCGAAACGACCGGCGTGATGCTGCTCGACCTGCGCAATCCCATCCGGCTGGCGAAGGAACTCAAGCCGCGCAAACATACGATGGAAGAAATGGGCGCGGCTTACATGGCAAACGGCCTGGTGACGCTGGCCGGCAGCCGCATGTACACCTCGATGGCCGATACTGATGAAGTCATCGACGATGCCCTGACGCGCTTCGAGACAGTCCTAAACGCATGTGCGTAAAGCAGATATTGCGCAAAACCATGAAATTATCCGCTCATCTACGCCAATCCGCGCGGATTTTCGAACAATTTTGGGCCTGAATGCCTTTGATTAGCGCAGATTGGCGGACAACAAACTTATTTTGCGTAAGTCCGATAAAGGATACCGATGCCCGAGATTTCCCCCACGCAGTTCTCCGCCGCGCGCCCGTTGTTTGCCAGCCTGGCAAAGACGCACGCGCTGGTTGCAGCGGCCTTCGAAGCCAACCTGCCTGCGCGTATTTTTATGGAAGGCGGCCTGCGAAGGGCTGTTTCACGATAGCGCGATTTGTCACGGTGAGCGGCAATATTATGAGATACAGGATTTTCGTCTCGATGCCCCGCTTGCGCTGCCAGGCGGGTTTTCCATGCGGTTGGTTTCGCCTGAACTCGTCGCAAGCGGCATGGCCGGTTTGGACATTCTTCGTGAGGAAATGTGTTCCGAGCGGGTCTCTGTCGATGATTTCCTTGCCCACAGTTTTGGAGTCCGCCTGGTTTACGAACATGAAGTTGCCGGGTGGTGCCTGTCTGAATACAATGTCGGGAATCGTTGCGAAATCGGCATTGCCACTTTGGAAAAGCATCAGCGCAAAGGATTGGCAACTCTCTCTACCCAACAGTTTCTCGCGGAAGCATACCGGCGCGGCTATACCCGCGTCGGCTGGGATTGCTGGGCAAGGAATATCGCCTCCTGCGCCACTGCGGCCAAAGCCGGCTTGACTTTCGTCGAGCAGTCTCCAGCGCTCGTGGCGGTAATGAGCGAGCAGCGAAGATGACTGGGAAGTCCTGAAATGATTTTGCTCGACATGCATATTGAGACGATTAAGCCATGACCTCCCCCCTCCTCCTCGCCGTAGACCACGGCACATCTGGCATGAAAGTCGCGCTTATTACCGTAGATGGGCGCGTTTTGGCTTGGGAAAGCGAACCCGTGCGGCTCATCATCACTCCCGATGGCGGCGCGGAGCAGTCGCCAGACGAGTGGTGGGCGGCCTTCCTGTCGGCGGCGGGGCGGCTGCTGAAACGGGAGCCGGACGCGGGCCGGAACGTGTCCGCCGTTTGTTGCTCGACGCAAGGCGAGGGCACGGTAGCGGTCGACAAAGCGGGCAACGCCCTCGCCAACGCCATCCTGTGGATGGACATGCGCGGCGCGCCGCACCTGAAGAAGCAGCTCGGCGGGCTGCTCAACATCGACGGGGCCGAACTTTTCAAGGTCTTGCAATTCATCCGCCTGACCGGCGGGATGCCCTCCATGACCGGCAAAGACCCGGCGGGGCATATCTTGTTCATCCGCGATACCCGGCCCGACCTGTACGTGCGCGCCTACAAGTTTTTGAATGTGCTGGACTACCTGAACCTGCGCCTGACCGGGGAATTTGTCGCCAGTTTTGACTCTATCGTTACCTCGTGGGTGACCGACAACCGCGACCCGGATGCGGTTCGCTACCACAACGGGCTGGTTTCTGCCCTCGGCCTCGACCGCGCCAAACTGCCCGAGATTGTGCCATGTACGCGCGTGATTGGGGCCCTGCGCCCGGAGGTGGCCGCCGCGCTGGGGCTTTCTACGGCTGTCAAAGTGGTGGCCGGGGCGATAGACAATACCGCCGCGGCAATTGGCGCGGGCGCGGTGCGCGACTTCGACCTGCACCTGTATATTGGGACTTCGTCGTGGATGACGGCGCATGTGCCGTTCAAGAAAACCGATATTTCCTCCAGCATGGCTTCCATCCCTTGCGCGGTGCCGGGCAAATACCTGTTGACCGCGCTCCAGGCGACGGCCGGCGGCAACCTGACCTTCCTGCGCGACAACATCATCTACCACAAGGACGAATTGTTGCAGGAAGCCGATGCGCCGGATATTTTCAAAGTACTCGACCAGATTGCGGCGCGCGTGCCAGCCGGAAGCAACGGCGTGCTTTACACCCCCTGGATTTGGGGCGAGCGCGCCCCGGTGGACGATAAGACCGTGCGGGCCGGGCTGTATAACCTGAGCCTGCGCAACACCCGCGAAGACATCATCCGCGCCTTCCTGGAGGGGATTGCCTTCAATACGCGCTGGCTGCTCAAGCCGGTGGAGAAGTTCCTGGGGCGAAAGACCCAATCGATTAACATCGTCGGCGGCGGGGCGCAGTCGGACGTGTGGTGCCAGGTTTTTGCAGATGTAATGAATGTGGAAATCAAGCAGGTGGCCGACCCTGTTTACGCCAATGCGCGCGGCGCGGCCTGGATTGGCGCGGTCGGCCTGGGGGAAATCTCGTTTGGCGATGTGCCGGGGCTGGTGCAATTCAGGCGCAGTTACCAACCGGATGGCGGGAATCGCGCTGTTTATGATGAGCGTTTTGCCGCTTTTGTCGAGATATACCGGCAAATGAAGACCGTTTATCGGAAACTGAATACGAACCCTGCAAAGGGGTTATGAAACGTGTCGTTCGGCCCGCTGAATCGCAGCACTGAGTGCTTCTTCTGAACTCCGATGTTTTCAAAATCTCGGAGTTCGTGATTATTTCTGTCTCTTGGCCCGATAACTTGCCTTTTCCTCTAATGCAGCAAAAATCTTGCCATGCTCCATATCAATCCGCTCCCTTAGGAATATCTTAATCAGCGATTGATATGGCACATCACGCTGGTTGGCGAGTTGGCGCAGTTCGTCGAGCATCGAAACCGGCAGGCGGATGGAAATGGCCTGGGTGGTGGGATTCAGGTTGGGGAACAGGATGCGCCTGGCCTGGCGCCAATCCAGTACATCGCTGGAGTCGCGTTCGGCCCAAAAGTTGCGTTCTTCGTCTTCGCTTTGGAACTCAGGAATTTTCTTGCTCATAAATTTCTCTTTCCTTATGGCTCATAGCGCGCGCCGAAATGACCCGGATTTTGTCTTTCCGCACCGTGAAGGCAATAAATAATAATCGGGCAGTGTTGGTTTGCCCCAGCACATAAAAACGAGGCTCGCTCTGGGAATGCCCGGAATCATCCTGCAAAAGCAAGGGCAGGTTGAAAAAGACTTCTTCGCATTCGCCGGTCGAAACCTGGTGCCTGTCCCAGTTTTTTTGGCGATTGCCGTCATCCCAATCGAAACCGGTGATTTGCCCGAAATCAATCATTCCTGTATATTATCACAATATACACCTGCGTTCAAGCGGTAAAATTGACCCCAGGAAAACTATATGCCAACCACAGACTTTCTCGAACAAACTTGGGCGTTTTGACAAGCCCTCGTTGAGCAACATCCGCGAGGTAATTTCCACCTGCCGGCAGGAAACGCTTACCCCGGAACTGTGGCATGAACTGGAAAAAGCCATCAGTATAATCAAAGCCCGGTTACAGGTTCCCCATGTCTGAAACCAACGCCCAGCCCAAACAACAACTCCGCCAACAATGCCGCGCCATGCGCCGGGAACTGGGCGTGGAACAACGCCAACGCGCCAGCCGCTCGATTTGCGCGCATCTCGCCGCCTGGCCGGTCTTCCAGCGCCTCGAAACTATCCTGGCCTATCTGCCGATGAAGACCGAAGTGGATGTGCGCCCGCTTCTGGAGCAATTTCCCAAAAAATGCTGGCTCCTGCCGCGCATCGTGCCGGAGGACAATCACCGCATGGATTTCCACCCTTATGACCCGGCGCGGCTGGTCGTCCACCCGTTTGGGATGGCCGAACCTGCGGCGGATTTGCCCGTCGTCCAGGGGGATGTGGTCGAGTTGGTGCTTGTTCCGGGGCTGGCCTATGACCGCCAGGGCTGGCGGCTGGGCTACGGCGGCGGGTATTACGACCGTTTCCTGTCCCGGTTTAACGGAATTAGCGTGGGGGTGGCGTACCAGGCGCTGGTGTTGGAATCAATTCCCCACCACGGGCATGATGTCGCGGTGGGGTGGCTTGTCTCGGAAATAGGATTGTTTCAGACTGGAAGCAGCGCGCGCTAAAACAGCAGCAATCCAAGCGAGAACAGCACGGCGTAGACCAACGCCAGTTGGGCCGTGCCTGCCAGGGTTTGGTTGAGGGCGCGGCCCTCGGCGCGTGAAAATTCACGGTACAGGGAGACCGCTTGCGGCAGGGAGAGCCAGGCCAGCAGGACACCCCACGAGGTCAGGCCAAGCGTCCACAAGCCGAGCGGAAGGAGGTACGCGCCCAGCAGGCAGGCCAGGTACTCGGTTAGCATGGCTTCGCGCCCCAGCACGACGGCCAGGGTGCGTTTGCTGGTTTTCGCATCGGTGGGGATGTCGCGGGTGTTGTTGACGACGAGAATGTTGACGATGAGCAAGCCCATCGGGACGGAGACCCACCAGGCGGTTGGGGTGACTGTGCCAGCCTGGGCGTAATACGTTCCACAAACGGCGGCCACGCCAAAGGCCAGGAAGACGAACAGGTCGCCGAGGGCGTTGTAGCCATAGGGGAAAGGGCCGCCGGTATAGGCCAGCGCCGCCGCAATGACGGCGATTCCCAGGGCGAGCACCGGCCAACCGCGTAAGTGGATGAGGTACAGGCCGAGCAGCGCCGCCAGCCCGAAGATGACCACCAGCCCGATGCGCATCTGCGCCGGGGAGACCAGACCGGTTGCGGTAACGCGCGGCGGGCCGAGGCGGTCGGGTGTATCGGCGCCGCGCTCGTGGTCGAACAGGTCGTTGGCAAAATTCGCGCCGATTTGCATGAGCAGGGAGATGAGCAGGCAGGCCAGCGCTGCCAGCGGTTGGAAAACATCGTCGCGCCAGGCCAGGGCCGAAGCAACCAGCACCGGCGCTGCGGCGGCAGGCAGGGTGCGGGGGCGGGCGGCTTGAATCCAAATGGAGAGGGGGATGCGTGGGGAAGGTGTCGCGTCCAAGTTAGTGTCATTCCTCTGTGAATTGAATATCCCAGATGTGGACGAGGCCGTTTTCGTGCTGTGACAAATCCAGTATCGAAAGGGTCACTTGTTGGGCCAGGATGGGTGCGTCAAGGGTCAAGCGGTTGCCATCACTCCCGTTTTCATAAAATTCGACCGTGTACTCCGCCACCTGCGCGCCAGAACGGTCATAAAATGTCGCTGTAAGCTGGATTGGGCTGCGGCCATGCACGATAGAAATACTGCCGAACAGACGCGGTTCGGGGTAAAGCAGTTGGAGCACGGCGGGATTGACTTCATCGGTGATGTAGAGCGCGTCCAGGCCGTCGAAGGCTTGTTCGACGGGACAGCCCCCGCACCGGGTGTAGTTTACCGTAACAGGCTGCCCGTCTATCATGATTTGGGCAGTCAGGAGTTGCGAGCGTTCCATGAATTCGGCGGCCAGCAGTTCATCAATTTGGGGAGAATATTCCAGGCGCAGGATGTAAAAGGCGTTGCGGGTGTCGTTGTAGGGAACTGCGCGCAGGATTTGGATGTTGCTGAATTTCGGGCTGTTGACTGCAAATCGATATTCTTCATCGGTCACGACGATGAGATGTTGGGGCGGCAAATCCTGTTTGTGGCGCGCCAGGTCATAAATGGAATCGAACCGGACTTTTTTGGTATCGCCGAGAAAAAGCCGGGTGACCAGGTGGATATTCATGGCCCAGTTTGGGGAGATAATGACAGCGGCGTCGGGCTGTTGCTGCAACTCGGCCTTCAATATGGGGAAGATCCGGGTTGCGCCAAACTGCACCCCTGAAGCGCCAATATTGTCGAACCAGCGCGTGCTGTTGTGGAGCGCATCGTACAGGGTGGCAAAGTTGATACTGCCCAAGAGGAGGAAGGCTGCCAGGGGCAGCCACAAACTCGCGCGCGGCCCGGAAAAGCGCAGGCGCGGCCCGATGCGCTGGAGCAGGTCGTCCAGGCCGAACGTCATCAGCATGGCAGCCGGGAGGACCATCGCCAGGGCGCGCGTGATGCTGCTGGGAGATAGCACAATGGCGGCAGCGACCGGGGCCGCCAGGAAGGCAGCCAGGACCGCCCGGTATTCCGAGGCAGATTGGCGGCTGAGGGTGAGGAGCAAGCCCCAGGCCAGGAACGGCAGCAGGTACAGCGGAAGATGCCCATAGCCTTTCATGATGTGCAACAACCCATCTGTATCCGTTACGTCGTAATTGGGCCTGAACCAGTACATCGGGCTGAGATGAAACAGGTAACGGGGAATAAAAATGCTGATTTTTTCCCAGATAGGGATGTCGGCGGTCCAATAGGAAATGAGGTTTTGCAAGTATTGGTTTGTGTCCGATGAATGACTGATTTGAAATCCCTGGTAGGGTAAAAACAGCAAGTATCCAAAGATGAAAGCGCGTAAAACGGTAGCGCGCTGCGCCCAGTGATAGCGCATGTCTGATACGAACAAAAACAAGATGGTGATGGGAACATATAGCCGAGCCGGGGCATAGGCATAAAAAGCCAGGGCCGCCATCAGCACAGCGAGATAGAGATAGTGGGGTGATTTGCGGCGATAGAGCAGATAGGAATAAAACATGCCGCCATAGAATGACACGGCAAACACCGTCTCATAAGCGGTGCGCGAATGGTGAAACCAGGCGGGCAGCAGGGAAAGAACCAGCAATCCGGCCCACCAGTAGCGCAGGCGAAAAATGTTGCGCAACGCCAGGGTCAGGCCAAGCGCGCCAATCAACCCGAACAGCACGGAGGTTAATTTAACGGCCAGGGCCGAGCGGTCAAACAGCAGCAGCGTGACCATCTGGATGTAAACGGTGGTTCCCAGGCTGTATTTGTCCATATTTGGGAAAAAGGCGGGGAAAAATTCGCCGTTGTAGCTCCGATACCCATCCCGCAGGAAGTCGGAGGCCAGCAGGGTGGGGTTGACTTCATCGAACGTCATAAACCCCGGGTAATCCGTCAGGCCAATCAGCCGCACCGATAGATAAACGATAAGGGACAGCGCGAAAAGCAGGTTTTCACTGGTTGGCAAAATCGGTAGGATGGCTGGCGCTTTGCCCGGCGTGGTCATGTGGGTCTCGTCAAGGAACTCTGGCTGGGATGGTTTATTCTACCAGCAGAGGTGAAGTACATCGAGAAAAAATCGGCATAAACCCTGTATAATTCAGGTACCCCAACGCAAAGGAATGCAAAATGACTTACAACAAATTCATCCGATACGTCCTGGTTTTCGAAGCGGTGATGCTGAACTTTGGCACCGGCTTGCTGTGCCTGGCGGCTCCGGCCATGTTCGTGGCGCAGTTTGCGACCGAGACCCTGCCTCCCGTGCCGCTGGAACTGATTCGCTGGTACGGCGTGCTGCTGTGGGTGTTGACTTTCGTCGTCTTGCGCATTTTGCCCTACAACGATAACCGGATGCTCTCCCCGGCAGTGGAAGCGCTCTTGTTCGGCGACCTGGTTCACCTGGCAGCAATCTACCTGTTCTACCTGGCGCGCCCGGTCTGGAACTTTTCGTTCATCATCATGCTGTTCTTCACCGTGACGCTGGCTATCCTGCGCTCGGCGTGGGTGTACCGCTATTACCGCAACACGCTCTAACCCGGCATGGAAAAACTCGCCCGCGACGCGCTCCAGTTGTTCGGCATTTCGCTTTCGACCCGGCAGGCTGCCCAACTGACCACTTACGAGCGCGAACTGCTCGAATGGAACCAGAAATTCAACCTGACCGCCATCCGGGATGTGGATGGAATCCGCGCCAAGCATTTCCTCGATTCGATGTCCTGCGCCCTGGCCTGGCGTGAGCAGACTCCCCGGCGGCTGGTGGATGTCGGAACGGGCGCGGGTTTCCCCGGAATCGTGCTCAAAATCCTGTACCCCGGCATGAAACTGACCCTGGTCGAATCGGTGGGCAAAAAGGCCAATTTCTGCTCCCACATCGTCCAAACCCTCGGCATGGAAGGCGTTGAGGTGCTGACCACCCGCGCCGAGGAAGTGGGACGCCATCCCAAACACCGCGAAAAATATGACTGGGCGGTGGCGCGCGCGGTCGCCAACCTGCCCGTGCTGGCCGAATACCTTCTGCCGCTGGTCAGGGTGGGCGGCGGCATGTTGGCGCAGAAGGGCGAAAGCGGCCCGGCGGAAGCGCAGGCCGCCGAACATGCCTTTAAGTTGCTTGGCGGCTGCCTGCGCCAGCTCATCCCGGTTGAACTGCCGGGCGTGGCCGAAGAACGC
>DAOUAZ010000227.1:0-6969 GCA_034432975.1 Anaerolineales bacterium | reverse complement strand
CAGACACCTGCAGGGTAAAAAGTGCCCTGGCGGCAAGTTGCCTGAACTTCCTTACCCGCAGCCGTCTTGATTGTCGGTTTGTAAGGTTCAATTTCGTCCCATGAAAGGGTTTTTCATAGCACTCCTAGGCTTTATTTTTGTTGTACACATCGAAGAAAACGGCCATCAGCAATACGAAGCCCTTAATCCCCTGCTGCCAATCGATACCGATGCCCAGGATGGACATGCCGTTGTTCATCACGCCAATCAAGAACGCGCCCACCACCGCGCCAATGACGGTTCCGATGCCGCCGCTGGCCGAGGCCCCGCCGATGAAACAGGCCGCGATGACATCCAGTTCAAAACCCACGCCGGCTTTGGGGGTCGCCGTGTTCAGGCGGGCAGCCACAATCATCCCCGCCAGCGCCGCCAGGACGCCCATGTTGACAAAGGTCAGGAAGAGCAGGCGCGGGGTATTGACGCCCGAAAGCCGGGCAGCCTTCTCGTTGCCGCCCATTGCATAAATCCGGCGGCCAATGACGGTCTGGCTGGTAATGAAGGCGAACAGGGCAATCAGGACCGCCATCACAATCAAGACATTCGGCAGGCCTTTGTACGAAGCCATCAGGTAGCACAAGCCCAACACTGCGCCGGAAATCAGCAGGTTTTTGGCGATGAAAAAATACATTGGGGTCACTTCGAAGCCATACTTTTGCTGGTTCTTGCGTGAGCGGTAGTCCATGAAGACCAGCAGGATAACCAAGAGCGCCCCAATCAGCATGGTCGTCAAGTGAAACCCTTCCACATTGAAAAAGTCGGGGATAAAGCCGGTGCTTAAGCGTTGGAAGGGAACCGGGAAAGGCCCAACGGCTTCACCCTGCAAAATGAGCAGGGTCAGCCCCCGAAACATTAACATGCCCGCCAGGGTGACAATGAAAGCCGGGATTTTGACATACGCCACCCAAAACCCCTGCCAGGCGCCGACCAGCGCGCCAACCACCAGGCAGATGAGCATCGTGAGACTCCAATGAACCCCCATTTTCACCATCAAGACGGCGGCCACCGCGCCGACAAAAGCCGCCACGGAACCAACCGAAAGGTCAATCCAACCAGAAACGATGATTAAGAGCATGCCCAGGGCCATGACAATGATGTAACTGTTCTGCAAGACCAGGTTGGTAATATTAATTGGCCGAAAGAGAATGCCATTGGTTGCAAATTGGAAGAAAATCATAATTGCAACCAGCGCAATTAACATGCCATATTCACGGATGTTGCTCTTGAATAGGGTGGAAAGGGTTTTCATTATTCACTCACCTCTTGTTATTGTGTCATAATGCACTTCATTATCGCTTCCTGGGAGGCTTCCCTGGCTGGCATCTCGCCTACGATTTTCCCCTCGCGCATGACATAGATTCGGTCACAGATTCCAAGGATTTCAGGCAGTTCCGAAGAAATCAGGATAATCCCTTTCCCTTCTTCTGCCAGGCGGTTGATGATGGTGTAGATTTCATACTTTGCCCCAACATCGATACCGCGCGTGGGTTCATCGAGTATCAAAATCTCCGGCTCGGCAAAGAGCCATTTGCTCAGGACAACTTTTTGCTGGTTCCCGCCCGATAAGTTCACAGCCTCCTGCATAATGCTGGAGCATTTAATGTTCAACTTTTCACGATACCCACCGGTGGCGTTGATTTCCCTGGGTTCATTCACAACACCGCCCGTTGAGACAGCTTCCAGGTTGGAGAGCGTGATATTGTCTTTGATGGGTTTAATCAAAACCAGGCCATAGGCCTTGCGGTCTTCTGTGGCATAAGCAATCCCATTCTGGATTGCCTTATCAATCGAGCTGACGTCAATCTCTTTACCGTGCTTCAGGACTTTGCCGTTAATGCGCACCCCGTAGGAATGACCAAAAATGCTCATCGCCAATTCGGTGCGGCCAGCGCCCATCAACCCGGAAATGCCGACCACTTCCCCGCGCCGCACGTGGAGGTTAATATCGTTGCTGACTTTACGGTCCTCGTGCAAGGGGTGATACACATTCCAATCGCGCACCTCGAAAATCACATCGCCGATGTTCGAATCGCGCGGCGGGAAGCGATGGGTCAGGTCGCGCCCGACCATGCCGCGAATAATACGGTCTTCGGTAATCTGCTCCACCCGGCAGTCGATGGTTTCGATGGTCGCGCCGTCGCGCAGGATGGTAATCGAATCGGCGACTTTGGAAACTTCGCTCAACTTGTGCGAAATCAAAATAGACGAGATGCCATGTTCCTTGAGTTGGAGCAGCAACTCCAGCAACTTATCGCTGTCGCTTTCGTTGAGCGAGGCTGTCGGCTCATCCAGGATGAGCAGTTTTACTTCTTTCGCCAGCGCCTTGGCAATTTCAACCAATTGCTGCTTGCCTACGCCAATATCAGTAATCAGGGTTTGCGGCGACTCATTCAATCCTACCCGCGCGAGTAGTTCTTTGGTTTGAGAGATCGCCTCGTTCCAATGGATAATTCCATTTTTTGCGCGTTCGTTCCCCAGGAATAAATTTTCTGCAATGGAAAGAAAAGGAATAAGTGCAAGTTCCTGGTGGATGATGACGAGCCCGACCTTCTCTGATTCAGAAATATCCCGAAAACGACATTCCTGCCCCTGGAAATAGATTTCACCGTTGTAGGTTCCATAAGGATAGACGCCGCTGAGTACCTTCATCAGGGTCGACTTCCCGGCCCCGTTTTCGCCAACCAGGGCATGGATTTCCCCCTGGCGCACGCTAAAACTTACATTATCAAGCGCTTTGACGCCAGGGAATGTCTTGGTGATGTTGCGCATTTCCAGAATAACATCAGACATGTTTTTCTTATCCTCGAGAGCGTGAAATGTCAAGAGTCTGCCGTTTCGATTTTAATCGAGCATTGTTGCCCGCGCGGCCCAAAATCCATGAGAAAGAAAAGGTGTGTGAGGGTTTTGGGCCCTCACACACCAGGATGTGGCGTAGATTACTTCAGTTGGTCGGCAGTGTAGTAGCCGCTATCGACCAGGTACTTCTGGTAGTTGGTAATATCGACGCTGAAGGGGGTCAACAGGTAGGAAGGCACAATCTTGACGCCGTTGTCGTAGGTCTTGGTGTCGTTAATCGGGACTTCCTGGCCTTTGAGGGCCGCATCAACCATCACGGCGGTTTGCTTGGCCAATTCGCGGGTATCCTTGAAGACGGTGTAGGTCTGTTCGCCTGCAATCATGGCCTTGATGGATGCAATTTCGGCATCCTGACCGGTGATAACGGGCATCGGCTGGCCGGCGGTGCCGTAGCCAACGCTCTTCAGGGCCGAGATGATGCCGATGGAAAGGCCGTCATACGGAGACAGGACGGCGTCCACGCGCTTGTCGGTGTAGAAAGCGCTCAGCAGGTTTTCCATGCGGGCCTGGGCAACGATACCATCCCAGCGCAGGGTCGAGACCTTGTCCATGCCCATCTGTCCAGACTGGACAACCAGTTTGCCGCTATCGATGTGAGGCTGCAAAACGGACATGGCGCCATCGTAGAAGTAGAAGGCGTTGGTGTCATCCGGGGAGCCGCCGAACAGTTCGATATTGAACGGGCCAGCCTGGTTTTTCAGGTCGAGGCCGGTTTCAATCTGGGTGCCCATGATTACACCGACGCCGAAGTTGTCGAAGGTGGCGTAGTAATCGACGTTCGCGGAGTTGACCAGCAGGCGGTCATAGGCAATCACAAGCACGCCGGCTTCCTTGGCCTTGGCAAGCGCATCGGTCAGGGTGCTGCCGTCGATGGCGGCAATCACGAGGACATCCGCGCCCTTGGTAATCATGTTTTCGATTTGGGCGAGCTGGTTCGGGATGTCGTCATCCGCAAACTGCAAGTCAGTATCGTAGCCCATAGCCTGGAATTCTTTGACCATGCTCTCGCCGTCAGAAATCCAGCGGGTCGAGGTCTTGGTGGGCATCGAAATACCGACCAGTTTTTTCCCGTCCGATTGGCCGCCGGCAGCCTGACCGCACGCGCTCAAGAGCAATGAGAGTGCGATGATGAGCGCAAAAACAGAATACAGGGAATTTCTCTTCATTTTTTCCTTCCTTCCAAAGGGTGAGAAAAAGGGTTTGAACGTCAACGAAAAT
This sequence comes from Anaerolineales bacterium, assembly GCA_034432975.1. GTDB lineage: Bacteria > Chloroflexota > Anaerolineae > Anaerolineales > Villigracilaceae > UBA5195. The sequence goes on along the minus strand of DAOUAZ010000227.1, from coordinate 2,859 downwards.
GTTATCGATAACGTTATCGATAACATTGTAGCAATGATTGCGAAGGCCGTCAAGAGCGAGACTGACGTTTGTCAAAAAGATTGGTGACAAACGGCTATTCTTCTCGATAAGCACTGTCAGGGCTGGGACGCGCTATCGCGGACAACGAGTCGGGTTGGGAGCGTAATGTCCCGGAACGATACCGATTGCCCCAAAGAATCGACCTGCTCCAACAATGTTCGGACCGCCAGGCTGCCCAGTTCGCGCAGCGGCTGCTCGACCGTCGTCAGCGCCGGGATGAAATAAGGTGACTCGGCCAGGTTGTCGAACCCAACAACGGCCAGGTCCTCGGGAATGCGAATTCCGTGCGCGTGGGCATAATGCAAAACGCCAAGCGCCATCTGGTCGTTGCTGGCAAAGACGGCGTTCATGTTGGGATATTTGGTCACCAACTCGGCAAAGGCTGCCTCGCCGCTGGCCGAGTTCCAGTTACCTTGCGCCCATTTTTGCGGCGAGACCGTAATCCCGGTATTTTTCAGCGCGTCTTCCCAGCCCTGCTTGCGCTGGCGGGCTTCCAGCCATTCGAGCGGCCCGGCAATCAGCCCAATATGACGCCGTCCCTGGGAAAGCAGATACTCGACCGCTGCGCGCGCGCCGCCATAATTATCGATGCTAATGGTGGTGTAATTCGGGTTGGGCTGGCATTTCAGGAAAACGATGGGCGGGCAAAACGAAGGCAATTGCGATTGGGCGACCTTGACATTCTCATTCCACTCCGGCCCGGCAAAAATAATGCCTTCGACATGGTGCGCCATGAGCGATTCGATGACTGGGACGATATCGGACGTATCGAAACGCGGCAATTCCTTAAGAAAGATGGAGTATCCCAGCCTGTCGCACTGCTCGGTGATTCCATTCAATGTTTGCGAAACGCCAACATATTTCAGTCCGGCAATGATGACTCCCAGGGTGTAACTGCGCTGCTGCACCAGGCTGCGCGCCAGGGCGCTGGGCTGGTAGCCCATTTCGGCAATCGCCTTCTCGACCAACTCGCGCGTTTCAGGCGAGACGTCGGGGCGCTTATTGATGACCCGCGATACAGTTTGGGTCGAGACGCTGCACGCCTGGGCAACATCCTTGATAGTGGTCTTGCGAAGTCGTTTACGGGGCATAATTCACCTGAAAAGGAAATTTTTCACCATTGTATTTTATTATACCTTTGTTATAATGGCTTGTGAACGATAACGGTAACGATAACAAATCCTAAATTGATTGAACTCTTGGGAGATGAATATGAACCAAACCGCCGTCCAAAAAGCAATTGAAAGCGGCCAGGCAACCCTCGGTATCGAATTCGGCTCCACCCGCATCAAAGCCATCCTCGTCGGCGCAGACCACGCCCCGCTTGCCTCGGGCAGCCATGAGTGGGAGAACCAATACGAAAACGGCATCTGGACCTACAGCCTGGACGATGTCTGGGCCGGCTTGCAGGACGCTTTCCGTAACCTGCGCCTCGATGTGCAAGCCAGGCATGGCGTCCCCCTGCAAACAGTGGGCGCGATGGGCTTCAGCGCGATGATGCATGGCTACATGGCCTTCGACAAAAATGACCGCCAACTTGTCCCCTTCCGCACCTGGCGCAACACGATGACCGGACAGGCCGCCGAACAACTGACGGAATTGTTCCAATTCAACATCCCGCAGCGCTGGAGCATTGCCCATGTTTACCAGGCCATCCTGAACGGCGAACCGCACGTGAACCAGGTCAGCCACCTGACCACGCTGGCGGGCTGCGTTCACTGGAAATTGACCGGGCAAAAAGTGATGGGCGTGGGCGAGGCGTCGGGCATGTTCCCCATCGACAGCGCCGCGAACGACTGGGACAAAGGCAGGATGGCCTTGTTCAATGCGCAACTCGCGGAGAAGAACATCCCCTGGAAACTCGAAGACCTCCTGCCCCGCGTGCTGACTGCCGGGGATGCCGCCGGGACGCTCACCGAAGACGGAGCCAGGCTGCTCGACCCGACGGGTGAACTCAAGGCCGGGATTCCGCTCTGCCCGCCGGAGGGCGATGCAGGCACGGGCATGGTCGCCACCAACAGCGTCGCGGCTCGCACCGGTAACGTCTCCGCCGGAACATCCGTCTTCGCTATGATTGTGCTGGAGAAGCCGCTTTCCAGGCTATACCCTGAAATCGACATGGTGACAACGCCCAGCGGCAAGCCGGTTGCGATGGTGCATAGCAACAATTGCACCTCCGACCTGAACGCCTGGGTGGGTCTGTTTCACGAATTCACGCAGGTAATTGGCCTGGATGTAAGCGAAGCCAAACTATTCGAGACGCTCTACCGGCAAGCGCTCCAGGCCGACCCGGATGCGGGCGGATTGCTGGCCTACAACTACGTCTCCGGCGAACACCTGACCGGCTTCGAGCAGGGCCGCCCGCTGTTTGTCCGTACCCCTGAAAGCCGATTCAATCTGGCGAACTTCATGCGCGCGCACCTGTTCGCGTCGGTCGGCGCGCTAAAAATCGGAATGGACATCCTGTTCGAACGGGAAAACGTGGAACTCGACCAACTGCTCGGTCACGGCGGCTTCTTCAAGACGCCCGAAGTCGGTCAGAAAATCATGGCAGCGGCGATGAACGTTCCCGTTTCGGTGATGTCCACTGCCGGCGAGGGCGGCGCGTGGGGGATGGCATTACTCGCCGCGTACATGCTCTACAAATCCGAAAACGAACCGCTAGAAGCCTACCTGACCAGGAAAGTCTTTGCCAGCGAGAAGGCGACGACGATTGCCCCCGACCCTGCCAACGTGGCTGGCTTTGCGGCGTTCATGGAACGCTATCAACAAGGTCTCGGCATCGAACGGGCGGCGGTG
>DAOUAZ010000226.1:0-3409 GCA_034432975.1 Anaerolineales bacterium | reverse complement strand
TCGATATTGCCCAGGAAAGGCCGAAAACCAGGTTTTTTGCCCTGGATGAAGCGGGTTTGTACTTGCAGGCCGCGGCTTCTTTTGCCTGGTCAGTGATTGGCCCGCTGACCCAGGTCGTCACCAGAACCACTTCTATGGCGCATTAGATCTGCTGAGTGGACAGGAGATTGCCTGGCGTTCAGAAGTGATGACCGGCGCAGTCACGGCGCTGTTTTTACAAACGCTGTTGGAAAGCACGCCAACATCTTCCTTCCTATCGGTATGTTATGCGAACGGCAATCCAATCGAGCGAGAAGTCGCGCGCGGTAGAACTGGCAACATTGATGACACGCACCCGGAAATTGGCATCGGACAGCTGCGAGAGCGTCCAACTGCGGCCCCAAAGGTCGTTTGGGCCGCCGAGGGTGTAAGTCTGTTCGACTGTATCCAGAGTTGTGGTCGCTTTGGCAGCCGTCCAATTGGAACCGCCATTCCAGGACAGTTGGACGCATATCCTGGGAGAGTTGGCTGCGCTGTCTACGAACGCATCCAGGCGGACTTCGATACCTTGTATAACCGCCAACCCAGGCAGGTTGATGCCAAAATTCAAGAAACCGTGTTTGTCTTTGCCGCTGCCCGTGCAGGAAGTACCCGTTCCCGTGCCGCTATTGTTATCGAGGGCGTAGAAACCGTCATCGGCATAAGCGTAAACCGCGTTGACTTCGTAGCCGTTATTGTCGCCGCCAGTTTGGGCTGCGTTCGCCGACGGACCAAACCAGCCAGTACTGGTTGGCGTGGAGGTCGGCGTCGCAGTGGCGGTACTGGTGTGGGTGGCAGTACTGGTATGAGTCGGCGTACCGGTGCGAGTTGCGGTAGGTGTAACTGATGGCGGCAGGGGCGTGGGAGTCACGGTCGCCGTTCCGGTTGGGGTAGCGGTCGGTGGCAAAAGCGTGGAAGTCACGGTGGCCGTGCCAGTTGGGGTCGAGGTCGAAGCCGGCGGCAGGGGCGTGGAAGTCACGGTGGCCGTGCCGGTGGGGGTAATCGTGGGCGTCGAGGGAGGGCCGCCAGCTGGCAAATAGGCGATGAGAACCGATTCGATGCCCGGAGTCGCGGATGCGTTCGACGAGGCCAGCGTGACCCGATATTGCAGATAGCGTCCATCCGGGATGGGTATATTCGACCCGCCCAACGCCTGCCAGACCGACCAGGAAGCATCGGGGGAAGCCGTGCCGCCGCTGCGGGTCTCGAACAGGACGGATGTGTTGGCTGGGAGCGTTCCGGCCCAGGTGAGGGATTGCCAATCGACCGGCTGTCCGGCATCGAACACCCGCGAGGTAAAGGCGCAGGGTGATGTGTACGGGGATAGGCGCATCCAATCGACGCGGGCCGGGCGGCCATCCACCGTATCGTCGATGACGCCGGGACGCAAAGTGAATTGATAGCCAACAGTGTGTTGGTACACCTGGGCGCCATCCACCAAGAACGTGAAGGTGTTGCCGGCCCAATCGATGCGATAGCGATGCTTTGTACCGACCAGGTTCCCCACCGGGACGTTGACCCCGCCGCTGATGCTGGCATAGACCTGGCTGGTGCTGCCCGAAGTGCCAAAGAAGGCCCAGTAGGTGTTCCAGGCCGGATAGCCCATGAAGCCAATACTCTGGTAATCATCCGCGCTAAAGGCCGCCTCGAATTCGAGCGAACGTCCCGGCGAGAATCCGTTTGCGTTGTAGTAAAAACCCATTCCGTCCGAGACGAGTTGACCATCGACAACCGACACGGTCGCGCCGGAAGCCCACACCTGCTGGCTCCAACCGGAAGGCAGGGAGGAACCTGAAAATTCCTCGCCAAGCGCGGGCGCGAGGCTGACTTCCCCATTGCCCGATTCGGCCAGGTAACAAGAAGCGGGCGTTCCGGCCAGGAAGTCGCCGCGGGTCGTGTCGATGAAAGGCAGGGTGGGCGTGGTAAAGGTCAGCGGCGAAGCGGGCGCGCTGGCCGGGTTGCCGGTCGAATCTACCGATGTGACACGGTAATAATAGATTGTATTTGGGGTCAAGCCGGTTAACGTCATCGTATGCGCTGTGACCAACGCGGGCTGGACGGCGCTCAGGGTCAGGGCGGCGGGATTTATCCCATAATCGACCCGCGAGGTGGCGAATTCGTCCGTGTTCCAGGTGATGACCGCATTCCCTTCCGGGCTGACGACGGCGGCGATATCCGAAATGACCGGCGGGGTGGTATCCGGCACATAAGAAGCCTGGTAACCCCCGCTCAAGCCGTCGAAAAAGGCATACGTGACGCCTTTGATGGTTTCGGCGCGATAAGACACCTGCACGCCATTGCGCGAGATGGAAACAAGCGGGCCGCTGGCCCCCTGCGCGGGGAGCATGGCGCGCAGCCCGCGCGCGCGGGAATCGGCAGAAATGGTAAAAGTCAGAACCCCATCCTGCCAGTTCAAATTACCAAAGCTGGAACTTTCGCGGCCATCCAGCCAGGTCAGCATTTGTTTGGCCGAAATAATCGGAACGCCGCGCGCCTGCGCCGACTGGACAATGGCGATGTTGGCGGGCAAATACGCGCCCGAATCGGAGTGCATGTTTGCCATGAATGCGCCATAATACCCGTTGGGGCCGAGGGCATTATCGAGCAGGGTATCGACGGTAAAGGGGAAGGTCTGCCCCGATTCATCGGTCATGTGCGTAACGCCCTGGTACACGTCAATCACGCGGCCGTCTACGTCAGCGAAGCGCATCAACAAACCGGAGCCGGTAAACAAACCGGGCCGGTCATTGACCCATGAAGGCGGATGATAGTAAAAGTTGGTATCGAGCCGAATGCCATGACTGCGCCGCACGTCCAAGTGGGAAGCGTAGTTGCTCCAGGGGACGCAGTGCGTTCGCTCAGAAACCGGCGCAGGCAGGAACGGAAACGTGCTGCTGAACCAGCCAACCTGGTTGGTAAAGAAAGTGTTCAGCGCAGTATTGGTGTAATCAGCGCACTCTGTAGAAACGTGGACGCCGAACTCATGCCCCTGCGCCGCATAGGCCTGGATTTTGGCGTTTTCGGCGGAATTGGTGGTGAAACCTGGTGAAAGATACATGCTCTGGCGCACGCATTCCCAATCTTCCACCGAGCAGCCGGGCGGGTCGAAGGAATTCATCTGGTCGAGCCGGTCGTCATACATACTGTTGTTGCTGGTATTGTTGGCATGGTCATCGGAAGTCATGACGATGACGGCTTTTTCGTCACGGGGAAAATACCAGAAGCGCGGCAAGGGCTTGCGGTCGAGATTCATGCCCAGAATCAGGTTCGCCAGCAAGCGCTGCTGCTCATCGGCCTGCGGGATGGCGACTTTGCCCAGGTTGACCCAATCGGGCTGCGGGTCGCCCAACTTGTCCCCGTAGAACAGGTCGGCGGAACGGGTGGGGATGAT
>DAOUAZ010000225.1:0-6564 GCA_034432975.1 Anaerolineales bacterium | reverse complement strand
AGCATGGCTTTGCCTTGCAGGTAGTTCTGAATTTTGGCCTGCTCGCGCATTTGGGCTTCCTTGGCGCGCAGGGCGGCGTTTTTGGCATCGACTTGTTCCTGCACGGCCCGGCGTTGGGCTTCTTCCTCTTCGCGCCGCTTTTGCAGGTAGTAGGCGCTCATGCCGGCCATGGCGGCCAATGCGCCTGCGCCCCACAGGATGCCATCCGGTTCAGCCAGCGGTGGGACGGCGGCCAGGCTGTTGGCCTGCCAGGCTTCGTTGATAGACGCCAGCGAAGGCGCGCCAAAGACCGTCTCAGCGACCGCTGCGGGAGCCGCTTTGGGCTCTTCCGGCGGCAGCGCGAAGGTTGTTTCGAGCGGCGGTTCTTCGGCCTCGACAGCCGGCTGGACAATTGTCCCCTGGGGGGCGGGGTCGCCCGCCGGGATGTGGATGGTGGCTTCCTTCCGACTTAAGTTACCTGCCCGGTCTGAGGCCTTTACCTTCACCCGGTATGCGCCTACCGGGGCCAGGGTATCATCGGAGAAGCGCCGGTTCCAGGAGATTTGGCCTTCGTAACGGCTTCCCGATGGGGTGTAGGCGCGCACCACCGGCGGCCAGCGTCCCTGCGGGTCTGAGATGATGACTTCGATGCCGCCCAGTCCGCTTTCGCTGTCGCGCACCACGAAGGCGGCGGTCTCCCAAATCTTCCAGCCTTCCGGCAGGTCGATGCGCGGCCCTTTGGCGTCCACCTGGAACGGCAAGGGATCGCTGACGATCAGGTTGCCGGCCACGTCCCGCGCGCGGAAGACGGCCTGGTGCTGGCCGTGCCCGATGGTCAGCGCGGCGCTATAGGGCGTCCAGGCGTTGCCGTTCAGGGATACATCCAAGGCAGCCAAGCCGGAGGCCGGGTCAGGGTCGACCGCCGAGGCCGAGAGCGTGACAGTTTTGGCGTACCAGCCGTTGAAAAGGCTGCCTGCGAGGTGGTTTTCCAGCAGCGGGGCGACGGTATCGACCAGCACGCTCTGGCTGAGTTCGGTCTGATTGCCGGCCGCGTCGATGGCCTGGATGCGCACGTCGTGCTGTCCGTCGCCCAGGGTCAGGGGCGGGGCGAAGGGTTGGGGGGATGCATCATTCAGGATGTAGAACACCCCGTCCAGCCCGGAGCCGGAGGTCGGGTCGGCGAACGAGACCGAGATGTCCACAGCCGAGACGTACCAGCCGTTCTCGCCCGGCGTCCCGACCAGGCTGCTGGCGGTCACCTGCGGTGCCTGGCTGTCGAGGTACAGGGTGCTTGTGCCCATCAATGAAGTGTCGCCAAAAGTTGAATAGGCCCAGTATTGAAAGTCGTTTTGGCCCTCGGAGGCCGGGACGAGCGCCGCGGCGGTGTTCTCGACAACGAAGGGTTCGCCGTTCCGTGTGCCGCCCAGGGCGAAGATGCTGTAGCCGCTAACCGGTTCGTGGCCGGTGAGTTGCAGTATGGCCCCGGCGCGGCACCAGCCGTTTTGACCAGGCAGGCTGCACAGCGGCTGGGCGCTGATTTCTGCCGGCGGGTAGGTGACGGTGTGTTCGGAGACTATATATTCGCGCTGATAGCCGTACTTCCCGACATTGCTGGCGTTACAAGGGCCGCTCAAAGGAGGGTAGGCCAGCCAGGGTTCGTACTGGCTGCCGCACGACCAGTTGTCTTCGACATTCCATGTCCAGCGATCGCGGATACAGGCGCAGTAGCGCAGCATGTAGACACAGGCTTGACCGTATTCTGTTCGGGTGCGGTCAGGGCCGGTGTAGTTGCGCAGGGCCGCGCCCAGACCCGTCACAAGCGTCAGGAACGCCAGCAAGAGAAGGCCAGTTTTTTTGCCGGAGAATTGTTTCATCACTACCCTGCCTGGAAAGGATTTGCCCGCTGCGTGCGAATACGGGAGAATATTGGGGGTGAAAATTTATTGGCGCAGGATACTACAATATAGGGGGCATGGGAATTTACAGGTTTGTAAGAAAACAATGGAGGCTGGGATTGCGCGCAAGGGCCGCGTTGGTAATTTGCCATTCTACGCAAAAAGGTGATTGACAATCCAGCGGCGGCGGGTGTATGCTTTCAGCATATTTCAAAACGGAGCGAGGAAAATGGACGGAACAAAACCCGATGTACAGTGGATACAGGTAAGGAACGGATTGTTGTGGCTGGCCCTGCCGCTTGTCTTGGGGCTGCTGGTCGCGGCGCTCATTCCCCAGCCGGTGGTTGGCCTCATCTCCCTGAACGACGCGATTTATTCCTACAGCGCGCAAGTGGTTATCCGGCAAATCGACTACGCCCGCGAACATCCCGAAGTGCGCGCGGTGGTGCTGGCGTTGGACAGCCCTGGCGGAACGGTGGTGCATACCGAGGCGGTGTATCTGGAACTGCTGAAACTGCGCGAGAGCAAGCCGGTTGTCGTTTCCATCGATGGAATGGCCGCCAGCGGCGCGTATTACCTGACGGCCGGCAGCGACTATGCCTTCGCCAAGCCGACTTCGATGGTGGGCAATATCGGCGTGGTTGGGGTTTTGCCAGATTCTCCCTCTATTTTCGAGAATATCATTTCCACCGGCCCCTATAAACTGTGGGGTTCCCCGCGCGATACCTATATGCGTCAGATAGAAACGATTAAACAGGCGTTTTACCAGGTGGTCAAGACCGGTCGCGGCGACCGCCTGAACGCCGGGGCCGATGTCGTCTTGAGCGGTCAAATCTGGCCGGCCGCCGCCGCTTACCAGATTGGTTTAATCGACGAACTCGGCTCGCAATCCGATGCAGTCGAAAAAGCCGCCAGCCTGGCGCGCGTCAGCAATTACAAGGTGCTCGATTTGTATTCCCTGGCGGTACCACAACAATCCGGATGGTACCCGGCAGGACAGGGATTCTTTGCCGAGTCGGCGGAGGGCGCAACCCTGCCCTATCCCAAAGAAGCGGGGATTTACCTGCTTTATATTCCCCCGGCGCTGGTCGAGCAGAAATAGGAGACGGTCATGAAAACCCCTACCCGCATCATCCTGGCTGTCGTTTTGTTCTTTACCCCCATCATTGCGCGCGCTGTTACGTTCTACCAGAATCCCTTTTACAAGGCCGAAATCTCGCGGCCCGATTTTGCCAGTTTCAAATTACCGGAGCCGCCCACGCCCTCCGCCAGCCGGGCTGCCATTGCCGTACCGGCTGGTAAAGGGAAAGTAGTCATCATCGACGCTTCGCATGGCAACCAGTATGTTCCCAATGAAATCGAGCCGCTGGTAACGGCCTTGAGCGCGCGCGGCGGACAGGTGGAATTCGACAAGGGCGCCCAACCGCTTGCCGGTCAACTCAAATATGCCAGCGCGTACATCATTTTCTCTCCCTCGAATAGTTTCAGCGGCGAGGAATTGCGCGCCATCCGCCAATTTGTCGAGAGCGGCGGGCGGCTGCTCGTCTTCGCCGACCCGACGCGTTTCCTCGTCGCGCATGATTCATACAGCGGTACAACCTTTGTTTCGCCTGATGTAAACTATGTCAACCCTGTGCTGGCTCCCTACGGCTTATCCTTTGTCAATGACTACCTCTACAACCTGCAAGACAACGAGGGCAACTTCCGCAACGTCAAGTTCGTCGATTTTGCCGACAGCCCGCTGACTGACGGGTTGAAGATGGTCGTCTTCTATGGCGTTCATTCTATCCAGACCAACACTGGCAACTTGTTGGTGCGTTCGGACAGGAACACGTTTTCATCGTTGACCGACCAGCGCGGAACATTCGTGCCGCTGGCCTTGAGCGGCAACGGCCAGGTGCTGGCGGCTGGCGACTTCAGTTTCCTGACCAACCCCTTCAGCCAGGTGGCTGATAACGGGATGCTGCTCGGCGCGATTGCTGATTTTGCCCTGGGCAGTGAACGCGCTCCCTCGCTGGTGAATTTCCCGTACCTGTTCAGCCGCCCCACCAGCCTGGTGACGGTGGGAGAGGTACAGTTGGATGCTTCCCTGCTGGGGCCGATTGCCACGCTCCAAAACGTGCTCAAACTGGTCAATATCCCGCTCAATGTACGCGCCAAAGCCGCCGATGGCAATGACGCCATTATCCTGGGCTCGCTCGAGGAACAGGACGCCATCGCGGTTTATACAAAACCTTTTGGCATTACCTTGAACCAAGAAGAAGCCACGATTGAGATTAAGGGATTGGGCAAAGTCAGCGCCAATGACAGCGGCCTGCTCCTGTTCAGCAAAGGCCCGGCGTCGAATACGCTGGTGCTGCTAACGCCAACTGCCAACATGCTGCCGGAATTGGTCATGCTGGTGGCTGGCGGCGACCTGTCCTCCTGCGTGGTGCAAGAGAATATAGGGGTTTGTTCCCTGATGCCTGCTGAAGGAGAGGAGGATTACTCGTTTGATAATCACTACTCCGATTTCGGCGTCCCAACCCCCGTAATGACGCCATAAGAATAGCATGATTCAACATAACGAGGCGCGCCCGCAAGGCGCGCCTCGTTGTCTTTCCGGTAAAAACAGCCAGGAAATTTTAGTTGTTCGGCGCGCCCGCATTGACCCAGTCGGTCAGTAATTTAATCTCTGCTGGGGTCAGTTTGGGGCCGCGCTTGGGCATCTTGCCCTCTGCCGACAAGGTCACAAACAAACTATTGGCCGCATCGCCCGGGGTGACAATGCTTCCATTCTGCGAACCCGCCATCAGTGCCTGATATGTTTTCATGTCCAGGCCTTCCGATGTGCGCTGACCGCCGTGACAGTTGATGCAGCGGCTTTGCAGGACAGGCAGGATGTCTCTCGAAAAACTGACTTCACCTGATTCGCCGACAACCGCCTCGGTGGGAGTCGGTTCCGGCACTGTGTTCGCTGTCGCTTCCTGGGCCGGGGCTTGCCCGGCGGGCGATTCGGTGGCCGGGGCAGTGGTTGCGGCGAGGGCGGGAGCATCGGTTGTTACGGGGGCGCTGCCTCCACAGGCAGCCAGCACGAACAGGGCTGCCAGCGTTACGCCCGCGAGTAGTTTATTTGTTACTCGTACCATTCATCTCTCCTTTGGGTAGATTAAAAACCGTACAAAATCACGCCGCCCAAAAATCCCAGGACAGCGGCAATCGCAAAACTGACAAAAAAACCGGCCACATACAAAATTCGCCCTGATGAATAGAAAACATCCGGCTTACGCCAGCGGGTAACGGCCAGGAGCATGGTGACGATGAACAAGGTGATTGCCAGGGTGATTTTCGCGCCTGCATTCGGGGCAACGCCGTCATAAATATCGATGTTATCGCGCATCCCGGTTATCCCGGCAGCGATGGTGCTGACGGCGGCCAGCGCGATGTTGGCGAATGCGGCCTGTTCTAACATTTCACTGCGCCGGAAGAGCGCCGCCAGAACGAAGAACAGGGCTGCGCCGGTCAATGCAATCGGAAAATGCACCACCATCGTATGCAGCGGGTGAACCTCGAGCAGGTTATACAAAATGCGATTGATGAGTTCCATGAATTTTGCGCCTCCTGTACAAAATAATATAAATTATATAATTTTTATCTTAAAATAAAATGACAAAACTCACCAGGAAACAAAAAACCAGGCCTGATTTTCGCCCGTTTTGCTTATAAAAACCCAGTTTGCGATTGACGTTTCCATCATCTGCGGATTGGCGTTGGAGACGGGATTGGGGTGGGTGAAGGGATAAGCGTTGTGGGGTTGGCTCGAACAATGCGCGGCGCAACCCACAGCGCCCGGTCGCCGGTTGCCGCGCCAAAGGCCTGCACTTGCAGCACAAACTTGACCTCCTGTCCGCCAAAGGGACTCAGGTCTACGCTGGCCTGGTAATACTTGCCGTCGTACACTTCGCCAATCCGCCAGAAGCCAAAGATGGGGCCATCGCCAATCTGGTAATCGAGGCGGAAGAGAACCAGGCAGGAGGTCGCGCCGCCTTCACAGTTGACAATCGCCTGAAAGCGGTCGCTGGGTTGCACGACGAAGGGCGGATACACACCCTGGATGTATCCATCGGTTACGTTTTGGGGCGCGGTCAAAAGGCCGGGCAGTGAGACGATGGAGCCATCTTCCAGTTTGGGATTGAACATGCGCAGGATGAATCCCTGGCTGTCGCCGTCGCTGCCGGGGCAGGGCAGCTTGCCCTTGCCGCTCGACCAGGCGGCGGCGCAGGCGTTGGCGAACATATTGAAGGCCGTGCCTTCGAGCGAGGTCTTATTGACGTTGATATCGACCCAGACCGGGTCGGCGGCCCTGTCGCCGGTACCGAACAACTTTCCAGCCGGGTTTTGGAGCATCCACGAACCGCGATACCGGCCTGTGAAGGCAGGGGAGAGCAGGCTGACAGAAATGTCCACTGTTTGGTCGGGCGCCACACTGCGGGGGAGCGCAACCGAGACGATGCTGCCCATCTGGTCGCCGCCTGTGAACATCAGTTTATAGTCAGGCGTCCAGGTGCAGGTTCCGACGTTCTTAAGTTGCCAGGTCTTGACGAAGGCCACGCCGGGGTTGAACGCAGTTCCATCCGGGACGGTGATGTCTGTGACGAACCTGACACGCTCACAGCGCGGGTCTGGAGTCCGGGTGGGGGTGTTCGTGTTG
>DAOUAZ010000224.1:0-10454 GCA_034432975.1 Anaerolineales bacterium | reverse complement strand
CCCGCACGCCAACAGTCACTGCCACTGCAACCGGCCTGCCGCCCACCGCAACGCCGACTGTAACCCCAACGCTGACCATAACGGCGACGCCCACCGAGACGGCGACCCCAACTGAAACAGCCACGCCAACTGAAATGCCAACCCCATAAGTGATTAAGTTATAATCACAGGACAGCGGCCTGCTGATTCAGGCTGGCCGCAAATTTTGGAGGTCCAATGAACCGTTCTCGAAAACCAATCCAGGCGTTCGTCGTTCTCGCTCTCTTTGTCGCCCTGACCGGCTGTACCCTGGGACAGGCCCCGGAACCCACGCCGACCGAAGTCGACGTGAGCGCCGTGATGACATCCGCTGCGGCAACGGCCTTCGTGCAGTTGACGGAAATTGCCGGGTTGGCAACTGCCACCCTTTCGCCAACCGCTGCCGCTACGGAAGAAACACAAGCCGTTGAAGCAACCCCTGCAAGTGCCGGCGGGGATGCCACTGCCGCTCCCCCGCCATTGGTCATTGGCGTTACCGATACCCCGTCCCTGCCTGGTCTGCCGACGGCCATTCCCAGCTTCACCCCGGCCCCGCCAGTTGGCGGCGTGGCAACCGTTCCAGCGCAGCTCTGTAAAAATGCCGTTTTTATCGAGGATGTCACTGTTGCCGATTACACCCGGTTCAAGCCCTGGGAGCAATTTTACAAAGTCTGGCGGATGCAAAATACCGGCACCTGCACCTGGGATGAAGGCTTTTACTTTGCCGCCTGGGCCGGGCCGCCCAGCATGGGCACCAGCCCAAACATTAAAACCTGGAGAATTAAGGAAAAACACCAGTTTGTGCCGCCCGGCGGGGTGGTCGATATCGGAATCAGCATGTACGCCCCGGGCGACCCGGGCGAGTATGTGGCCCACTGGAGTTGGTATGATGACCAGGGCAAGGCATTTGGACAGAGTGTGACGGTTGTGATTGTAGTTGTCAAGTAAAGAAGACGATTCAAAAGGCCGCCGGAGTTCCCGGCGGTTTTTGTTTATCCGAACGCCCTCTACCCCGTATAATTGGAGCATGGCAAACACGATACCAGTTATCCCTCCACTTTTTCTCGAACGAATGTCGCGTTTTCTTGGCGACGAATACCCTGCTTTCGAAGAATCGCTCTCCGCTGCCCCAAAAGCGGGATTGCGGGTGAATACCTTGAAACTCTCGGCAGATGAATTCCAGAACATTTCACCTTTTGTGCTGGGAGAACGCGTGGCGTGGTGTCCATCGGCGTTCCTGCTGGATGGCGAGGAGAAGCCAGGCAAACACCCCTGCCACCTGGCCGGATTGTATTACCTGCAAGACCCTTCGGCCATGGCCCCGGCGGAATTGCTCTTTTCGATTCCAATGCGCCAGGGGGAACGGGTTCTCGACCTGTCTGCCGCGCCGGGCGGCAAGACCACCCACCTGGCGGCCCTGATGCGCGGCAGCGGGCTGCTTGTGGCGAACGAAATAAAAAACAAACGGGTCGGTCACCTGGCCCAAAACGTGGAACGCTGGGGCGCGGGCAATGTGGTCGTGACCAACGAATCACCGGAGCGGCTGGCTGACCATTTCGGGGCATTCTTCGACCGGGTGCTGGTGGATGCGCCCTGCTCCGGCGAAGGCATGTTCCGCAAGGATATGGACGCGCGCCTCGATTGGTCTCCGGGCATGGTGTCGGGCTGCGCTATTCGCCAGGGAAATATTTTGCGAGTGGCGGCCAAACTGGTGAAGCCGGGCGGTTATTTGTTGTATTCGACCTGCACCTTCGCGCCCGAAGAGGATGAAGGAGTCATAGCGCAATTGCTGGATGAATCCCCAGATTTAGAAGTGGTAGAGTTGCCGCTGTTCGACGGGTTTGCGAGAGGCAAGCCGGAGTGGCTGGAAGGAAAGAGGGAAGAGAAAAGAGAATTACAAGGCGCGGTGCGTCTTTTCCCGCACCGGTTGGAGGGCGAGGGGCATTTTGCCTGCCTGCTCAGGAAATCGGATATGGGAACGGATTGGGAAGCGGAGTGGACAACGGAGGAAGCGGAGAAACGGATAGGGGGGAAAAGGCTAGGGAGGCGGATGGATGCGCGGAAAACGGAATTGCCCGATTTGCGGTTTTGGCGGGAGTTTGCCAGGGATGCGTTAACTGTCGATTTGGCGGAAGAACGCCTGTGCGTGGCCGGCGAGCGGTTGTATTATCTCCCGCAAGAGAATCTCAATTTTGGCCGTTTGCGCGTCGTTCATCGGGGAGTCTGGCTGGGGTCGCTCAAAAAAGGACGCTTTGAACCAGCCCATCCGCTGGCGCTGTTCCTGAAGCCGGGCGAGGTGAAAAATTTTGTCAATTTTCCTGCCGATTCGCGCGTGTTGGCGGCTTACCTGCGCGGCGAGAGTCTGGAAGTGGATGCGGGCGGTTGGACGGTGGTCTGCGTGGACAAGTGGCCGCTGGGCTGGGGCAAGGGCGTGCAAGGGACGCTGAAAAACCACTTCCCGCGCGGGTGGATGTGAGTTTTGGAAAGCGGATGATTTTGCTCTATAATTAAGTCATCGTCGATAGGAGGAAAAATGGACCCTGTGAGCCTTGCGCCCGCTGTATTGACTGTTCTCGCCCCCTGCCTGGCAAAGGCGGGCGGGAAACTGGCCGATGCGTTGGTCGAAAACGCGCCGGAGTATGCCGGGAAATTGTGGACGGCGATTGCGGAGAAGTTCAGGGATAAACCCGCTGCCGAGGAAGCCGCCCGCGACCTGCTCGAAAACCCCGCCGATGCCGATAACCAGGCCGCGTTTCGCAAGGCAATTCGCAAGGCTGCTGAGGAAGACCCGGCCTGGCTGGCGCTGCTGGCCGATTTGCTGGCGAAAGCCCAGGCGGAAGCTGCGCAGCAGGTCAAAGCCAGCGGGGACAATAATTTCGTAGTCAACGTAAACACGGGGAGCATCGTTGTCTCTGGCATGAACAAAACCGTTGATAACAAGTAATCTTTGAAGAAACAAAACATCTATGGCGCAAACGGCCAATATTCGCGTGGAAGGCAGTGTCGAAGGCAGTATTGTCGTCGGCGATAATAATTTTGTCGTCAATGCAAATCACGGGACAATTATTTACAAACAGGCTGCCCCACAGGTCAGGCTGCGCCAATTCGCGCCCCAGCCGCCGCGCGCGCCGCGCGGGTTCGTCAACCGCTCGGCAGAGTTATCGAAACTCGAAGACTGGATAGCCTCGAACGAAATTGTCCTGATTCACGCGCCAGATGGGATGGGCAAAAGCGCCCTGCTGCGCCAGGCTGCCCGCAGCGAGGCGGCCAGGGCCATGCCCAACGGCGTCATCCTGCTCGAACCGCCCGGCTTCGAGAGCCAGTCGCTCGGCGCCGATGACGTTTTCCAGCAATTGTTCGAGGCTTTGTTTGAATCGGACCCGCCGCTCAAAGTCGATTCGGTCACGGCGCGCACCTATCTCTCCAATACGCGCCCGCTGGTCGTATTGGATGAAGTCCCCCTGCCGCCGATGTTGCAGCGCAGCCTGCCCGACCTGATTCCGCAGGGCGCTTTCCTGCTCAGCGCCGACCTGCCAGCCGGGGGCGATTTCCAACGCCTGCCGCTTGGCCCGCTGCCGAGGGACGAATCGGCGCGGCTGCTGGCAGAACGCGCCGGGGGCGCGCCCGATGAAACGCTCAAATATATCTGCGGGCTGCTGGAGGATATTTCGCTGGCGGTCACCATCACCGGCAACCTGATGCGCGAGACCGGCATGACCGCCGAAGAGACGCTGGATGCGCTGGGGAGTATCCCAGTGGGCGGCATGGACCCCTTCGCCATCGCGCTCGACCGGGCCTACACTCTGGTTTTCAACAAACTCGGTGAGGCAGAGCGCAAAGTTCTTTCGGCAGCGGCGCTCACGCCGGGCGTTTCGCTGTCGCCGGAGTGGTTCAGCGTGGTTCTGGGCGCGAATGTGGATGCCGCCATCGAGCGATTGAAAGCGCTGGGCCTGCTGTATGCCAACAGCCCGCGCCTGCGCCTGCCGCCCGGCTTTCGGCTGATGGCCCGCCGCCGGTCGCTGTTCAAGGAAGAGACGATTTTCCCCAAACTGGTCATGTACCTGCTGGAGGGCGCAGGGCGGGGAAACGAATTTATCATTGGGGAACTGGGGAATTTCCTGGGCGCGCTGGATTGGGCCGTCCGCGCGGGGCGTTTCGCCGATGTGATTTCCCTGGCGCGAACGCTTGCTCCCCTCCTGTGCTTGCGCGGTTTATGGGATGCCTGGGGCCGGGTGCTGGATTTTGCCTTGCACGCGGCGGTCCGGCTGGGTGACCGCGCCGCCGAAGCCTGGGCGCTGCACGAGAGCGGCGCGCGGCTGGCTGGGCTGGGAAACATCTCACAAGCCAACGGGTTATTCAGGCGCGCGCTCAACTTGCGCCAAAAATTGGGCGATGATGTGGGAGAGGCCTATACCCGCCATAACCTGGAGTTGCTGTTTCCTGCCGCGCGGCCGGCACACCCTGCCTCCCGCTTTCCCCTGGCCGGGAAACTCCTGCTGGCCCTGCTGGGATTGCTTCTCACGGTGATACTCCTGGCCTGGATGGCTTTATCCGACCCATTTTCCCCGGCGCCCACGCCAACCCCAACATCGACCGCCACTGCCGCACTGACTCCCAGGCTGACGCCAACCGCCACGCCGACAATCATACTGACGGCCACACCCACCCCTGACGTGACCGCGCCGCAGGTGGAGTCAATGCAGGTCGAACCATCCCAATCGTTTTACGGCCCAGGCGCGGAGGCCTGTACCCTGCCAAAGATTGTGATACTCAGTCTCACAGCCAGCGGCCCGGCAGGAATTGCCAGCGCGGAGTCCCGTTACCGTTACCGGAGCGGCAGCCTCCATGGGGAGTGGAATCAGGCAGACATGACCCGGAAAGAAAACGACCTTTTCATGCTGGAAATCGACCACAACGAACAGGAACGCGCGCTGCGCTCCCTGGACGGCCTGGATGGGGAACTGGAATGGGAAGTAACCGTGCGTGATATGGTCGGTAACGCCATGACCCTTCCCGGCCCCGCGGCAGTGGTCAATTATTCGCGCTGCGAGGCCAATCTACCGGTCATTCTGCGCCCTTCTGCCAGGCCGATTCCGATTTACTATGGCGATGTGGGCTTTTGTGGCGGGAAGTATCCAACCCGGATGGACATCAGCGCCCTGGTTCGGGATGAATCGGCCCTCAAACAAATCTTCGTGCAGTATTATCATCGGGCGCGAGACCCTGCCGCCCGTTTCCCTGCAAATCCATCCGCGCGCCCGGCCGCGCCGGCCTTCCGTTCCTCCCCCAAGCCTGTGGCGCAGAACCCGGGCCAGGCGCGCATTGTGCGCCCTGATCCGACTGATCATCCGGCAGGGATGGCCGCCCAGGGTCGGGAAGATGAACATCGTACCTGGAGATAGCGCGTTGACAATTGAACAGGCGTGCTATAACAGGTAGCCGGTTGGCTGCCTGTTGTGTTCTCGTCAGGGTTCCTGACGCATCCAGCGCCGCACCGCTTCCCTGGGGTGCTGGTGGTTTTTCATGAAAGCCAGTAAGTCCTCAGGGGAGTCGGCCATGCAAATCATGCGGCGGTGTTCGGGAAAGATGAAGCCTTCTTTTTCAGCGTGATCAATGGCGGCCATGAGCGGTTGGAAGTACCCGCGCGTGTCGAGCAGGCCAATTGGCTTTTCGTGGATGCCAATCTGTCCCCAGGTGATGGTCTCGAACAGTTCGTCGAAGGTGCCAAACCCACCGGGCAGGGCAATGTAGCCATCGGCCAGTTCGTACATGCTGGCTTTACGCTCGTGGATGGTGGAGGTCACGTCCAACCGGGTGAGGCCGAAATGCGCCAGGGCCGGGGTGTTCATGCTCTCGACAATGACGCCAATCACCTCGCCGCCCGCTTCCAGCGCGCCATCGGCGACCGCGCCCATGATACCGGTCTTGCCGCCGCCAAAGATTAAACGGATGCCGTTTTCAGCCAGGGCGCGGCCCATGAAACGGCCAGCCTGTTTGTAGTCGGGATGGATGTCGTCGGATGAACCGCAGTAGACGCAGATGGAGTCCATAGACACCTCGAAATGAATATGATGAGAATAGTATAGTCTATAATCAAGTTAGAGTTGCGTTAGATTACCTCTGTGGCACTTGCGCCGATATTTTAAGAGTCATAGAATAAAGCGGAAGGTGAAGCATGGAATACAAGGATTACTACACAACCCTGGGCGTTTCGCGTTCGGCCAGCGCCGATGAAATCCGCTCGGCCTACCGCAAACTGGCAATGAAGTATCATCCCGACCGCAACCCCGGCGACAAGCAGGCCGAGGAGAAGTTCAAGGAGGCCAACGAGGCCTACCAGGTGCTTTCTGATTCGCAAAAACGCGCCCGCTATGACCAGTTGGGCAGCGCCTATTCCGATTACCAGCGGCGCGGCGGCGCGCCCGGCGGTTTCAACTGGGGAGACTGGACGACCGGCAGTCCCTACGCAGGCGCGCAGCAGGTCAACCTGGAGGAATTGTTCGGCGGGGCAGGCGGTTTTTCAGATTTTTTCCGTTCCATCTTCGGTGGGATGGGCGGCGGGATGGCGGCCTCCGATTTCGGGAGACCGCCCAGGCAGGCAGCCCACACGCCGGAATATCCCGTTTCCATTTCGCTCTCCGAAGCCTACGAAGGGACGACCCGCCAGTTTGCGATTGGCGAAAGCCGCAAGCAGGGCAAAATCCCGCCGGGCGCAAAAACGGGCACCAAGGTGCGCGTGGCCGATGCCAACCCCGGCGGCGGCGATATTTATCTCAAGGTGACGGTCGAACCCGACCCAAACTTCGAGCGCGAGGGAGAGAACCTGACCACCAACACGTCGATTGACGTGTTCACTGCCCTGTTGGGCGGCGAGGCCGAGGTGCAGACCATGACCGGACGGGTCACACTGACCATCCCGCCGGGGACGCAGCCGGAGCAGAAATTCCGCCTGGCCGGGCGCGGGATGCCGAAACTGAAAGACCCGCAATCGAAAGGCGACTTGTTCGTTAAAGTTAAGGTGCGCCTGCCAAAGCAATTAAGCGAGGCGCAGAAACGATTGATTGAACAGGCGCGTGATTTGATGAGTCATCCGTAATTCGTATTACGTATTTTTGATGAGAATTGCAGGAGAGCATTGTCTATGAAAAAAAATTTCCGTTTACTGGTGGTCGTTTCCGTCCTGGTGTTGGCCTCGCTGGCCTGCCAGGTGTTACAGCCAACTGCGGCGCCGCTTCCGTTGCCCACCGATGCGCCGGTTGTCTTTCCAACCCAGACCCCCGTGCAAAGCGCGCTGCCAAGCGTAGAGAGTCCGGTTGTGGTGGTCAGTTCCCCGGTGATGGCTTCAGAGCAGGAACTACTGGTCTCGATGTATGAGCGGGTGATTCCGGGAATCGTGTCCATCCAGGTTGCCACAAGCGCTGGCGGCAGCCAGGGGACAGGCTTTGTGTTCGATAAACAGGGCCACATCATCACCAACGAACATGTCGTCGAGGGGCAAACAGCCATGCAGGTGTCCTTCACGTCTGGATTCAAATCCTATGCAGTGCTGGTTGGCGTGGATAAAGATTCAGACATCGCCGTTATCAAGGTCGACGCGCCCGAATCGGAACTTGTCCCGTTGGCGTTGGGCGACTCGTACCAGTTGAAAGTCGGCCAGAAAGTCATTGCCATCGGCAACCCCTTTGGCTTGAGCGGTACGATGACGACCGGAATTGTCTCTGCCCTGGGGCGCACCCTGCCCTCGAACCGGCAAACAACCGGAGGTAGCTTCTTCAGCGCTGGGGACCTGATTCAGACCGATGCGGCCATCAACCCCGGCAACTCGGGCGGGCCGCTCTTCAACCTGGATGGCGAAGTGATTGGCATCAACCGCGCCATTCGCACGGTTTCTTCCACAGCGAGCGGCGAGCCGGTCAATTCGGGCATCGGTTTTGCAATTGCCATCAACATTGCCAAGCGGGCTGTGCCAGAAATCATCAAGAGCGGCAAATACGATTATCCATACATGGGCATTTCTTCCATCGATAATTTGGGCATCGAAGAAATCAACGCACTCGGCCTGGCACAATTCACCGGCGCGTATGTCACCAACGTCGTTCCGGGTGGCCCAGCAGCCAAAGCCGGGATACGGGCCGGGACAAAAGACATCGGACTTGGCCCGAACCTGCTGGGCGGCGGCGACTTGATTATTGCGATGGATGGCGTCCCGATTAAGAATTTCGACGAATTGCTGCGCTACCTCCTCAACAACAAAAGCCCGGGCGATACGCTGGTGCTGACTGTGCTGCGGGATGGACAGCAACTGGATATCAGCATCACACTGGATAAGCGGCCCTGACCTGCGACGCAGATGTTCGAAGACACCGGCTCATTCGAGCCGGCGTCTTCGGTTAAAAATTCCGCCTTTTTTACTTGTGTTTTTTATCCTTGCGCTGTATAATAGAATAAATGTTCTAGTAAAAGGAGGCCGAGATGAACGTCGGTATGCTGTGGCTCGACAGCGAAAAAACATCGAACGTCGCGGCGATGATTGCCAACGCGGCAACCTACTACCGGAAAAAATACGGCCAGTCGCCCAACCTGTGCTTTGTGCATCCCAGTCTGTTGGAAAAAGCCGGCCAGGGCAAGGACAATGCAGACATCGCCGTCAAATCGGATAAAACCATTCTCCCCGGTTTGCTCTGGATTGGCGTGGAGGACCAATTGCCCGCCGGGGCCGATTGATTTGGAGTCCAGAAGCTTGCTTCTGGCACAGAAACTGCCAGGCCGGGAAAAGGAAAAAGCCCGAACATAGACCCCTCGCGCCGGAATCTCCCGTTCCATACCCTCCCACTTGACGGGACTCCGCAGCGCCGAGGCCGGGCATTTTGACTGGCGCTCCCGACTCTACACCAACGGCATTGCGCTATGCAGGGGGCCTCGCGCAACGCCTGAAACTGGCATCATGCAAGGGCAGTCTGAGAAGGCTGCCCTTGCTCATTATTCAGGCTTTCGAGCGAAATAATCTCTAAACTATCATGCCCGCACAAACCAATTGTCGGTTAGACTTATAATACTGCCATTGAACGCTTGCTTTCACCACATCTATCAACAGTTGAGCACATCTCGGAGCAAAAAATGTATTTCATTTTCTCTATTTTGCTTATCATATTAGGAGCAATCGTTATTCTGGATTTCTCATCAATGCCTTTGTTTTTTTATTGGATTAAAACCGGTGAAACTCGCAAGGCTAAATGTTTAATTTTATTCAAACCATTTATTACACTTATTTGCATTTTTTTTATGTTTGCTGCTTTTGGGGGTGGATTTTTCTTGGGCGCAGTGTATCAATATTTATCTTTCAATATAATGGTCTTGCTGTTTATTGTGTATTTGGCTATGGCTTTCTTTTTTCGGAAAGGTCTAGGATTTCCAAACAAAAGGTATCTCTTCAATTTGCTGATTGGTTTTTGCCTTGTTATGTCAGTCATAATTCCTTCTAAAACTTATTTGCCTATCAAAGAATCCTGTTCCATCGCCAATTCTAAAAAAATTCCACCGATTTCAGAGGCAATGCAAAAATATTTCGATGACCACGGCAAATATCCGAAATCAATTGATGAGCTTGTTCCTTCTTATCTCCCAACTTTGCCAAAGCCGGTTTGCAGTTTCTTTTTACCGGGGCTCCGATTTGATGTCCGGGTGTGTGGAAATGACAAACCGATGTTCTTTACTCCAACCATAGATGGAGTTGGATATGATTTATACGCTTTTGGAGATGGCTCCCACTTTCGCATACATAGTTTTTTAGATTATCCGGACCCAGGTCACTGCCCTTAGATTTTTCATGGCAGCAAGGTTTCCCGAAATACATTGCAGTTATTATCAGATGGTTGTTTTTCTATCCAAATTCGTGGGGCCGCGTTATGAAGCGAAAAACATCACAATATGCGCGCATACTATCTGAACGGACGAGAGAAAACCACCTTCTGTTGTAGAATCCCAGCATCCAACTTTTATCAGTCAAAGGCAAAACTTATGACCTACCCTATCATTCAACGCGAATTGACTGTTCACCTGCACAACGGCAACTGGTACCTGCGGCCTATCGAAGACGAGGAGCGCATTCTCGGCCCGGTCGATTATGGCTGGTATCGCTTCAATATCTACCCCGACAGTTTCACTTTCGGCGAGGGACTGCTGGCCGGGAGTTCGATTCCCGGCTCGCGGCGGCTGGTCTTTTGCTCGTGGAGCACCCAATGGGACGGGTTCTACGTCTCCAGCATGGGCGGCGCGGCTTACACGTTTCACGGGGTTGGCGTCAACTACGTTGCCCTGCGCGGGATGTCGCCTGAACCGTGCGTGGTTTTGCTCAATCACAAAGCGGGAGAAATCCAGGTGCGCATCGAGCCGGTCAACGTCGAGGCGCTGTGGGCCGGGTACGCCGACCCCGAGGG
>DAOUAZ010000223.1:0-3154 GCA_034432975.1 Anaerolineales bacterium | reverse complement strand
CCCTCGGGGTCGGCGTACCCGGCCCACAGCGCCTCGACGTTGACCGGCTCGATGCGCACCTGGATTTCTCCCGCTTTGTGATTGAGCAAAACCACGCACGGTTCAGGCGACATCCCGCGCAGGGCGACATAGTTGACGCCGACCCCGTGAAACGTGTAAGCCGCGCCGCCCATGCTGGAGACGTAGAACCCGTCCCATTGGGTGCTCCGCGAGCAAAAAACCAGCCGCCGCGAGCCGGGAATCGAACTGCCGGCCAGCAGCCCCTCGCCGAAGGTGAAACTGTCGGGGTAAATGTTGAAGCGGTACCAGCCATAATCGACCGGGCCAAGGATGCGCTCCTCGTCCTCGATGGGGCGCAAGTACCAACTGTTATTATGAAGGTGAATGGTAAGTTCGCGTTGAATGATAGGGTAAGTCATTGGTTTTGCCTTTTACGAATAAACCTGATTGTAATATCTTATGGTCTGATTGGGCAATTTTTATCTTAATTAGAAAAAAGCCCCACCCTGATAACGCCAGGATGGGGCTTGGATTGATTAGGCAAGCTCTGGCTCGTCGCTCGGATGGACATGCAGCAATTCATGCGCCAGGTGGCTTCCAGGTTCGCCGAGAAATTCCTGGTACAACTGTTGAACCGATGGATTCTCATGCGATTTGCGAAGGGGCTGGCTGCGGTCAATTTGGTACAGGCCGCGAATACGCTGCTCGACCACCTCTTCACGATTGCGCGTGTAAGGTTGTCCACCGCCGTTGACGCATCCACCCGGGCAGGCCATGATTTCAATTACATCATAGCTCTCTTCGCCCTTGGCGATTTTTTCCAAAACTTTGCGGGCATTACCCAGCCCAGAAAGCGCTGCCACCCGTACCGTTCGCCCGTTAATCTGAACGGAGGCGTCACGAATTCCGGCCATGCCGCGCACGGCTGTAAAGTTGACATCTTCCAGTTTTTTACCGGTATAGACTTCAGAAACGGTGCGCAGCGCGGCTTCCAGCACGCCGCCGGTCGCGCCGAAAATAACCCCGGCCCCGGTCGATTCCCCCAGCGGGTTATCGAAATCTTCCTCAGGCATGTAGCGCAGGTCTGCCGAGCCTTCTTTTAGCATTTTGGCTAGTTCTCGGGTGGTGATGACATAGTCGACATCCATCATGCCGTTGCTTTGCTGGTAAGGTAACGCAGCTTCATACTTTTTGGCGATACAAGGCATCACCGAAACCACCACCAGGTTTTGTGGGTCAATGCCCATCTTTTTGGCATAATAATTTTTGGCAACCGCGCCAACCATTTGCTGCGGCGATTTGCAGGTGGAAGGCATGTACTTCAGGCTGGGGAAGTGATGGTTGATAAAGTTAATCCAACCAGGGCAGCAGGAAGTGAGAATCGGCAGGTTTTCGTTTTTCTTGAGCCGTTCCATGATTTCGCGCGATTCTTCCATTACGGTCAGGTCGGCGCCGAAGGTGGTATCAAAGACGGCATCGAACCCGATTCGGCGCAAGCCAGCCACCAGTTTGCCAGTGGCAATTTGCCCGGCTGGCATTCCAAATTCTTCACCAATTGCCACGCGCACAGCCGGGGCAACCTGCACCACGACTTTCTTCTCAGGGTTGAACAGGGCTTCCCAAACCGGGGTGATGTAGCCGACGCCGGTTAGGGCAGCGGTTGGGCAAACACTGACACATTGCCCGCAATATACGCACGGCGATTCGGTGATGGGTTTCTTTTCAGCCGGGGCAACGACGGTATTGAAGCCGCGTCCGAACGCGGTCAGGGCGCCGACAGTCTGAACTTCGTTGCACATCACTTCGCAGCGGCGGCACATGATACATTTGTCGGGGTCACGCTTGAGCGCGCCGCTCGATTTGTCGATGTCGTGCGTGGCGCGTTCTCCGCGATATCGCTGGGTATTGACGCCAAATTCCCAGGTCAGGGATTGCAGTTCGCAGTCGGTCGATTTGGCGCAGGTCAGGCAGGTGAAAGGATGATTGGAGATGATCAGTTCGAGGTTCTTGCGGCGCGAGAGCAGTACCCGCTTCGAGTTGGTGGTGATTTTCATCCCTTCAGTAACCGGGGTGGCGCAAGCCGGGGGCAGGTTGCGGCGGCCTTCAATTTCAACCACGCAAATACGGCAGGACGCGACATTGTTGAGAAAATTTGATTTTTCAAGATTGAGATAGCATAAGGTTGGAATCTTGATATTGGCTTTGCGCGCTGCATCCAGAACAGTGGTTCCTTCAGGAACGCTAACTTGTTGTTTGTCGATAAAAACGTTTACCATGATAGATACTCCTTAATTCCTGGAGATGGCGCTAAATTTACACTTGGTCATGCATGCGCCGCATTTGATACAGCGGCTCTGGTCAATGAGGTGAGGTTGTTTCACCGCGCCTGAAATACAAGTTACCGGGCAAACGCGGGCGCAGGCCGTACAACCGATACATTTTTCAGGGATAATTTCGTAACGCAGCAATTTCTGGCAAACGCCCGAAGGACAGCGTTTTTCTTTGACGTGGGCTTCGTATTCGTTCCAAAAATATTTCATCGTGCTGATCACGGGGTTCGGAGCCGTTTGTCCCAGGCCGCAAAGCGAGGTATCCATGATGGTTTGCGAGAGTTCGCTCAACTCGACCAGGTCGGCTTCGGTGCCGCGCCCTTCGGTAATGTCGGTCAGAATTTCGAACAGGCGTTTATTGCCCACGCGGCAGGGAGCGCAGCGTCCACAGGATTCTTCGACAGTGAACTCAAGATAGAAACGGGCAATGTTGACCATGCAATCGTCTTCATTTAAGACAATCATGCCGCCCGAACCCATCATCGAGCCAATGGAATTCAGCGATTCATAATCGATGGGCGTATCGAGAAACTGAGCCGGGATACAACCACCGGAAGGGCCGCCCGTTTGGGCCGCTTTGAAATTGCTTCCATCGCGAATACCGCCGCCGATCTCGAAAATAATTTGGCGCAGGGTGGTGCCCATTGGCACTTCCACCAGGCCAACGTTGTTAACCTTGCCGGCCAGCGCAAAAACTTTGGTGCCTTTGGAGGTTTGAGTGCCAATGGCGGCATAATGCTCAGGGCCATTTTGGAAAATATAAGGAATATTTGCCAGGGTTTCAACATTATTGACAATGGTCGGGCAACCCCACAGGCCGCTTT
>DAOUAZ010000222.1:0-2324 GCA_034432975.1 Anaerolineales bacterium | reverse complement strand
CGGCGGTCAGCAGGCGTTTGTAGAGCGCCAGCTCGTTAACCCAGATGTTGAGGAAGCCGCTGGCTATATTGAGACGCAGCCCATTTGACTACGCCGAAAGAGCAGAGAGACTTTTTCCCAGGTGTAGATGCGCAAGATTAGGGTTCTTTGAGCATCCAGCCAATCGGTTCTTTGTTTGAAGCAATTTTAAAGGCGGTTTGGGTCTCCAAATCCACAATCAGAACGTTATAACTCTTGGCTTTTGTGCTATCAAGTTGCGCAAAGGCAATCTGACGGCCATCCGGCGACCAGACCGGTTGCGTATGCGTCATTTGGATATCACGGCGCATTGGAGCGCTGATACCCTGAATGCACAAGCGCGTGATTTCACCAGTTTCAATGTCTACAATAGCCAATTCAGACTGCGTTCCCTCGAGGAAAGGATCCTCTACTTCTGTATTCAACCAAAACGCAATCTGTTTTCCGTCCGGCGACCAGGCATATTCAGAGATGTGGACTTTATTAAACTGCTCTGAAAGATAGGTCAGGCGTTTGAACTCCGGGCCGTCACGCGAGACGATGTAAAACTCATCCTGCCCTAGTGAAGCTTTGGTGTCGGCGCTGGCAATCAAAGCGAGATGTTCTCCATCGTTCGACCAGCGCGGCAGGCGGCCCCATCCTGGCAACCGAATATTTGCAATTTCTTGCCCGGTCAGCGTGTCGGTCAAGGAAACCACCTGGCCTTTCCTTGGATAAACGACACGTGTCACTGCCGGGTCATACACAAGATTAGCGCCATCAGCGCTGGAAACATCGACCGCAAGAGAATCCAAGCCCCAATCCAAATTATCGCCCTTGTACACATCGCTCCAATTGGTTTCAAGCGGGGTATATTCGCCAGTCGTCACATTATACAAACGCGGAAGTGTACGCCGTTTTCCCAAGTCTAAAATGACAACCCGCAAAAGGTTTGTGTCATGCCAATTGCTATAGTCCCACCAAGATTCAGGCAAGACCCGGTCGTCAAAATCTGTGACAACCTTGCCTTGAGAATCGGTTACCGCCAGACGATATTCATCCAGACCACCAGTATCATACTCGTATAGAAGGAAACGGCGGTCGGGGGATACGCCCAAAATTTGAGTTAGCCGGCCTGGAACGCCGACTGACATTATTTTTTGCTGCTCCAAATCCAATAAAAAAGCCGTAACGGTGTAATTCGCAGTGACTGCGCCTTCCCAAACAAAATTTTCTAAAGCCAGCATTCCACTAGTCTTTTCTGGGGCATTTTGCCCGATTGTGACACAGGCCTGCGTAATTGGCGCGGGGGATAAAACAGGGGTAGGGGCTGTTGTTGCAGTTGGAGTAGCAAGAATTGGTGGCGTGACAGTTGGTTCTTGCCCTGAAGTAACGGTTGGTTCCAAAGTCAGCGGGGTGATAATATTTGGAGTAGCAGGCTGCGGGGCGCACCCAGACCATAACAAGGCCAAGACGAGCAGAATAGTCAAATAACGTAGTTTCATCACTTAACCTCCACAGTAAAGACGGTAATTGCGACCGGTGACGAAGCGCGTACCGCCATTCCGCCGGGCTGTATAGTAAAAATCAGACTGGCATTTGGTCAAAACAAGAAAGGTATTCCCATCGCCCCAAAACGAATACACCATATCGCGCTTAATCATCAGTCCAAGAATTTTGCTTGATAGAGAAACATTGCCAAAATCGTACAAGTCGCCCCGGTTCAAAGGTTGAATATCTACCCCGGGCCGATTACGAATTGCTTCTACTACATGCATCCCATTGGAATAATAGGATGGCGGTTTGTAAAACACATCATCGATAGTCTGTCTTCCTGTTAGTACCAATTCTGAACGGAATTTTGCACTTGCGCTATAGGCGGCCAGGAAACTCAACGCACCTTCCGCGGTATTGTGATTACAGCCCTGGCTGGCGCACCAGGCGGCGGCATGGTTGGCCATTGCATTGGCTACATTCCGACCCGGAGAATAACCAGCCTGCTCATAACTCCACATGACGGCCATGAAATCCCATATACTAAACCCGTCTTCGCCATATTCTTTCCACCACCAGCCGTCTTTTTGTTGCCACATTTTGGTGTATAGCGTGTAAAGGTCCTTTGCTTTCTTGCTAACCAGAAGGGTGGTATCAATGTCATCCCATCCGCGTTGTAACAAGTTGCCATTTTTTCTTTCAAACTCATCTTCACAAGTTGCCCCGCATAGAGCGGTATGCCCCGACGGATCCGTATACTTAAGCGGATTATTGTTCACATACGCATATCGATCCAACCCCTGCACCCCCGGCGGGACAATCGTGTCCGCCTG
>DAOUAZ010000221.1:0-4538 GCA_034432975.1 Anaerolineales bacterium | reverse complement strand
GAAGATATCTACACCACCGACCGGGCGATACTGGAACTGTTCCCGGAAGATGAGCACCTGCGCCGCTGGCTGGTGATGGCGCGCGAGAAAGTGCCGTTCCAGGGCCTGCCCTCGCGCATCTGCTGGCTGGGGTACGGCGAGCGCGTGAGAGCCGGGCTGAAATTCAACGAACTGGTGGCGAGCGGCCAGGTCAAGGCCCCGATTGTGATTGGGCGCGACCATCTCGACAGCGGCTCGGTCGCTTCCCCGAACCGGGAAACCGAGTCGATGAAGGATGGCTCGGACGCGATATCCGACTGGGCGATTCTCAATGCGCTGATTAACGCCGTCGGCGGGGCGACCTGGGTCTCCTTCCATCACGGCGGCGGGGTGGGGATGGGATACAGCCAGCACGCCGGGCAGGTCATCGTGGCTGACGGCACGCCCGCAGCGGCGGCGCGCCTGGAGCGCGTCCTGACCACCGACCCCGGCATGGGCGTCGTCCGGCACGCCGACGCGGGGTATGAGATTGCCATCGAAGCCGCCAAACGGCATGGAATCAAGATGCCGATGTTGAAATGACCTCCACGTTCGTCCGCAGTGATTCTGTGGCAGATATTCTGAACGTCCCGAAGGCTTCGCGGAGCGGTTTCAGGCGCGAGATTGGTCTGTTGGAAAATCTTCGGGACGGTTTCCTGGATGATAGAATGGTGTTATGACGACCAACCCAAAACCCCATGTCCTGTTCCTGTTTTCCGATACGGGCGGCGGACATCGCTCGGCAGCGGAAGCGATTATCGAAGCCATCGAACTCGAATTTGGCGGCGCCATCAGCACCGAAATGGTGGATTTTTTCAAACAGCACACGCCCCTGCCGCTCAACCGGCTGCCGCAGTGGTATCCGTACATGGTCAAGTCGCCGTCGTTGTGGGGCGCGAGTTTCCACATCAGCGACGGGCGCGCCCGGGCGCGCGCCATCACCGCCACCCTGTGGCCGGCCGTCAGCCGGATTGCGCGCAGCATCGTCAATGCCCACCCCAGCGATATGATAGTCTCTGTTCACCCGCTGGCAAATTCATTCATTGTGAAGGCGCTGGGAAAGAATAATCGCCCGCCTTTTGTGACGGTCGTGACCGATATGGTCACGACTCACGCCCTGTGGTTCGACCAGCGCGCCGACCTGATTTGCGTCCCGACCGACATCGCCCGCTTCCGGGCCATCGAATACGGCATGGAGCCGGATAACGTGGTGACGGTCGGTCAGCCGATTGCGGCGCGCTATTGCGCGCCGGTTGGCGATAAAAATGCGCTGCGTCACAAACTGGGCTGGCCGCTGGATAAATTCACAGTCGTTCTGGTAGGCGGCGGCGAGGGCATGGGCCCGCTGGCCCAAACCGCCCGCGCCATCAACGAATCTGGGCTGGATTTGTTGCTGGTGATGGTGGCCGGACGCAACGAGCGGCTCCAGCACAGCCTGGAGAATTACTCCTGGCACATTCCTGCCAAAATTGTTGGATTTACGCGCGAACTGCCCGATTTTATGCGCGCCGCCGATGTATTGATTACCAAAGCCGGGCCGGGGACGATTGCCGAAGCCTTGAACGCCCACCTGCCCATCATCCTGTATGCCAAACTGCCCGGGCAGGAGGACGGCAACGTGACCTACGTCCGCGAAACGGGAACCGGGGTGTGGGCACCCACCGCGCAGCGGGTAATCGCAACGCTGAAAACCTGGATTGAAATGCCCGAAACCCGCGAAAAAGTGGTCCAGGCCTGTAAAAAAGCGGCCCGTCCCGATTCCTCGCGCCGAATTGCCCGCTTGATTGGGGAGAGATTGGGGCTGGTGGTGGGACAGGAGGATTGATACCCCTGGAATTTTGGGGAGCGGTTATGGGCGCGCGCCAGTTGACCGATGACCAGGGCCAGATTACGCTGGCAAAGGCATATAACTCCTACGGCGAGGTGACTCAATCCGCTGGCGCGGGGCAGTCCAGCGATGGATACACCGGCGAATTTCAAGACAGTTCTAATCAATTATTTGAATTTTACCCAGAATTGCCCCTCCCCCCAAAATTCCAAAAAGCGTGGAATTTTGGGGAGAGGGTGGGAGGGGGTCATTCGACCGTTACGCTTTTCGCCAGGTTACGCGGCTGGTCAACATCCAGGCCCCGGATGGTGGCGATGTGATAGGCCAGCAGTTGCAGCGGCAGCACCGTCACCACCGGGCTGAGCAGCCAGGGGGCTTCGGGAATCCACAGGACATAATCCGCCATGCCCTCGACCAACTCGTCGCCGTCGGTGGCAACCGCAATCACAATCCCGTTGCGGGCCTTGGCCTGCTGAATCTGGCTAATCATCTTCTCGTGCCAGGGGTCTTTGGGCGCGATGCAGACGACCGGCATGTGTTCGTCGATGAGCGCAATTGGGCCGTGTTTCATCTCGCCGGCCGGGTAGCCCTCGGCGTGGACATAGGAGATTTCCTTCAGTTTGAGCGCGCCTTCGTAGGCAATCGGCATGTTGATGCCGCGCCCCAGGTACAGGCAGTCGCGGATGTCCTTGAGCGCGTAAGCGGCCTTCTCGATTTGCGGCTCACGTTCCAGGGTGCGCCCGGCCAGGTCAGGGATGAGTCGCAAATCGGCCACCAGCGCGCGGCGGGTCTGGTCGTCGATGGTACCGCGCAGGTCGGCCAGCAGGATTGCAAGCATGTACTGGTCTACCAGCGGGGCGGTGAAGGCTTTGGTGGAGGCCACCCCGATTTCCGGCCCGGTCTGCATCGAAATCGCGCCATCGGCGATGCGCATGGCCTGCGAGCCGACCGCATTGACGATGCTCCACAAGATAGCGCCTTTCTTACGGCCTTCCTCCATCGCGGCCAGGGTGTCGGCGGTCTCACCCGATTGTGAAATCGCCAGCACGACCGTGTTTTCATCGATAATCGGGTCGTTGTAGCGGAACTCCGAGCCGATGACCACTTCGACGGGAATGCGGGCAATCTTTTCGATGAGTGTTTTGCCAACCATCCCGGCGTAGGCTGCCGTGCCGCAGGCGGTGATGTAGATTTTCTGGATGCGCCTGGCCGTTTCGGGGGTCAGGTTCAACTCTGGCAGGCGGATTTTCCCGGCGGCGAAATCGACCCGCCCGGCCAGGGTGTCGGTCAGGGCCCGCACCTGCTCGTGGATTTCCTTCTGCATGAAGTGGCGATACTCACCTTTTTCGGCGGCGACCGGGTCGAAGGAAATGCTGTGAATCTGGGGGATGATTGGACTCCCGTCGATGGTCTGGAGATTGATTCCGTCTTTGGTCACGATTGCCATCTGGCGCGATTCCATGAAAATCACCCGGCGGGTGTGTTCCAATATGGCGGGGATGTCTGAAGCGAGGAAGTTTTCCCCCTCCCCCAGCCCGATGACCACGCCCCCGGCATTGCCAATGCGGGCGCAGACGATTTTATCGGGTTCATCGGCGTCGATGAGCAGGATGACGCTGGCGCCCTGTACCTGCTTGAAGGTCGCCCGGGCTGCTTCGGTGAAGTCCAATCCCGTTGATTGGTACCGCTCGACGAGATGGACGATGGTCTCGGTGTCGGTATCGGACTGAAAGGTGATGCCCTCGGCGGTCATCTCGTCCTTCAGTTCCAGGTAATTTTCGACGATGCCGTTATGCACGACGACCACCCGCCCGGTGCTGCCAAGGTGGGGGTGCGCATTGCGGGCGCTGGGCGCGCCGTGCGTGGCCCAGCGGGTGTGACCGATGCCCGGCGCGCCGCTGATGGGCTGCTGGCTGACCAGGTCGGTCAGTTTGGAGAGTTTCCCTGCGTCGCGGCGCATTTCAATCCCACTCCGCTGCGCTCCGGGGACATTTCCGCCATTTTGGACGACGGCCACGCCAGCCGAGTCGTAGCCGCGATATTCCAGCCGTTTCAGGCCATTGAGAATAATCGGCGTCGCGTCGCGCGGGCCGATATAGCCAACGATTCCACACATAGTTTGTTCCTCCAGGTTTTTTTGTAGGACAGGATTTATCCTGTCTTTTACAGGACAGGATAAATCCTGTCCTACGCTGCCATTCCGCCCGTTTTGCCTGCCCGGTTGCCCGCGCAGGGTTGTCTGGTTGGTTTATTACTGGAGGGAAAGAGTTTCGGGGTCTGGCTCCCCGGAGGGCTTCCGCTGAACATTCGATTTTCCTGCCAGCCGATGGTCTCGATACGGACTTCGTCCTACTCGACCATCGGCTGGCAGTTAACTCCATTTTGCGATGGAGAACCCTCCTCCTCGTCATCCTGCAAATCATTTGTGATTATTCCAGGACCATGCGCTGTCTTTCCCCAAGACAAAATTAAATCCGTTCACCTCCTGCTTCCGAATTTTGCCCATTATACAACAAAAAAACAGCGGGAGGAGATTTCCTCCCGCTGCCCTGTTGCTTGCTTGGTGATTGAACGCCCTCAACCGATTTGCTGCTTCGTAGGGGTAGGCGTCCGCGTACGGGTCGGGGTGGCCGTTGGCGTATTGGTAGGCGGTAAAACCGTGAACGTTGGCGTCGCCGAGCGCGTGGCCGTG
>DAOUAZ010000220.1:0-15714 GCA_034432975.1 Anaerolineales bacterium | reverse complement strand
TTGTAGTCTTTGGTATCCAACCCGCTGACGACCGGCCCGCAGTGATAAATCACGCCGCCGTCCAGCAGTTTCTTGAGTTCTTCGTAAACCTGCAAATCATCGCCCTGCGGCGCTTTGGTTTTCTTAACAAAAGTTTCTATCATCCATTTGTGGGCGGCATCGCGCCCGGTCACCATCACGCCGTTCAGCAGCACCGGCTCGCCCACGCGCAATTCGCGGATGGTTTCGTCGCTGGCGGGGAGTTGAATTTTTTTCATAGATGTCTCCTGTTCGACCATAGACCGCAGACCATCGACCGTTTTTATCGTCCGTTGTCTATCGTCCATCGTCTGGTATCAATCGTAGATGACTTCCTCGCCCTTCACCACCATCTTGCGGCGGCGGTAGGCCCAGCACATGTACGAAACCGATACGAAATAACTGGCCGGCAGGCGGTGCAGCCCGGTGATTTTGGTGTCGATGACCGTCGTCTGGCCGCCGAAGCCCATCGGGCCAATGCCCAACTGGTTGGATTCATCGGTCAGGCGTTCTTCGAGGGCGGCCACTTCGGGGTCGGCGTTGCGCTCGCCAATTTTGCCGAACAGGATTTCTTTGGATTTGATGTAGGAAGACCCGCGGTCGCCGCCGATGGCCACGCCCAGGATGCCCGGCGCGCAGCCCTGTCCCTGGGCTTTTTGGACTGCGTCGAGGACGACTTTCCGCACCCCGGCCAGGTCGCGCCCCGCGCCGAGGGCGTTGTTCGGCAGCGAATACTGCGCCCCGACGTTTTCGCAGCCGCCGCCCTTGAGCATCAACTCGATGGTCAGCGGTTCCCCGGCATCGACTTCCTCGAAGTGAATGTAGGGGAAATCCTCGCCGCCCAGGTTGTTGCCGCTGTTCTTATCGTAAATGGCATCGACCGCATTCGGGCGCATGTACGACTTTTGGGTGGCAATCACCATCGCGTCCCGAATCATCTGGCGCAGTTTGCGGGTGCTATAGCCTTCGGGGGAGTGGACGTAGAAAATCGGCGTGCCGGTATCCTGGCAGATGGGCGTGGAATTCTTGCGGGAGAGTTCCACGTTTTTGAGAATGGTCTCCATTGCGCCGCGCGCCGCCGAGCCGGGCGATTCCCTGTCCACCGCCGCCCGCAGGCGTTCCTCCACGTCCGCGGGCAGGTCGCTGGAGGTGCGGCGGATAAATTCGACGATTTCATTGGTCAAATCTCGCATAGTTGCCTCCGTTGGAATATTTTTATGATACACCGAAACCGGCTGACGGAGTCGAAAGTCTCCCGACCTTCGTAGCCTTAACGCAAAACTCCAAAGTCAGGAGACTTTGGAGTCCCGGCCCACCCGCGCGCGCATTACATGCCGGTTTTCGGCCCCAAATTTGTATTTGTAGTCCTCGTCCCCGCGCATGAAGTCGAACTCGCGGCGTTTGTGGTCGTTGGCCCATTGCAGCAGATGGCCGAGCAGCACCCAGCCGGGCGAAAGGTCACGGAAGCGCGGGTCGATGCCGGAATTGTAGACCCAGATTTTGTTGTCGTAATCGAAGTTCAGGTATCCGGCGGCTTTTTCGCCGTCCACTTCCAGGAAGGCCAGTTGCAGCCACCCAGCCAGGAAAGCGGCGTGGACGCTGGCTTTCATTTGGGAACGCATGACATCGGTCAGGAAGGCGGCTTTTTCGGGGTCTTGCGCCATCAGGCATAGGAAGCCGTCCATTTCACTATCGAGTTGCGCCTCGTCTTCGACGATGTACCAGCGCGCATCCCGTCCGCTTTCCTCGGCGCGGCGCATTTTGCGGCGGATTTCGTGGCGCTGCTTTTTGTCGATTCCGCTCAGGTAGGTCTCGAAATTGCCGGGCAGGGGGATGGAGGGCGAGGGCTGGTAAGTTTCTTCAGCGTAAGTCCAGCCGCGTTTAACGGATTCATCTTTCAGGGCCTTTAACGTGGGAGATGTTTCAGGCAGGTTGTACCAGTCGAGCAGCGACCAGGGCAGCGGGGCGTTCGCATCCAGCCAGTCGAGCAGGCCAGTGATGAAGGCGGCATGATGTTCGGGGCCGGCAATCAAATCCTGGTAGTCCGAAATCTCGATGCTGCCCACCAAGAGCAGGGCGGGCAGGCCGTCGCGGTTCACGGCATAAAAGAGCGGGGCCAGGCCCACAAGTTTCCCGTTTTCGCGGGCGCTAACGAGGCACAGCGCCGTTTTATCTTGGGGCCATTCGCCGCCGCCGCGCGTACTCCACCAGGTGGAGAGGTATTCGTGGCGCAGGAAGGGCGCGTTGAGAATGCCTGCTTCGGCGAGGGCGTTCCATTCGTCGGCGGGCAGGTCGAAGGTTGTATGCAGTTTGAATTCCATGATGCTGGATTGTACCAGTTTGGGGAGGGGGCGGGGATGCGCCGACGGGGAGCTATTATGGAACTCCAACATTTACCCGGGTCCGCAGGACGTACACGCCCGCGCAGTTTTTT
Source organism: Anaerolineales bacterium (assembly GCA_034432975.1). Lineage (GTDB taxonomy): Bacteria > Chloroflexota > Anaerolineae > Anaerolineales > Villigracilaceae > UBA5195. Next base: position 13,262 of record DAOUAZ010000220.1, on the reverse strand, counting down.
ATTTCACCACCGTCACTTTGAACTCGCACTGCGGGGCTCCGGCAGCGCGGCAGGCGCGCTCTTCCACGTCATGCTCGCGGCCCGAGGCCCAGAACAGGGCTTCCTGTACCAGTCCGACGGTGACATAACAGATGGGAGCGACTTCCTGCTGTTCGACCGTGACCGCCCCGGCGCGGTCTACCAGAAGCAGGTCGAGGTCGAGGGTGTGGACGGTGACGCTTTCGGGATGTTCGCGCATGAAACGCGCCAGCAGTTCGAGGGTGGGTTTCATGCGCATTGTGGGCGGCAGGGTGCGCGCAATCTGGGCCTGGGTCTTCTCGACGAGGGAGGCTGTTTCGAGCAGGCGCGGCCAGAGCAGGCGTCCAATGCGAATTAAAGTGCCGCGCGCGCCGCGCCCATAATAAAAACGCATGGCATGCTGGATGCGGGCGTAGGTTTCGGCGGCAGTAGCGGTGTTATAACGGGAAACGGCCTGCGGGTCGACCAAATCGGCCGGCAGGGTGGCTTTTTCTAGAATCGAGACTAGGGCGTCGTTCCCCAATTCGTCGGTCAGGACATCCAGGAATTGCCGGAAAAAGCGAATGGGGAGGATTTGGGAATGCGGTTCTTTCACGATTTGACAGCTCCTACTTCAAAGCGGCAATATTCATCGCCCCGGGCGAGGCAATGGGTTTCGATGATTTCGCGTTCGACCCCGGCAGCCCACAGGGCGGCTTCGCCAACCGAGCCAACGTACAAACTGCAAAGCGGCTGCTCGCTCTGGCGGCTCCAGTAAATCGCGCAGGTGCGTTCGATGCAGGCCAGGTTGTCACCCTGTTCATCCACCCAGGCATCGACTTCGGGGTTGGGTTTCTTGAGGGCGTTTGCCATGCCGTTGAGGATGAACTTGATGCGTTGTTTTTCAGGCAGCAGTTCGAGCGCTACCCCGGCCACGCCCAGCAAGGCGGCCTGTTCGCGCACGCCATATTGGAAGGAGGCCCGCCCAATGCACCGCAGGATGCCTTTTGCGCCGCGGCCGTAAAATTCTTCGATAGCCAGGATGAGCCGGGCATAATCGGAGGTCTGGATGGCGGGGCTGAGGTCGTTGGGCGGCAGGCTGCCGATGTAGCGTTCCAATCCGCTGGCGCGCAGGACGGCATGCAGGCCGTTGGCGCCCATGACTTCTTCTGCCGAGACAAGCGCCTGGCGGACGATGCCATTGACAATCACAGAATCAGGCCGGGACATGTTTCCCCTTCACGATATGGTACGAGTAAAGACGTAATAGTGTTCTCCGGTGCGTTTGAATCCAATTTTTTCATAGAGCGCCAGCGAGGCGGCGTTGTCGCGCTGGGTATTCACAGTAAGCCGGGTAAGCCCTTGGGCCTGAATTTTTTGCAACAAGTCTTGCGCCATCAAATACCCGAAACGTTTTCCCTGCTGCCGCGGATGGACTGCCAGCCGGGCCAGATGCGCCCCAAACGGGTTGCGGGTGCTCATCTGGTAGGCGACGATTTCCCCATCCAGCACGCCGACGGTGGAAATCTCGGCCAGCGAAAGCGCATACTGCAAGGAAGGCTGGGAGTTCTGCCAGAGCGGGGCAAACGAGGCGGAATCCAGGGCGGCGACGAACGGCAGGTCCTCGCGCGCCATCGAACGGATGGCGAGGCGGCGTAGGTTGGCCTGCCAGGGAAAAGGATCGCCGTTTTGGGCAAGGGTGATGACCTCCTGGTGTTCGCTAAACCCGGAATCTCGCAACAACTCGCCCAGCCAGTTGTGCATAACGATAGCCGCTGCCGTCAACCCGCGCCCGCGCAGGCTGCCCTGGGCAACATCCCATAGGGCGCGCCAGGCCTGCGGCAATGAAACGGAGGCCGAGGCGGCAAACAGGCGCAGCCAGGCAGCGTTTTCAGGGTCAGGAGGGCAGGCCAGGACGGCGGAGGTCGTTCCGTATTGTTCCAATACCCAATATTCCGGCGCGCCCAGCCAATCGAGCGGCGTGCGCCAGTCGAGATGACGGTGAACCTGGGTCTCGAAGTACATCAGGTTCGCAATGCGCGACTGGTCGGCGGGCAGCGCCTGGCGGATGGCAAAGTGGGTGGTTACCATGCCTTGAATCGCAATAAGGCCAGCAAGATTTTCTGTTTCAGGGTGGGGTGCTTGACGCCAGAGAGCCCGATTTGCATCGTCAGCAGGGCGTCCATGACTTTTCCGCGTTTGAGTTCGATGCCGGTCATGGCTTGCATGACCATATTGCGCATTTCGCCTTCGCCGGCGCGCTCGAAGGCTGCGGAGGCCAGCCGGTATTTTTCCAGCGCATCGTTGGCGCGTCCCAATGCCTGGAGCGCGGCGGCTTCGTTACCATAGGCAATCCCTTCCCGGCGCGAATCACCCGCTCCGGCAAAGATGCTGGCCGTGCCGCGCGCCGCTTCCCAGGCCGCGCCAGGGTTGCGGGCTTGCAGCCAGGCCACGCTCTGGTTGTTTTTCATCTCGGCGGCATCCAACGGATTGTCCAGTTCCATAAAAGCAGACGCGGCCTCGCCAAACAGGCGCGCCGCGTTTTCATAATTTCCTTCCTGGTAGGCCTTGACTGCGTCGTCAGTCAGGGACTTCGGAACGATTTCGCTCATATCACCTCGTTAAAGCGTAATATCAAGTAAACCCTCTGCCACCGAGCGCAGTTTTTCGGTGGAAAGTTGACTCAGTTTATGGGCCAGTTCGAGATAGGGGAGGTTGACAGGCATACAAACAAAGGCGCGCATTTCTGGCGACAGTTTCATAAAGGCGCTGATGGCTTCCTGCTCATTCATCCACTGGCCGACGGTGCCGTTCTGGTCGAAAAACGACTCGACCCGCCCGCCCAGCACCGACAAAATCACTTCCAGCTCCGGCAGGGGGATGGGGCGCTCGCCCAGCTCATAGGCCGTGATGCGCGAGACGGGCAATCCCGTTTCGACAGACTGTCCTTTGAGTGAGAGATTGGCCTGCATTCGCTTTTGGCGCAAGAGCGTGCCAATGATTCGATGCCGCAGGGCTGCCAGACGGGTCAGGTCGAGCGGTTCGGTGCGCGGGGCATCGTCAGAGAGCGCCTGGCTGCTCCAGAAGTGCCGAATGGGCAGGTTCAGGTAATAGGCCAGCACTTCCAACTCGGGCAGGGAGGGCGCCTTGCGGCCTTCTTCATACGCGCGCAGCAAGGCAACGGTGATTCCTATCGCCCTGGCCGTCTCGGTGATGTTACGGCGGGCTGCCAGGCGCGCGTCACGAATCAGGACGCCCAGTTTGCGGGTACGGATGGCGATTTGGGCTTGAAAACTCATGGGCTTATCCGTTTCGGGTGGTTGACTGCGGAATGAACCCCGCATTACGCATTATACACGAGAGGTTCTATCTACGCCGGAGCATGTCGGCTACGTTGGCGCCAAAGACTTCGGGCGGCAGTTTGAAACCGGCGTTTTCGAGACGAGGCGTAAACAACGGGCGGATACCGGTCGGCTTGAGTTGGCCGATGATTTTACCGTCCGGCGTCTGGCCGGTTTGCTCGAAGCGGAAGATATCGGTCAGGACGATGGTATCGCCCTCCATGCCGGCCACCTCGCTGATGGCGGTTACTTTGCGCGAGCCGTCCTTCAGGCGGGTTTGTTGGACAATCAGGTCGATGGCGGCAGAGACTTGTTGGCGAATGACCTTGACGGGCAGATCCATGCCGGCCATCAGGACCATCGTTTCGAGGCGCGAGAGCGCATCGCGCGGGGTATTGGCATGCAGGGTGGTGAGCGAACCATCGTGGCCGGTGTTCATGGCCTGGAGCATGTCGAGGGTTTCGCCGCCCCGGCATTCGCCCACCACAATCCGGTCGGGGCGCATACGCAGGGCGTTGCGCACCAGGTCTCGAATCGTCACCTGGCCTTTGCCTTCCAGGCTGGCAGGTTTGGTTTCGAGGCGGACGATATGGTCCTGCTGGAGTTGCAGTTCGGCGGCGTCTTCGATGGTGACGATGCGCTCGTCTTCAGGAATCAACCCGGAAAGGACGTTGAGCAGGGTGGTTTTACCGGAGCCGGTTCCGCCGGAGATGACGATATTCAGGCGGCTGATGACGCAGGCTTTCAGGAATTCGGCCATCTGCGGGGTAATGGAGCCATACTCAATCAGTTGCTGCATGGTCAGTTTATCGCGGCGGAATTTGCGGATGGTGATGGAAGGACCATCCAGCGCGACGGGCGGCACAATCGCGTTGACGCGCGAGCCATCGGGCAGGCGGGCATCTACGGTGGGGGAATCCGGGTCGATGCGGCGACCGAGCGGCAGGACGATGCGCTCGATGACTCGAATGACGTGGTTATCGTTCTCGAAGGTGACGCCGGTTTTGGTCAGTTTGCCCTTTTTTTCGACATAGACCTTTTTGGGGCCATTGACCATCACTTCGCTGACATCGGGGTCGTTCAGGAGCGACTGGATGGGCCCGTAACCCAGCACCTCGTCCATCACCTCCCGGGTAATTTGCTGGCGAATGGAATCTGGAACGCTGGCCTTCAGGCGGCCAAACACCTCGGCCAGTTTTTGGCGCACGAATGCTTCGCGCTGGTCGTAGGGCGGGTTTTCGCTTTCCAGTTCACGCGTCAGGCTATCAGAGACAAAATGTTTTAGTTTGAGTAAATCTGCTGACGAGAGCCCCTGGGCGGGCGAGGGTGAAAGCAGGGTCATGGCCGCTCTCCTTCGCCATACGCCGTGTCATCACTTGGAATGACCCAGACGATTTGCGCCCGCGCAACGGTCATAAAATCGGCCTGGTGCAGCAGCGCGCCATCCGCGCCGTAGACTTTGGCGCCCGTAACCGCCAGGAAAGGCTGGTTCTGGTCCAGTTCGTCTTTGACGCGCCCGTCGAGCCGCACATGGATGCACCCTTCGATGCGATGCAGCGTGGTCTGGATGATGGCCGGCACAGCCACTTTGGAGATGATGTCGGTAAAGTATTTCCCTTTTTCGTTGAACTCGAGGCTCATTGTGACTCCTTTCCCTGTGTTCAAGCGCGGTTTTGGTAAGCAGTTTCAAGGATTTGCCGCGAGACCTGGGCAATCATCATGGCGGCGGTATCGTTGGGCATCTTTCGCAGGACGGGCAGGTGCTGGTTGTTCGCCAGGCTGAAGTTCGCGCCCATGTAGGGGATGGTGGCCTGGATGGGCAGGCCAATAATTTTTTCGGCATCGCTCTTGCTGACCCCTTCCAGCCCCACGGCCCGGTTGAGCAGAACATACACGTTGCGCTGCGCTACCCCCTTCTCCTCGAGGTATTTCCAAACGGTTTGTGTGAGGGTGGCAGTTGCCATGTCGGAGGCGGTAACCATCACAATCACATCGGCTTGCAGGATGATGGGCATGCTGATGCGCGAAAGGGAACGCCCCAGGTCAACAAAAACGACATCGAAGGCGCGGCGGTAGGTTTCGATGATGGCCGGAATGCGGCTGGCATCGAGCGCATTGGATGATTCAGGGTCAGGGATGCCCGCCAGCAGGCGAAATCCCCAGGTTTCGAGAGGCGCCGTCACGCGCCGCAAAAAATCGGGGTCGAGTTCTTCGGACGGCTTCCTGGCTGCCTCGAGCAGGTTGAATTCTCCCTGGTAGCCCACAATCTGGCCGATGGAGCCGATCGGCAGCACCAGGTCAATCACCGCCATTTCCCTTTCAGGATGTGTTTCGCCCAAAACTTGGGCAACGTTGGCGCACATCGAGGACGTGCCGGCGCCGCCTTTGGCGCTCAGGAAAACCACCAGCACACCGCCCAGGTTTGTCCGTTTCACCCCGCCAATGGGCCGGGTTTCGTTCATGAGGGCGTCAGTTTCGGTCAGGATGGCAAAGATGCGCTCGATGGCTTCCTGCGATTTGACCAGGTATTCGTTACAGCCGGCCGCCAGCAATTCTCCCAAATGCTCTGATTGAGAAGTGGCCGTCAGCGCTACCAGCAGCGCGCCGCTGGTGCGCTTGTCGCCGCGCAACCTGCGCACCAGTTCCAGGGCGGGCATATCGGCCAGGGCCGGGTCGAAAATAACGACATCGGGCCGGTCACGGAGCGCAATGATATAGCCCTCCTTGGCCGATGTAGTGGTCTGAGCCAGGTACCCTTTTTGGGTCAACAGGTTTCCCAGGAACTGGCAACTGCGCCGGTCTGGGTCGATGACGAGGACTGTAAATACTGGTTGTGTTTCTTGCACGCCAATCTCCGGGTTTAATTTTCTGTGGGAGGCATCAGGTATCCCAGGCCAGAGCGCGTAACGATGTGTTTGGGAGCGTGGGCGTCGTCTTCGAGTTTTTGACGCAAGCGGGCGATGCTCACCCACAAGATTTCCTTGTCGCTTCGATATTCCGGACCCCAGACACTGGTCAATAAGTCTTCGGCGCTCAGTACCGTGCCGACATTGTGCGCAAACTGGAGCAGCAGGCGGTACTCGGTGGCCGAGAGGAAGATGGGCTGGTTGCCGCGCCAGACTTCAGCACGCGCAAAATCGATGCGCAGGTTGCCGTGTTCGAAGAAACGATTCTGGCTGACTTCTTTCGAGACTTGCGAACGGCGCAGCACAGCCCGCACCCTCGCCAGCAGTTCGGTGGCCGAAAAAGGCTTGACCAGGTAATCATCGGCGCCCAGGTCGAGTCCGCGTACGCGGTCCTGCTCCTCGCCTTTGGCCGTCAGGATGATGATGGGGACATTGGAAAACTCGCGGATGCGCTGACAGGCGGCAAACCCATCCAGTTTGGGCATCATCACATCCATCAGGATAAGTTCGACCGGGTTGGCGGTAAAGGTCTCGACCGCCTGCATCCCATCGATAGCGGTAATCACATCGTACCCTTCGGTACGCAGGTTGGCCTCGAGCAGGCGCAGGTAACGCGGTTCGTCATCGACTACGAGTATTTTTGACATGTCAGCCTCCTGGTTTTTGAGTGGTGACGGGAAGGTCGATAATGAAAGTCGTTCCCTTCCCCAGGGTTGATTCGACCGAGATTTTTCCGCCATGCGCCTCAATGATTTGCTTGCAGATGAACAGGCCCAGCCCAGAACCGGAGCCTCCCTGGCCCGGTACGCGGTAGAAACGCTGGAATAAGTGGGGAACATACTCTGGCGGAATGCCCGTTCCGGCATCGGCAAAGCGAATACGGTAAAAATCCTTGCTCTGCGTCAGGTAAATTGTAACAAGCGCGCCCGGCGCATATTTGTTGGCATTGCTGAACAAATTCTCGAGGACTTGCGCAATGCGCACGCTATCCGCAATGATGGTGGGAGCGATGGAAAAATCGAGCCGGGCTTTCATGTCCTTGTAACGCGCCTGGCTGCGTACCAGCGTATCGCGGATGACAGCGTCCAGGCGTACCGGCTGGAAACGCATGGGCAGGGTATTGCTTTGCAGGCGGGCCGATTCCAGCACATTCTCAATCAACTCGTTCAGGTGGTCGGTTTCTTCGTCGATGATTTGCAAGAATTCGCGACGGGTGTCTTCATCCCAACTGGTGTCTTTGCGCAGCAGGGTGGTGGTGTAGCCTTTGATGAAACCCAACGGGGTGCGCAGTTCGTGCGAGATGGTGGCAATGAAGTCCTCCTGCATCTCCAGCAGGCGGCGGGCGTTTTCCAACGCTTCGACTTCTTCCGTGAGTTTCTTGCGCACGAACAGGGCCGAGAACTGGGTGGCGATATACTGCGCGCGCTGGATTTGGGGCGGGGTGTACTCCGGTCCGCCGAAGCGGACGAAAACCACTGCTCCCAGCAGGCCGGTATAGGTGCGCAATGGCATCCCCAGCAGGAACGGCTCGGTAATCCGGTTTTCGCGCGAAGGCGGCGCATCGGGCGCCTGCACCACCATTTCCTTGCGGGCAATCACCTGGCTGGCAATTTCCACGCCCCAGGCGGCATCCGCGCCCGCGCTCTGGCCGCGTCCTATCGCGCGGGCATAGGCAATTTCCGTCAGTTCGGTCGAACCATTCTCCAGGATATACAACGCCAGGTTGTCGAACAGGAAGACCGAACGAACAACCGCCATCACCGAATCGAGCGCTTGTTTCCAATCGGGTTTCTGCGTTACTGCTTCGGCCAGGGCCAGGATGTCAGGAATGTGTTCTTCGGTCATTAGAATTCGTCCCCTTTGGCTGCTAAAAGTGAAAAGGAGATAACCGTTCCCTTCTCTACTTCAGATTTTACATCGATATGCGCGCCATGCGCTTCGACGATTTCGCGGACAAGCGCCAACCCCAGCCCGGTTCCACCATACCGCCGGGTGGGTGAACCATCCAACTGGTGGAACGGTTCGAAAATCTCCCCAATTCGTTCTTTCGGGATGCCGATGCCTGTATCGGCAACCACGATGCGTACCGACCGCTCCTGCGAAGATTCCAGGGAAACCTCCAGCCGGGCCTGCCCGCCGGGTTTGGTGAATTTGATGGCGTTATCGAGCAGGTGGGTCAGCACCCAACTGATTTTCTGCTGGTCGGCCTTCACAAACGTCACCTGCGGCGAAATGGTTACAGCCAGCGTCACCTGCTGGTTTTCGGCCTTGGACTGGGCATGAGCAGCCACCCTTTGCGCCACCTGTTGAAACTCGACCGGCGCCAGGGTCAGGGTCATTTCGCCGCGCGCTGCCAGCGAGAACAGGATGAGGTCTTCGATGAGGTTTTGCAGCCGGGAGGTGGATTGCAGCGAGACATCCATTGCCTTGGACTGGTCGGGGGTCAGCGGGCCGAGAGTTTTGCTCTGCATTAGTTCCAGGTAGCCGCGAATGTGCGTCAGCGGGGTGCGCAATTCATGGGAGATGTTGGCGACGAAATTGGCCTTCAACTGGCTCAGTTCTGAAAGTTTGCGCAGGGCTTCTTCCAACTCTGCCGTGCGTTGTTGGACGCGTTCTTCCAGGTTGCGGTTGGCATCCTCCAGCGCGGCGCGCAGGCGCAGGATTTGCTCGGTTACGGCCCGGTCGAGGCTGGGGCGGTCCAGGAAGCCGAGTTCCACGATGGCGTGCCCGAGCAGGATGGGCTTCCCGGCGGCGGTGGATTGTTTTTGGTACTCCAGGGCCTGTTTCAATTGCCCTGAAGTCAGCAGACTCGCCTCCACCAATTGCTCGCCCAGGCGCGGCACCAACACCTCGGGACTGATTAACGTTTGTCCACTCATAGATTCCTCTCAGGCTTGCCAGACCCATTCCCCGGCAATCATGGTTGCCGAGGAATTCATCGCGTAAATTTCATCCACCGGGCGCATGAAGGGGTCTTTCTCCAGGACAATCAAATCGGCGTCGAACCCGGCAGAGAGCCGCCCGCGGCGATTTTCCAGCCCGGCGGCATAGGCCGCGCCGAAGGTATAGCCTGCCAGGGCTTGTTGGAAGGACAATTTTTGTTCAGGATACCAGCCCTCGGGGCCGGGCGCGCCGTCGATGCGGCGGCGCGTGATGGCGGCGTGCAGGCCCCAAAAGGGGTTGGGGCTTTCGACCGGGGCATCGGAGCCAAAGGCCAGCACCGCGCCGGCCTGCAACTGCGTCTTCCAGGCATACGCCAGGCGGGCGCGCTCGCCCCAGTAGCGGTCGGCGGCGAACATGTCCGATGTAGCGTGAATCGGCTGCATGGATGCGATGACGCCCAGTTGCCCAAGCCGCGCCGCATCGTCCGGGTGAATCACCTGGACGTGTTCGATGCGATGGCGCAGGGCCGGCAGTCCGCGTTCACGTTCGTAGCGGCGCAGCTGCTCCAGGCCATCCAGCACTTCATGAACGGCCCGGTCGCCAATCGCGTGGACGGTCATACCCAGGCCGGAATCGGCGGCCTGGCGGCCATGCTCGAACAGTTCTTCGCTATCCATATTCAGGATACCCTGATTTCCCGGTTCGTTCAAGTAGGGGGCGAACATTGCCGCGGTGCGCGGGCCGAGCGCGCCATCCATAAAGGCCTTGACCATGCCAATCCGCAGGCGGTCGCTGCCGAAACCGGTGCGCAGCCCCAGCCCGCGCGCATGGTCGAGCAGGTCGAGCGGGATGCTTTTGGTGACGCGCAGTTTCAGGCGTTTTTCGGCGTCGAGTTGCTGCAAGGCCATGAAGCAGGGGCGGTAGTCGAAATCGTGCGCGCCGGTCAATCCCATCTGAAACAGGATGGGCTGGGCAGATTCGATGGCGTCGGCCGCCTCGCCAATCGTCGGCTGGGGCAGTTTCTCTTCGATGAGACCCATCGCCGTCTCGAGCAGGATGCCGTTCGGCTGGCCTTTCTCGTCCCGGACGATTTTCCCGTTGAACGGGTCGGGCGCGCCGGGGCCGATTCCTGTCATCCGAAGGGCGGTGGAGTTGGCCCAGGCGGCGTGCAGCGATTTGGCGGTCAGGTAGACCGGTTTGTCGGGAGCAATGGCATCCAACTCGGCGGCAGTCGGGAATTCACCGTCCCAGTCGTTTTGCTGCCAGCCGTGACCGAGAATCCACTGACCGGGCGGGGTTTTAGCGGCCCGTTCGGCCACCCGGCGCAGGGCTTCGGCCTTGGTAGGTGTTTCCACGTCCACTTTTTGCAGGCCGAGGGCATAGTGCATCAGGTGGATGTGGGCATCGGTCAGGCCGGGCAGGATGACCCTTCCGCCCAGGTCTTCGCGTTGCGCGGAAGGGAAAGACTCAAGCAATTCTTCGCCGCCAATCGCAACGATTTGACCGTGAGTATCGATGACCAGCGTCGAAACGACTGGCTGGGAGGGGTCGAGGGTGTAACTGCGGGCGTTGTGGAGGAGTTTCATAGGTTTTCTCGCCTACCTGAACGTGGCAGCACTGACGATGGTATAGATAGCGGGCATTTTCTTTCCTGCTATGACTCGGATGGGAGAAAATCGGCAAGTGGTTTGCTATAAAGCCTGGCGAATGCTTCGAGCTCAAAAACATCTAGCCGCCTGTTTCCGGTTTCGCAGCGAGAAACATACGATTGCGTTTTGGCCAATTTGGCAGCAACTTCCTCCTGGCTTAAACCCAAAGCCTCGCGGGCTTCACGCAGTTTCATCGCAATCTGGTTTGCAGAATCAGTCATAGCCATATTGTTTATGCAGAAATTGCATGAAACACAATCGCCCCATAAGCAGGACCTGATTGTGCCTTTGTGGTGGGGGTGACACAATTATCGTACATAGTTGGCGGGAACCAATTCCTCGAATCATGGGATTTCCCGCCCGCCCATTTCAGGAATGGCTTGGGGAAAATTCGTTGTGCTTCGACTTCGAACAATAAAGGTTGGCTGGTGAGCATTCTTGGACCTTCTTTATGCAATTATCGCATAAACAAGATGTTTTTACAACATGAAATAACTGCACGCCCTAAACAAATGATAGACCTGACTTTCCCTTGCAGGACTGTCAGGTCTGTTACCGTTTAATCCGTCAGCAGGCGGGCCAGGATGGCATCCAGTTCTTCGTTCGAGAAATAATGCAGCGAAAGCACCCCGCCGCCTTTTTGGTTGGTTTTCAGGTTGACCCTGGTTCCCAGGCTGGCTTCCAGGCGTTCCTGCAATTCTTTTACATCGGGCGAGGGGGCGGGTTGGGGCGTTGGGGCGGGTTTTTCGCCTTTCATCTTGTTGACCAGTTCCTCGGTCTGGCGCACGGTCAGGTCGTTGTCGCGCACCTTTTTCAGCGCGGCTTCCTGGGCCAGCGGGTTGGTCAAGCCGAGCAGGGCGCGGGCGTGTCCTTCCGAGATGATTCCATCCACCAGGGCTTGCTGCGCGGCTTCGGGCAGTTTCAGCAGCCGCAGGGTGTTGGTGACGGCCACGCGGCTTTTTCCCACCCGGCTGGCAATCTCCTCGTGCGACAGGCGGAATTCCTCGCTCAACTGGCGATAGGCATTGGCTTCTTCGAGCGGGTTCAGGTCGGCGCGCTGGAGGTTTTCGATGAGCGCCAGCTCGAGCCGCTCCAGGTCGGTAGTCTGACGCGCAATGACCGGCACTGCGGCCAGCCCGGCCAGTTTTGCAGCCTGCCAGCGGCGCTCCCCGGCGATGAGAACGTAGCCGCCGCTATTTCCATCGCGGCTGACCAGCAAGGGCTGGATGACTCCATGCTCCCGAATGGAGGCTGCCAACTCCTCCAGCGCGGCCGGGTCGAAGCGCGAGCGCGGCTGGCGCGGGTTGGGGATGATTTTTTCGACCGGGACATTCAATACACCGGAACCAGCCGCTTCCGCGCTGGGGAACGTCCCCGGCGCAAACCCGCCGGGGATGAGGGCGTCCAATCCTTTGCCGAGGCCGCTATGTTTAGGCATGGGCTGACTCCTCTACCATAATCCCATCCCCCGCCAGCACCTCGCGCGCCAGGGCTTCGTAGGCCTGGGCCCCGGTGGAATGGGGCGCGTAAGTGGAAATCGGCAGGCCATAGGAGGGGGCTTCGGCCAGACGCACCGAGCGCGGCACAATCGCATGGAAGACCTGCCCGGGAAAGTGCTTGCGCACCTCGCCAACCACATCGGTCGAAAGGTTGGCGCGGGCATCGTACATGGTCAGGGCCACGCCGCGCACGTTCAGGCCGGGAAAAATGGAAGCGCGAACCCGCTGAAGAGTGGATATCAACTGCCCAAGTCCTTCCAACGCCAGGTATTCACACTGTACCGGGATGATGACCCCGTCACGGGCGGCCATTAGCCCGTTGACGGTCAGCAGGCTGAGGGAGGGCGGGCAATCGACCAGGATATAGTCGAAACGTTCGGCAAGCGGTTCCAAGGCACGCCGCAGGCGCGATTCACGCGAATCGGCCTCCACCAGTTCCACCTCCGCGCCAGCCAGGGCCGGGGAGGATGGCAGGAGCGAGAGTTTCAGGTCGGGGTTCGCCAACAGGCTGCCCGCGGCCGGGGCCAGGCCGAGCAGGACTTCATACGTGCCATGCTTGACCGTTCGTTTATCCACCCCCAGGCAGGAGGTGGCGTTGGCCTGCGGGTCGAGGTCGACAATCAGGACTTTCTGCCCAAACTTCGCCAGGCAGGCTCCCAGGTTAATGGCGGTGGTGGTTTTTCCCACCCCGCCTTTTTGATTGACCAGCGTATAAATCCGCGCCATGCGCACTCCAAAGGATGAAATCAGGCTTGATGTGTTTAATTGTACATGAAGAAGCGCTTCCTGTGCCAAAATAGGAAAGGCTGCCCGATTCTCGTTTTCATCGACACGCCTTTCTTGAAGTCGCGGATGCTTGCAAACAAAGACCTCCTTCGGTAAATTGGGGGTTTACACGCCAGCCAAAACCGAGGAAGGTCAAGATGGAGTCTAACGCAAATCGAACGCTGCTAAGCGAACAAGAGCAATCCTGCGGACAAATTATCA
>DAOUAZ010000219.1:0-2184 GCA_034432975.1 Anaerolineales bacterium | reverse complement strand
GCGCGAGGCCTTTGTGCGCCTGTACGAGGCCGGGAAAATCTATCGCGGTCCGCGCCTGATTAACTGGAGTCCCGGCCTGAAAACCGCCGTCTCTGACCTGGAAGTGGAATATTCCGAAGAACCCGGCACGCTGTACTATTTCAAATACCGCCTTGCGCCCCCCTCTCCCGCCGGGAGAGGGGATGGGGGTGAGGGCGAATACATCCCCGTCGCCACCACCCGCCCCGAAACCATCCTCGGCGATACGGCCGTGGCTGTGCATCCCGAAGATGAACGCTACCAGAAATTCATTGGCCGCAAGGTGATTGTGCCAATCCTGGGACGCGAAATCCCCGTCATCGCGGATGCATACGTGGCGCGCGAGTTCGGCACCGGCGCGCTCAAAATCACCCCCGGCCATGACCCCAACGACTACGAAATCGGCCACCGGCACGGGCTGGCGGTTATTTCGATGCTCGACAAGGAAGCGCGCGTCAACGAAAACGGCGGCCCGTACCAGGGGCTGGAGCGATTCGAGGCGCGCAAAAAACTGTGGGCCGACATGAAAGCCGCCGGGTTGACCATCAAGGAAGAACCATACACCCTTAACGTGCCGCGTTCACAGCGCGGCGGCGAAATCGTCGAACCGATGATTTCGGAGCAGTGGTTTGTCAAAATCCAGGAACAGGCTGAAAAGGGCCTGCTGGCGGTCAAAAATGGCGGCATCAAAATCGTGCCGGAACACTTCGAGAAGGTCTATTACAACTGGCTCGAAAACATCCAGGACTGGTGCATCAGCCGACAGTTGTGGTGGGGACACCGCATCCCGGTCTGGTACTGCGCCGACTGCGGCAAGCAAACCTGCGCCCGCGAAGACCCAACCGCCTGCGCCCACTGCGGCTCGACCAACATCGAACAAGACCCGGATGTGCTGGATACCTGGTTCTCCAGCGGTCTGTGGCCCTTCTCCACGCTTGGCTGGCCCGAAGAAACCCCCGACCTGAAATATTTCTACCCGACCTCCTACATGGAGACCGGCTACGACATCCTGTTCTTCTGGGTGGCGCGCATGATTATGAGCGGGCTGGAGTTCACCGAGCAGGCGCCTTTCCATACCGTGTACCTGCATGGTCTCATCCGCGATGAGCATGGCCGCAAGATGAGCAAAACCTACGGCAACGTCATCGACCCGCTGATTGTCATGGATGACCTCGGCACCGACGCGCTGCGTTTCACCCTGCTGGTGGGTTCGACTCCGGGCAAAGACACCAACCTGAGCCTGAAAAAGGTGGAAGCCAACCGCAACTTCGCCAACAAACTGTGGAACACCGGACGGTTTGTAATTAATGCGATGACCGCCATAACAGACGATGGACGACAGGTGACAGACCATCGTCCATCGTCGGCTGGCAGCGGCCTGGAATGGACCCTGGCCGACTCGTGGATTTGGGCGCGCCTGCAACAGGTTGTCCGCGATGTCGAGCGGTTGTTCCAGACCTTCCAGTATGGACAGGCGGGTCAAATGCTCTACGACTTCCTGTGGAGCGATTTTGCCGACTGGTATCTTGAAATTGCAAAACAGCAGCTCAACCAGGGTGGCGCGCGCGCTTACAAGACCGCCGAAACCCTGCTGAAAGTATTCGACATTTCCCTGCGCCTGCTGCACCCCTTCATGCCCTTTGTCACCGAAGAACTCTGGGGACACCTGCGCAATGCGTCCCGGCAGTCGGCGCTGTCTGGCGTAACCAAAGACTGGCCCGAAGTGCTGATGATTGCCCGCTGGCCTGCGCCGCGCGTCGAAGAAGTCTGGGAAGCCGGGAAAATCGCCAGTTTCGAGCAGGCGCAGGAGGTGATTCGCGCCATCCGCAACCTGCGCGCCGAGAAAAATGTCAAGCCCGGCCTGAAATTGGCGGCCATTATCGTAGATTCCAGCGGCCTGGTCAAACAGGAAGCCAGGGTGATTGCCGCGCTTTCCAACCTGGATGAATCGAAACTGGTCATCCACGAGACATTGGATACCAAGCCCGAAGGTCACATTGCGCTGGTGGCGGGTTCCGTGGAAATCTACCTGCCGCTGGCCGAACTGGTTGACCCTGCCGAGGAACGCGCCCGCCTGACGAAAGAGCTGGCCGAGGCCGAAGCGCAGATTGCCCGCCTGGAGAAACTGCTCGGCTCCGACTTCGCCAACAAAGCCCCGGCGGCGGT
>DAOUAZ010000218.1:0-12843 GCA_034432975.1 Anaerolineales bacterium | reverse complement strand
CCAGAAATCTTCATGCCGGTCTCGTCGAAATGAACAGGGGCTTCGGTCTTGATGAGATACTCACGCATCGCTTCACACATCGGCTTCACCTGTTCAGCCATTCTTGCGTTGACCGCCGGAAGACTGCCATTCGAGATCGGCTGCCCGTACAAGTCGTGCATGATTTCAACTTTTCCGTGCCGCACCCAGGGCAGAACTTCACTTCTGCCTGATGCTCCGTCACTTCCAACTTGATTTCGGCGGGCACATCAAATACTTGACGCTTAACAAGCCGTTTCGGCGCAATGTCTTCCAATGACCCAGCACAAACGCGGCACTGTTGCGCCGGATATACCGCCAAATGATCCGGCTTCTCAACGGGTTCCAGACGTGTCCCAACATGTCCAGCCTGACCACCCGCTTTTTTGCCACTCGGATGTCGCTTGCGGCTCTTGACCGCTTGTTTCAACCCATCGCCGGTGGAGCGGTTGATTGAGGGGAGGTAGCCCCCTCCCGCCCTGTCCCTTCGCTACGCTTCGGGTTAAGGCTTGGGCTGGAAAGCGTGGAGTTCCTGAAAAAGGATACAATCATTCCCTGCGATTTGCGCCAAAAACGATGCGGCAAAATATGATATAACACCCCCAAAAGGAGTCCTCTCATGAAAACCCCCTCTGGATTGGAGTACACCGAAACCGAAGCCGGGACCGGCGAACCGGCCGTTGCCGGCAAGACCGTCAGCGTGCATTACACCGGCAAACTGACGAACGGCAAAGTCTTCGACAGTTCCTACTCGCGCGGCGAGCCGATAACCTTTGCGCTGGGAACCGGGCGCGTCATCAAGGGCTGGGATGAAGGCATTGCGCTGATGAAGGTCGGCGGCAAAGCCACGCTCACCATCCCGCCGGAACTGGGCTACGGCGAACGCGGCGCGGGCGGCGTCATCCCGCCCAATGCCACGCTGGTTTTCGATGTGGAATTGGTCAGCGTGAAGTAAGCGGCGAGGCATGGAGACCCAATGCGTATCGTTCGATATCAACTCAAGACCGATGCTCCCCGCTATGGCTGGGTGCTGGATGAACAGGTCGGCCCGATGGAGGGCAACCCCTTTGGCGAGTATCGCCGCCTGAAGGCCGATATTCCGCTCGACGAAGCGCGCCTGCTGGCGCCCTGCCAACCTTCGAAAATTGTATGCGTGGGACGCAATTACGCCGAACATGCCCGCGAACACGACGCCGAAGTGCCAAACGTGCCGCTCATTTTCCTCAAGCCGCCTTCCAGCGTGATTGGCCCCGGCGAAACCATCCTCCTGCCGCCGCAATCCAAACAGGTGGAGCATGAATCGGAACTGGTGGTTGTCATCGGCAAGCGCGGGCGGCGCATCACCGCCGAAACGGCCCGCGATATTATCCTGGGCTACACCATCGGCAACGATGTCACCGCCCGCGACCTGCAAAAATCGGACGGGCAGTGGACGCGCGCCAAAGGGTTCGATACCTTTTGTTCCTTTGGCCCCTGGATTGACACCGACTTCGACCCTTCGGACGCGCTCGTCACCTGCCGGGTCAGCGGCCAGCCGCGCCAGATGGCCTCCACCCGCGACATGGTCTTCAGCGTCAACACCTTAATCGCCTTCGTTTCTTCGGTCATGACCCTCGAACCCGGCGACCTGCTCTTCACCGGTACCCCGGCGGGCGTGGGAATTCTCAAGGACGGGGATGAAGTGGTCTGCGAGATTGAAGGCTTGGGGAAACTGAGCAACCCGGTAAAAACCGAAAGATGATTTTTGCTGTTATGCGTCGAAATACAGGCTCATTTCGTAGGGATGGGGGCGCATGCGCATTTCGATGGCTTCGTGCTTGCGTTTGTAATCAATCCACTGTGCAATCATCTCCTCGCTGAAGACCCCGCCCGTTGTCAGGAAGGCCTGGTCGGCTTCCAGCGCGTCGAGGGCTTCGTCGAGCGAGGTCGGCAGGGCTTTGATTTGGGCGCGTTCCGCCTCGCTCATGGCGAAGATGTTCTTGTCGAAGGGACCGTAGCCGCGCTCGGTCGGGTCGATTTTGTTGAGGATGCCATCCATGCCCGCCATCAGTTGGGCGGCCAGAGCCAGGTAAATGTTGCAGGTGGCGTCGGGCGGGCGGAACTCGAAGCGGGCTGTCTCGGGTTGGTTGGCGTATTTTGGAATGCGAATGGCCGCCGAGCGGTTGCCGAGCGAATAAAAGGCATTGACCGGGGCCTCGAAGCCGGGAACCAGCCGCCGGTAGGAGTTGGTGGATGGGTTGGTGAACCCCAGCAGCGCCGGGCCGTGATGCAGCAGCCCGCCGATGTAGTAACACGCCGTCTCGCTCAACGTGCCATAGCCGTCGGGGTCGTAGAACACATTCACGCCTTCTTTGAACAAATGCTGGTGGAAGTGCATTCCGCTGCCAGCCTCGCCATAGAGCGGCTTGGGCATGAAGGTGGCGGTCTGCCCGCGCTTGTGGGCGGTCATTTTGGTGACGTATTTAATCTGCATGGTCGCGTCGCAGGCTTTCAGCAGGGTCATCATCGGGGTTTCGATTTCGCACTGCCCCGGCCCGCCGACTTCGTGATGATGATATTTGACCGGGATGCCCATCTTCTCGAGGTAGATGGTCATCTCGGCGCGCAGGTTATAGAGCTGGTCTTTGGGCGGGATGGCGTGGTAGCCGCCGTGCAGGGGGATGTAGTGACCGTGTCCGCCGGTGGCGCTGTTCCAGTCGGCTTCCTTGCTTTCCAGGCAGTAACTGGCGCGGTTGATGCCGTATTCGTAACTGACGCTGTCGAAAATATAAAATTCGAATTCCGGCCCCCAGCGGCTCTCGTCAGCAACGCCGGTTTCTTTCATGTATTGCTCGGCGCGGGTGACGATGTTGCGCGGGTCGTTGCCGAAGATGGCGTGCGTGTCGGCTTCGAGGGTGTACGAGATGAACGAAAGGGTGGGAACTTCCCAGAAGGGGTCGATGAAGCCGGTCGAAAGGTCGGGAACCAGCACCATATCGCCCGATTTGACCGATTTCAGCCCGACGGCGGAACCGTCGAAGCCGATGCCTTGTTCCATCAAATCGGGCGTGAACTGGCTGGAGGGGATGGTCAGGTGATGCCAGCGTCCCCACAGGTCGGCGAATTTGATGTCGACCATCTGGATGTCGTGACTTTCGAGGTACTTGCGCGCTTCGAGGAAGGTTTTGAACATGGAGTCTCCTTTGCGGTGTGTGAGATGACATTCGTATACCAGCATAGCACAGCCTGTCCCGGGTTGTTAGTGGAGACTGTCATGATTTCAATCGCCGAACGTAAAAAACAGCCCCTTGTTTGTCAAAGGGCTGGGGCTATCAGGCTGGTTCGCCAAACTTATCAATCATGCGGTCGATTTCGGCCAAGGCATAGGCCGCCAACTCTTTCTGGCTGGCAATCAGGGCGGGGTCAGTGGTATCCAGGTCTCCCAGAAGAATGATGTTCTCGTCGTTGAGTTGGTTGGCCGGTCCTGTGTAATTAAAACTACCGACAATCGTCAACTGTTCATCGATAACCATCAATTTATGGTGTAGTTTTCGCGGCCTGGGATTGGGCAGGCCGTTGCGGGGAATCAAGTAGAGCTCCAAGCCAGCGGTTTTCAACGTTTCTTTCACCGACCATTGTTGGTTGGCCTGGGATTTAAAAAGCGCCCCTCGAATTTTGCGGCCTGCTTCCCTGGCAAATGCAAGTTGGTCATCAATTCCTGACGATTGCGCAAAGGTGAAGATTGCGAAATCGACCCTTTGCCTGGCTTTGGCAATCTGCTTCATGATTTCCATCTCGGGATTGTGGTCGGGCGCGAACAAGGTCTTTACGCGGATTCCTGAAACCAGGTACTCTTTGGGTCTGGGGTCATGCCCCTCGTTCAAACTGCCGAAATGCCCCTGTTGGATTTCATCGAACTCGGCTTCATACACTTTGGCCACCCGTGGGTCATGGAGTATGGCAAGGTGGTTCAGGTTCTGCGATGTATCGGTGTCAGTGAAATTTGCAGAGCCAGTCAGGAGGGATGTTCCATCACGGATGATGAATTTCTGATGGAAAATGTGGGGGTTGAAATCTGAATTGACCTTGATTTGGGCGCGCAGGATGGCGTCGTGCAATATCCGGTTTGGCTCGAATTCGCCGCCGGGCAAAAACGGGTCGGCAAGCGAACTTTTTTCAATCAGGTAATCTGCTTCCAGCACGATTTTGACTTGCACTTTGCGCTGTTTCGCGCGGATGATGGCTTCCGCGATGGGGTGAGAATCCAATTCCTGGACTGCGATGTATAACCGTTTTTGCGCGCCGTCGATGAAGTCAACGATCGTTTGCAACAGGTTATCACCGGCTCCCAACTGGCGCGGGCCCATGTATAATTCGACGCTTCCAACTTTTTTTGGCATATTTTCCTTTCTCGACAGGATTTGACCGAAATCCTGATGATTGAATCCAGTATAGGCTTTTCGTTGTCTGAATTCAATCACCAGGCTGGAAGCACTTGACCCATGAATTGGAAAGGAAAACCCCCCAGCCTGGCGGGCTGAGGGGTTTTCCTGGGCTGCGTGTGGTTTATTCCTTGCTCTCTTTGGGCAGGACATCGAGGATGCGTTTGACCTGTTCGGGCGGGAAGGGGTTTTCTTTGACGCGTTTGCGCAGGAAATCCTTCAACTGGTCGATTTTGAGCGTCGGGTGGGGGGCTTCGTCCGCCTGGATATCTGCCCGGGGGTCGTAGAACAACAGCGCGGCGTTGAGCGGGGGCAAGTCATCGCCCAGGGATTTTTTCAGGGCATTGCCCAGCGCGTCCAAATCAGCCTGCGCTTCGAGGTCGGGGCGTCCCAATCCTTCCTGGGCAAAGATTTTGAGATAGCCGAGCATCAACCCGCCGCCTTTTTGCCGCCAGCGGTTCTTTTCGTAGGTGATGGTGCCGCGCTGGTGGTAGGGTTCGAGAATCCAGACGCCCGCCGGGCCGACCAGCAGGTGGTTGACCGGGGCCAAGTAGTGATAGAGTGTGTAGTCTTTGGTCAGTCCTTTGAGCGCGGCGGTGATGCGCTCATCGGTGCGCGGGCGGCGGCCAAAGCGGTTGCCAAAGTAGATGCCGAATTGGGAGAGGATAAAACCGACCATCAGCGCGCCAAACGCGATGAAAGCCTGTTCCTGCATGGTGAAGGAGACGACCATGCCGCCCGCCAGGATGAGCAGGGCCGCGATGCTGGCGTATTTGCCAATTTGGGTGTTGCGTTTGATGACTTTTTCGTTCGATAGGACTTTCATGAGTACCTCGATACAGTGTGATGTCGTTCAGAATTTTGTAACATGTTGCACGCCTTCCATGCCTTGAAAATGCTTGTCCTGCGTCCAAAGTGTTGCGCCATATTCGCGGGCGGCGGCAAGAATCAGGCTATCGGCCATTGGGAGTTTTTGGTCAGCAGAAATTTTTGCAGCGCTCATCGAAAGTGATGGAGTCAGGTCAATCAGGACCCCTTTTTGCATATCAGCGGCGTGAATTTCCGCAAGCGCCTGACCTTGGGTCTGGTAAATACGATTGAAAACCTCGTAGACGCAAATGACCGGGACAAGCAGGTTTTCAGTATCTTCGATGGCCGGGGCAAAGAAATCGGCATTCGGGCCATCGGCAAAATATTCGAGCCAGCCGGAAGAATCGACAACGTTCATCAGCGGTCCTCATCTACTTCTTCACGGAAATTGTCGGTATCCATGCCTTTGAGCGAACCGCGCGCCTGTTGGATGGGGCGGTCTGGAACGAGAACGATACGATTGTCGTAGGCAATGATGTGCATTTTTTGGCCTTGTTTGATGCCGAGCATTTCACGCACTTTTTGCGGAATGACAATCTGGTATTTTGGAGAGACAGTGACAGAATTCATACTTTTTTCCTATCGAATTCAAACGCGTAATACGGCAATATTATAAACGAGTTACGCGTATTTCTTTAGCACCACGCAGGCATTTTGCCCGCCCAGACCAAAGGAGTTGGAGAGCGCAACCCGCACCTCCGCCTTGCGCGCCGTGTTGGGGACATAATCCAGGTCGAGTTCGGGGTCGGGGGTGGTGTAGTTGATGGTTGGCGGGATGATGCCCTCGTAGAGGGTCATGGCGCAAGCGATGGCTTCCAGCGCGCCGGATGCGCCCATGGCGTGCCCCAGCATGGATTTGACCGAACTGACGGTCAGTTTGTAGGCATGTTCGCCAAAGACGGCCTTGATGGCGCGGGTTTCGGTCAGGTCGTTGAGCGGCGTCGAGGTGCCGTGCGCGTTGATATAGTCGACATTGGCGGGGGCCAGCCCAGCGTCGGCAATCGCCCAGCGCATGGCGCGGGCCGGCCCGGCGGCTTCGGGGTCGGGCTGGGCCATGTGGAAACCGTCGGAGGAGGAAGCCTGCCCGGCCACTTCGGCGTAAATCCGCGCGCCGCGCGCCAGGGCATGTTCGAGCGATTCCAGCACCAGCACCGCCGCGCCCTCGGAATAGATGAATCCTTCGCGGTCTTTGTCGAAGGGCCGCGAGGCCTTTTCGGGGTCATCGTTGTAATTGGTGGGCAGGGCGCGCATGGCGCAGAACCCGCCGATGGCAAAATCGGCAATCAAGCCCTCGGTGCCGCCCGCAATCACCAAATCCGCCGCGCCGCGCCGAATCATCTCCAGCCCATCGCCAACGGCCTGGGTGCCGGTGGCGCAGGCCGTTCCAACGGTGGTCGAAGGCCCCAGGGCCTGGAATCCCTGCGAGACGAGATAGGCGCTGGTGTTGACCAGCGAAGTCGGCACGACGAAGGGATTCAGGCGGTCGTAGCCCTGCCCCCGGATGATGTCGATGCCCTCGCTGGCGCGGTCGAGGCCGCCGATGGCCGTTCCAAAGGACACGCCGCTGCGTTCCGGGTCGGGGAGCGGGGTGGGCAGTCCGGCGTCTTCCACGGCCAGTTTGGCGGCGGCAAAGCCGAATTGGGCCGAGCGCGGCACGCGGCGGGCTTCCTTGCGGTCCATGTAGAGAGTCGGGTCGAACTCAGGCACTTCCCCGGCAATCTGGCAGGGGAATTTACTGGCGTCGAACTGCGTGATGCGGCGGATGCCGGATTTCCCGGCTTTGAGATTTTCCCAGTAGGTTTGCAGGCCCGTGCCGATGACGCTGACTACGCCCATGCCGGTGATGACGATGCGCGCGCTTTTCATGTAAGGTCTCCTTTGCAAAAAAAACGGAACACGCAATACAGTTTTTCCTGCGCCTGGCGTGTTTCGTTTTTCGTAGCAGGTTAGGCTGATTTTAATCGTTCTTGTATCCCAGATTTCATGGCCTCGACGACTTTTGCATCAGCGGCATTTTTTGCCACGCGGATGGCGTTTTTGATGGCGTTTTCATCCGAGCGGCCATGCCCGATGAAGACCAGCCCGTTGACGCCGAGCAGCGGGGCCGCGCCTTCTTCGGAGGGGTCGAGCATTTTCTTGATTTTGCCGAGCGCCGGTTTGACCAGGATGCCGCCCAGCATGGCGAGCGGGCCGCCGGCCTTAATCATCTCTTTGATTTTATCTCCCATCAGTTTGGCAACCGCTTCGGCGGTTTTGAGCATGATGTTCCCGGCAAAGCCGTCGATGACGGCCACATCGACCCCGCCGCCAATCACTTCTTTGCCCTCCACATTTCCCACGAAATTCAAGCCCGCGCCCTTCAGCAGGGGCGTGGCTTCTTTGACGTTGTGGTTGCCCTTGCCTTCCTCCTCGCCGTTGGAAATCAGCCCGACTTTGGGATTCTTGACCCCGCGCACTTTCTCGGCGTAGATGCTGCCCAGGATGGCGAACTGGTACAGGTTTTCGGGTTTCACATCGGGGTTGGCGCCAACGTCCAGCACCACGCAGGAGCCGGTAGCGGTGGGAAAGACCGGGGCCAGGGCGGGCAAATCGACGCCCTCGATGGTTCCCAGCCGGAAATAAGCCGTTGCCATCGCCGCGCCAGTATTCCCGGCGGTCACAAAAGCGTCCGCTTCGCCGTTTTTGACCAGGTCGATGCCGACCGCCATCGAGTTTTTGGCGTTGGGGCGGCGGGCTTTGAGGGCCAGCGCCATGCCCTTGTCTTCCATCGTCAGCATTTCGGGGGCGTGGACAACGCGGACGGGCAGATTGCCCGGGTTTTGGGCCGCCAGCACCGGCTTGATTTTGGCTTCGTCGCCGACGAGAATCACTTCCACGCCGTATTCGCGCGCCGCCTGCACCGCGCCGGCCACGTCGGGGGCCGGGTAATTGTCACTGCCCATCGCGTCGAGAACAATTTTGGTCATAAAATGGCTCCTTGTCGTGGTTGGTTGCGGAATACATTCCGCGTTACTTGAATATTTCTGTAAATACCGAACAATCGGCGTTTTTCAGGATGTCGGCTTCGAATTCCTGGTGGGCGAATGTGACCAGCCAGGTGTTCCAGTAATCGTCGCGCAGGTTGGCGTACAGCACGACCAGTACGCGCGGCTCGCCTGCGATGGTTTCGGCATACCAGGCCGAAGTCAGGATGGCCGGCCAGGCCCCGCCTTTGGTGGCGAGAACCTTGAAGTCACTGGCATTCTCCGGGTTTAAGCGCAGCGGCCATTCGAGATGCCGCCACATAACGGCCTGCGCTTCGGGGGAGAGGGCGTCGGTATAACCATAAGCAGCCTGCATGATTTTTGCCAGGTCTTTGGCGCTGCCGCCCAGGCCGTAGACGCCCAGGAACCATTTTTGGGTGTTGAGCGGCGCAAAGTTTTTGATATCGGCGACGTAAGCGAGTTCCGCCTGCCGCCAGGCGGAGTCCGTGACGAAGGCTGTTTCGTATCCTGCCTGGGCGGCGGGCAGGCTTCCCGGTGCGATTTCATTCACTTTAACGGAACCCCGCTCGTGATTGTTCATCGCCAGGTACAGGCCGAGGATGGAAAACGGCAGGTTGGTCTCTTCCAGTTCAAGCCGCCGGTACAGGTCATCGAAATCCACGCCGCTCAACCGCGAGAGAAGATAATCGGTGGCGGCGTTGGAACTGTAAATAATCATGCCATCCACGACTTCATCGAGCGTGGCGGACGCTCGGCCCTCGCCGAGCGATTTCAGGAATTCGGGATGCGCGCCGCCGTCGGTGCCGGGCAGGTACCAGGTCTCCAGGTCGCTGAACGGGATAATTTCCCCCGAATCCAGCCGTCCGGCGGCTACTTCTTGCGCATAGGCGGCCAGCAAGACAATTTTGAAGGTCGAGGCGAGCGGGTAGGCTTCGTCCGCGTTGTGGTAAAAGCCCTGTTCTGGGCTGCGCGGGTCGAGACAGGCAATGGCGACATCATCGGGATGGGTGCGCAGGTAATTCTTGACACCCCACTGCGAGATATAAAAGAGCCGGGCAATCACGACCAGCGCAATGCAGACCCCGCACAGGGTGAGCAGGAGGGCGATGAGGATGGGACGGGTTCGTAGTTGCATGGCAGGTAAATTGAAAAGCGGTATTGCTTGACAGGCAAGCGAACGTGATTATAATACGTCCTTGCCCGCGCTGGTGCTGGAATTGGCAGACAGGCATGGTTGAGGGCCATGTGGCGAGAGCCGTGGAGGTTCAAGTCCTCTCCAGCGCACTTGGAATAAAAAGACCGGAGTAATTCCGGTCTTTTTATTTGGGGTTAT
Organism: Anaerolineales bacterium; assembly: GCA_034432975.1. Lineage (GTDB taxonomy): Bacteria > Chloroflexota > Anaerolineae > Anaerolineales > Villigracilaceae > UBA5195. The sequence goes on along the minus strand of DAOUAZ010000218.1, from coordinate 3,217 downwards.
TGTCCCAGGTTTTTCTGCATGGATTTTTTCAGGATGGCCCGGTAGAGGGTTTCGAGGCGTTTCAGGATTTCGCCGGAATTGGGGTCTTTTTCGGCCTGTTGTTCGACCTGGTTCATCAGCCCGGCAATCATGCCGCTGAATTCCTCGCTGATTTCGGCTTCGTGTTCTTTCAGTTTGCGCGCCAGGACGGTTTCATCGTCGGCGGCTTCGAGCAGTTCGTTGATGAGCGCCAATTCGGGCGGGGCGCTGGCCTGTTGTAACACGGCCACCACCTGCTGGAGTTTCTGTATTCGGTCATCGTCTTTCTTGCGGCTGGCTTCCTGGAGTTTCGTTTCCAGCACCTGCACGACCACGTCGCTCTGGAACGCGGCCAGGTTTTGGACGGTGGCCTGGGCAATATCCGGCGCGGCCAGCAGCGATTCAATCATCTGGTCGGCCTGTTTCATTTGCTGCTCGACGGCCTTGTCTATCTGGTTGGTATATTCCAGGACTTTGGTGCGCAGGTCTTCCAGTTTGGCGCGTTCATCGACGCTCGATTGGTCGATGCGTTCGGTCATAATCTGGAAGAAGGAGTAATCCAGCCCATTGCGGGTCATGCTGACCAGGGCTTGCAGGCGCGCTTCGGTGGGGGCGGCCAGGAAGATGTCGAGCAGTTTTTCGCGGGTCAGGCCCTGACCGGCTTCCTGGAGGGTCTTGACGGCGGCTTCTAGTTCGCCCATCTGGGCGCGGACTTTGCGGCCATACTCCGAATTTTCGAGAAGTTGTTCCTGCAAAGCAGCCATTGCCTGGGCGGCGGACTGCTGTCCTGATTGGAGCGCGGCTTCGAGCAGGCGGTTGAACAGGGCAAAGAAGGTCTCGTCGAGCAGGGCGGTGTTTTCTTTGATGATGGTCGAACGCACCTCGGGCGAGGTCGCTTCCATCAGGCGTTGGATGAGTCCGACGCGCTTCTGCTGGTCGTCGAGCATTTCCTTGGTCACGCCGTCTTTTTCCAGGATTTTCTCAATCATGCTCTGGTAGGTCAGGAAACTCTGCGGGCGCAGCAGGTAGCCTTTGCGCTTTTCGGCGGGCAGTTTGTTCGTGACCTGGGTAATCATCGGCCCAACCAGTTTTTCCTGCTCGTTGACCGGCAGCCCCAATTCGGGCGGGAAGTAGGTCAGGAGCAGTTCTTTGTCGTTATCGTGGTAGACGATGGGGGTGGCTAAGGGCCCCTCGAAGCCGCAGAACTGGCAGCGGGCATAGTTGGAGACTCTTCCGAGCAGGCGCTGCTTGGCGGCGGGGTCGCTGGTCACATCGAACAACTGCTCCACCTGGGCAGGGATGCTCTGGCGGCAGCGGGGACAGGCAATTTGGGTTTGTGGCATGGGGATTTCCGATTTCTGGTTTTGGATTTACGATTTTGGATTTGCGATTGGCAATTTGAAACGGAACACGCAAAAAACGTTCGGCGCGTTCCGCAAGATGCTTATTTTACCACCCGCAGGCGGTTATCTCGGCAGCGAAAAGCAGATTCTGGCCCCTGAGCCGGGTTTCGGGTCGACCCACATCCGCCCGCCGTGCGCTTCGATGATGGCGCGCGCCAGGTACAGCCCCAGCCCGGCGCCCTTCGTCTTGCGGACGGCGCCCTCGGCGCGGTAGAAGCGGTCGAAAATGTGCGGCATGTCGTGCGGGTCGATGCCGGGGCCTTCGTCGCTGACGCACAGGATGACTTGCTCCGGGCGCACCTGCCCGCCGATGCAGATGTTGCCTTTCGGGGCATATTTGATGGCGTTCGAGATGAGATTGGAAAGCACCTGCTCGATGCGGGTCTCGTCGGCCAATATCACGGGACAATCGGCAGGGAAATCGACTTTCAGGGTGTGCTTTTTGGTCTGGGTCTGGAAGCGTTCAGCGAGGCGGCGGGCCAGGGCTGGGAGGGAAACATCCGTTCGTTTGAGGGTCAGGCCGCCAGCCTGCAAGCGCGAAGCGTCCAGCAGGTCCTCAATCATCTTGGTCAGCCGGTCGGCCTCTTCCTCGATGACCGTCAGCGAATCCTGGATGATGTGCTTGTCCCAGCGGGCGTCGTCGCGCCGCAGGGTGGAGGCGTAGCCTTTGATGAGCGCGACGGGCGTCTTGAGTTCGTGACTGACGATGGAAATGAAGGTCGCCTTGATCTCCTCGGCGTTGCGGAAGTGGGTGATGTCGCGCACCGTGACGATGATGTTTTGCAGTTCCCCTTCGGAGGTCAGCAGCGGCGCGTAGGTGATGCCGACCGGGATGAAGGGCATTTGCTCGTCGGCGCGCTGCAAATCGCCTTCGACATAGAGATGCGCGTTGGGCGTAGGCGGCCAGCCATCTTTTTCGGCCTCCTCGAGGGTCAGGCCGTCCGGCTTGCGCGCCCAGCGGATAACTTGTTCGTGCCGCAGGCCGCGCAATTCATCGTCGGTTTTGCCGTAGATGCGCTCGAAGGCGTCGTTGACGCGCTCGATGCTGTGGTCGGCGTTCAAGATGATGATGCCATCCGCTGCTGAGTCAATCAGCGCATCGAGCCGCTGCTTTTCGACGGTAATCTGCCCGTACAGTTTGGCGTTGAAGACCGCTATCGCGGCCTGGTCGGCAAAGGATTGCAGCAGTTGTTTGTCGTTGGTGGAGAACAGGTCGGGATAGGAGCGGAAAATAAAGATGACGCCGATGACCGTGCCGTGCGTGGTGAGCGGCAGGGCGGTGCCGTTGAGCAGGCCCATGCTGGCGGTGTAGGTCAACTCCTGCAACATGCGGTTGAGTTCGGCCACGTCCAGCTCGGCCACGCGCTCCTCGGCCAGCAGCGGCTCGAGGTAGCGCAGGAAAGCCGGCGGGATGCCGTGCGCCGCCGCAACGTGCCACGATTTAACGTCCCGCAGGGCAATCAGCCCGGCCTGGCCGGCCAACATCTCAATCGAGATGCGCAGGATGCGCTTGAGCACCTTTTGCAGGTCGAGTTCCTGGGTGATGGTGCGGGTGATTTCGAGCAGGTAATCGCGCTGGCGGACGCGGAAATCGGGCAGCATGGAAGTATTGTATCACCGGGGTATAAGAGATTTGTCAACGTGGGGAGGCCGGTGATTACCCACAAATATTGATTCTCCTGAAAGAAGTCGCACATTAACAACCCGAAAATGAGTACCTGGCAAGGCTTGGGCCCAAAAATCGCCGCAAGGAAGCGCGGATGGTGGCAAAAAAAGAAACGGTAGCCGCATTGGAA
>DAOUAZ010000217.1:0-3047 GCA_034432975.1 Anaerolineales bacterium | reverse complement strand
GCGTTGCGAAAGCGGATGATGGAGAGCGCGCCGACCAGCGAAAAGGCGCGGGCGATGTTCGAGCCGACAATCATCATGACCAGCGCGACGACCATGCCGTTCAGCACCAACGTAAAGACAAAACTCTGGGTGTAGGAGGTGCCGCGATGGGTAATTTTGTAAATCCAGCCGATAAAGGTACTTAGCGCAAAACTGAGCAGCAGGGCCAGGGCGACATCCATGAAAGAAAACTCGCCGGTCAGGTCTTGGGTTAAGAAAATATCCATTTAAAAATCCTTTGTTGAAGTGGGATGCAATACCCTGACGGGTACAAGAATCTGCCAATTTTGCGCCGAAGTCAGAGACTTCGGACTCCGTCTCGAACCGTTTCAATGCTCTGGCAGTATTTGCTGATGCGCACCAATTGCAGGTTGTGGGCGGCCACCAGTTCGGTCAGCCAGTAGGGGATGCGCTCGTTGACCTTGATTTCCATGACGGTCATATTGGCCGGGAGCATGGGCAGGCCGCCGGGCGGTTCCTCCAGCCGCAGGGGGTGCGCCTGGGCGGTGAGATTGGTATCGAAGGTGACGCGCAGGCCGATGTCGTAATCGCTGCCGATAAGCGCCTGGCGTTCATAGCGCACGATGCTGGCCGGGCGCAGGTTGTACTGCCACAGGAAAGCGTGGATTTCATCCAGAACAGGCTGGTCGTCGGGGGCGGGGTGGGCCGGGGGCTGGCGGTCGTTGCACAGCCGCAGGGCTTCGGCATAGGGCAGGATGATGCGGCGCTTTTGCGTCACCCGGTCGAGGCGTTGTTTGATTTCGACGAAAACGGGCGTCTCGTTGGTCAGTGAATCTCCATACAGGCGGATGCGCAGTTTGCGGCGGAACTTGAGTCCGTCCACTTTTTCACGGTAACAGCGCAGGTCGGGTGAGTCGTAGTACAGGCTGGAGAGCGGGTAGCGTCCGTTGCCATTGCCATGTTCATCCGCGACGAGGTAGGCACGCAGGGCGGTTTTGAAGCGTTCGGCCTGTGGCAGGGTGAGCAAGTATTTCAGTTCAAAACGGTTGAAGCGGCGAATGGCGTGGATGAGATTGTTCATGGGGGACTAGGCCAGGCTGGCGGCGCGTTTTTTGCCAAGCAGGTTGATTCCTTTTTCGACCACCAACGCGATAGCGATGACAATGGTCAATTTGATGAGCGCGCCGATGACGCCGGCCAGGCCGCCAAGGAACGAAGCGCCATGTTCGTTGTCATGACCGCCGCGTTCAAGCATTCCTTCGGGTCGCTCTGGGCGGGTCCCATCCGAGTTGTCCATGGGCGGGAAAGAGCGTCCATCTGTTGCCGCCGTGCTGGATGTGTTTTCTACGACCATGTAGAAGCCTCCCGCGACCAATGCCGCAATGAAGAGGAGGACGATAATTTTCAAAATTGTTTTCACGATGACTCCTTCTGTATATGATTACTGAAAACTGATTACTGTTCCTCGTCGATGCGCACCGGTTGGGCCAGGAGGGCGTCGGGCTGGCGTCGGAACAGTCTTGCTACGGGGGCCACGATATAGCGTCCGATATTCGAGACGACCCACTTCCAGTGCAGCGCAAGGTGGATGCCGAGTAAAATCAGCGAGGCGTCGGAGGTGAGGCTGTGAATGCTTTTCCAACTGCGGCTGACTTCGCCGAGTTGAATCCCAAGCGTGGAGAGCACATCCTTTGAAATCATCAATCCGCTGAACAGGGAGCCGGTCATGGCGATGAAGAACAGCAAATCGACGATGTAATTCAGGCGCGAACGGTGGAAGAATTTCTTGAAATATTCGGTGGTAACGCTGGCTATCCACTTCCAGTGGAAGAGCAGGTGGGTGACGATGGCCGCGCCAAAAGCGACGGCGAGCCATTCGTGGATGGTGTTGCCGGTCAGGCGCGGGTTGTAAGCGACCAGGAAAGCGGTGAAAATGGTCAGGTCGAGTACGAGGTTGGTTTTGTTGGACATGGTTGGTTCCTTTCGTTTCCCTTTCCCCGCTTTCGACGAAATTCGGTCGAAAATGGAGAGCGGATGGTTGGAATGGTTTTTACAACCACATTCTAAAATTCGAGGCTGTGAGCAAGCCAAGAAAAAACTGTGAACAAACTGTGAAAACGCCCCCTGCTTCATGACAGGAGGCGTTTTATCCGGGCAAGGGATGGGATAGATTTTGCCAGCCTCACCCGGCCTTTCTCTCAGGAAACATGCTGCGCATTTCGGCGCGCCCATATTCGACCCACAAGCCGAAGCGATAGCCGCCCCAACCCAGCGCCAATCCGCCAATTGGGTCAACCAGGTGATGCTGGCCGGTCAGGAGCGTGGACAGGACGACCAGCACGATACTCCAGTTGAAAACAGGGCTCCATTTGGGCAGCCAGGTCGCTCCAAAGAGCGCAATCAGGGTAGTGTAGAGCACATGTCCGCTGGGGAAAGCGTTGAATACATTGTCGCTGCTGTAGATGAAATTGAGCAAGTTGGCAGCCCAGCCCTCGGTCTCAACCAGCGGGCGCGCGGTGTAGGTTGGGAACAGAAAATAAGTCAGGGTGGCGATGGCAACCGTGCTGATGGAGCCAATCATTAGAGCGCGAAAGAGCCGGTCGTTCATTTTCCATGTTGCAACCAGAAACGCGGCCACCCAGAACGGCAGGAAAAGCAGGTAGGGGATAACAAATTCTGGCACGACGGGAATATATGCATCGAGAACCGTTTGCAGGTTGTATCCGCCGGTAAGGAGCTGGTTGAGCGGGAAGTACAACATGGAGACGAGAAACAACAGAATCAACAGGGAAAAGCGTTTCGTTTTTGTCATATTTGGCCTTTATCAATGGTTTTGACTTACAACAAAATTTTAGGCCGATACCCTGTGAGAAAGCCAAGGAAAGCCTGTGAAAAGCCTGTGAATACTTCCCTGGCAAGTTCGTTCACAGCCTTTTCACAGGAAAATCTCATATATTTGAGGTTGTGATATGATGAATCGAAAGAAAACGAACCATGACCACTGTTTTGATTGTTGACGACGACCAAAAACTGCTCAAAATGCTCCA
>DAOUAZ010000216.1:0-5709 GCA_034432975.1 Anaerolineales bacterium | reverse complement strand
GACGCGGTGCGGCAAACCGATCGCCTCGAACAGGCTGGTTTGTGGGCTGCGTTTTCCTAACATCTGACGCTCCTGCATTCAAGTATGCCCCAGTTTTACCAGCTTTCGCCTCCGTTGGGGGAGGGGTTTTTCAACAGGCTCCTAAACTCAAGTTATTAACATGTTGTATAATATGCGGACACGGCATTCGCCGTGTCAGAGGGATTTTTTGGAACGCCGTTGCCCCGCCCTCTGCGATTCCCAACTCTTAACAGGAGGAGAAAATGAAACGTTCGTTGTATTTCTTGCTGTCCTTGCTCGTGTTGGCCGGCATGGTGCTGACGGCGTGTGGTGGCCCTGCCGCCACAGCCACCGAAGCGCCCGCGCAGCCAGCCAAGCCTGCTGAAGCGACCAAGGCCCCAGAACCAACCGCTGTGCCCCCCACCGAAGCCCCGCCCGAACCCAAGACCCTGACGATTGCTTCCGGCACGGATATTGAAAATACGAATATCCACCTGGTCACTTCGTCGCCATCCTTCTCGGTGCTGGAGCATATTTACCAGCCGTTGTTCTCGATGAGCGAAGAAGGCGTCTTGGAGCCTTTGCTGGCCGAAAGCCTGAATTCGACCGCCGAAGGCGTGTACGAAGTCAAACTGCGCCAGGGCATCAGCTTTACAGACGGCACTCCCTTCAACGCCGAAGCAGTCAAAGCCAACCTGGATTGGATGTTGAACGCCGACAACAAAGCTCCCTTCCGGGGCGTATTGCTCGGCAAAGTGACCGAAGTGACCGTTGTTGACGAATATACCGTTCAGATTAAGACCAATGGCCCCTTCGCCCCGCTGCCCGCGCACCTCTCACATGGCGCGGTAGCGATGATCAGCCCGAAAGCCCTCGAGCAAGGCGTCGAATTCCTGGCTGAAAACGCCGTCGGCACCGGGCCTTACGTCCTGAAATCCTGGGCGCGCGATGAAGCCGTGACCCTCGAGCGCAATCCCAATTACTGGGGCGATGCTCCCAAGGTTGACACGGTCGTATTCAAAGTCATCAAAGAAGATGGCGCCCGCATCGTTGAAATCGAATCTGGCACCATTGACGTAGCCGTACGCATTCCCCCGGCAGAAATTCCGCGCCTGCAGGCCAACCCCGATATTGAGCTGGTCATCACCCCCGGCCTGCGCACCATCTACATCTTCTTCAATGTGACCGAAGCACCTTTTACCGATGTTCGCGTCCGCCAGGCAGTTAACTATGCGGTGGATAAAGACGCCATCGTCAGCAGCCTGTTCAGCGATGCCGCCCTGGTCAGCAGCGCGCCGTTTGCGCCGCCCATCTTCGGCTATGCTCCCCAGCAGCCCTACAAGCGCGATATTGAAAAAGCCAAAGCCTTGCTGGCTGAGGCCGGCGTTGCTCCCGGCACGAAAGTCTCCATGTACCACCCAACCGGACGCTATGTTCAGGATGCGCTGGTTGCCGACGCTGTCCGCGCTTCCCTGAAAGAAATTGGCCTGGAAGTCGAACTCAAGACCCTTGAGTGGCCGCAGTATGTGCCGACGGTCCGCAAGACCAAAGCAGACGGCAACGATGTCCAGTTTGCCATGCTCGGCTGGTCAACGCCCACCATGGACGCGGACTATGCCTTGTATGCCCTGTTCCACTCTGGCGAAGTTCCCCCTGGGTTTAACGGCGCCTTCTATAGCAACCCCGAAGTAGATGCCCTGCTCGAAGAGGGCCGCTCCACGCTCGATGCGGCCAAACGCCAGGCCGCTTACAAGAAAGCCATCGAAATCATCTGGCAGGATGCCCCCTGGTTGTTCCTGTACAGCGAAGTCCAGGTAACTGCCATCCGCAAGGGCGTGACCGGCTTCATCGTCCACCCAGACGAGAGCTTGATTGCCCAATTTGCAGACAAAGAGTAGCCTGAACTGTAAAAATCAACATGGAGGCGGGACTTTTGTCCCGCCTCCATCTCCATCTCCATCACCTTCAGATTCACAATAGAGATTCATGACTACATATATTTTGCGCCGCCTATTGCTTGTAGTCCCTGTGCTGCTTGGGGTTTCTTTCCTGGTTTTTTGGAGCATTCGCTGGGTGCCTGGCGACCCGGCGATTGCCATTGCCGGCGAACTGGCTACGCCTGAATTTGTGGCGCAAGTCCGTCAGGAAATGGGGCTGGACCAGCCTGTTCTTGTCCAGTACGGGCGTTACCTGTTGCGCGCCGCCCAGGGAGATATGGGAAGGTCTGTTAAAAGCAGCCTGCCGGTGGCACAGGAAATTAGCACGCGCCTGCCAAAAACGCTGACGCTTGCGGCAACCAGCCTGGCACTTTCCGCGCTGATTGGCATTCCAATTGGGATTTTTTCCGCAACGCGCCGCAATACCTGGTTCGATGGCGGCAGCATGACCCTGGCCTTACTGGGCGTTTCGATGCCCATTTTCTGGCTCGGCTTGATGTTAATGATATTATTTGCAGTTCTTATTCCAAAATGGTTTGGTTTATCCGGGCCTTTGCTCCCGCCAACCGGCACTGGCACCTGGCAGCACCTGGTAATGCCATCTATTGCGCTGGCCGCCAACTCAATGGCAATCCAGGCCCGCATGACCCGCGCCTGTATGTTGGAAGTGTTACGGCAAGATTACATCCGCACAGCGCGCGCCAAAGGGCAGGTAGAACGCCTGGTCATTTATCGCCATGCTTTGCGCAACGCTCTTTTACCCATCGTGACTATCGTGGGGTTGCAGTTTGGAACGCTAATGGGCGGCGCGGTCTTGACCGAAACGGTTTTTGCCTGGCCGGGAATTGGCAGGCTATTGGTGGATGCCATCGGTTTCCGCGACTACCCAGTCATCCAGGCGGCTGTGCTGGTAATTGCCCTGGGTTTTGTGTTGACTAACCTGGTCGTAGACATTCTCTACGCATATCTCGACCCCCGCATCCGCTACAATTAAGGCGCATCGCATGACATCTACAATATTATCCCGCCTTCAAAATTCATCCACCCTTGCCTTTTTCTGGATTTCTCCCTTGCGCCGCTTAATGCGCAACCCGATGGCAATGGTCGGCTTATTCATTGTCATCGCCTTTATTTTTGCCAGCATCACCGCAGATTGGATTTCCCCGCACGATTACGATTTAGCGAACTTCTCCATGGCGCGCAAAGCGCCCAGCGCAACCTATTGGTTCGGCAATGATGAAATTGGGCGTGACTTATTCTCGCGCCTGTTGCATGGCGCCCGCATTTCACTGGGCATTGGCCTGATGTCGGTTGCGATTGGCGTTTCGTTTGGCGTATTGCTGGGCGTCCTCTCTGGCTATTTTGGCGGCCTGGTTGACCTGGTCATTATGCGGTTCATTGACATCATGCTGGCTTTCCCAAGCATCTTGCTGGCAATTATGATGGTGGCCTTCCTCGGCCCCAGCCTGCAAAATGCCATGATAGCGATTGGCGTCCTTTCTATCCCAGCCTATGCCCGCCTGGTGCGCAGTTCCACGCTTACCTACAAAGAAGAAGTGTTTATCGAAGCAACGCGCGCGCTTGGCGGCAACCATGCGTTGATTTTGCTGCGCCACATCCTGCCGAACGTTTTTGCGCCGATTGTCGTCCAATCCACGCTGCAGGTTGCTGCCGCCATCCAGTCCGCTGCGGCGCTCGGTTTCCTGGGACTTGGCGCCCCGCCCGATGTGCCTGAATGGGGCAACATGCTCCAAAAAGGGCGCACCTACATCTTTTCTGCGCCGCATATTGTCGTTTTCCCCGGTCTGGCAACCATGTTCGTTGTGTTGGGGTTCAGTCTCTTGGGTGACGGCCTGCGTGATGCGCTCGACCCGCGCTTGAAGTAAAACTACTTTTTGGAGTATAATTTATCCATCCGGGAGGAGTAGGCGACCGGAACGCTGATAGAGAAGGCGGTGTTGGTTAGGTAGGTGGTCGAGTAGCGAAGCGTGTCGAGACCACGAGCATCGAGACCCCACCCAACGCTGGAAGCCGCCGCAGCAACCCCTTCGCCGAATGTCGCCCGGAATCACTGCCGAAGAAATCGTCAGAGAGTAGAACGGCACGGGAGCGCCCGTTAGCGCGCAGGCGGATGAACACGTCCGCCGCAGAGCGCGTCTGGAGTCCGTCGGCTTGCCGATGTTGCGCCAGGCGAATCGAGGTGGTACCGCGGAGTTTCGGCTTCGTCCTCTTGCAGGGCGAAGCCTTTTGTTTTAACTGGAGTTTGCCATTGGCCCAATGCATAAGAGAAAAGGCGTCTTCCCTGATATGGTAGAATAAAAGTGCCACTATAGTGGCATTGGAAAGGAGCGAGCATGAACCAGCCAAGTGTCAAACTGACCATTCGCATCCCCGATGGCTTGCATAAACTGTTGCAGAAGCGCGCCCGCGAGCGCAAACGGTCCCTCAATACGGAAGTCGTGGAATCGCTGCGTCAGAATCTTTCATCCGAAGTCCGCTACCCTCCCGAGAGCGAGAGGGAGCGGGTCGTGCAGATGTTGCGAGAGAACGGGATGATTTCTGACGTTGGGGATTACGTTGACGGGCTGATTGGCGATACCCCTGTCCTTTCACATGCCGAACTGCGCGAATTGCTCAAAGGCGCGCCGCCGCTTTCTGAAGTCATCATTCAGGAAAGGGATGAAGGCAGATGACCTGCTGCTATCTCGACACCAGCGCGTTGGTAAAGTTTTATATTCATGAGCCGGGCAGTCTGTGGCTGGAACTTTTTACATCCATGCAGTCGGGTAACCTGATGGTTTTTTCAGAAGTTGGCCTGGTGGAGGCTTGCGCAGCCTTTGCGCGCCATGCGCGTACCGGTCAAATTACCACTGAGATGCAAAAAAAAATTTATGCCGGTTTCTTGCATGACTGCAAAGTTCGCTTCACGCTCATCCCGGTTTCGGCGGAAATCGTGACGCGGGCAGCGTATTTGACTCAAAAACACCCCCTGCGTGGTTACGACGCCCTTCACCTGGCTTGCGCGTTGAAGTTCAATCAACAATTACGCGATAACGGCAGCGCATCACTGGTTTTTCTCTGTGCTGACAATATCCTGCTGCAAGCCGCCGCTGCCGAAGGACTCATCATCGAAAATCCCAACCAACATTTGGAGCAAGAATGACCTACGAACTTCCCAAAACCTATGACTTCAAATCCACCGAACAACGCATCTATGAGATGTGGGAATCGGGCGGCTATTTCCAGCCGCGCAGCGACCCCAATAAACCCGATTTCGACCCGACGGTGGAACCGTTTGTCATCTCCATCCCGCCGCCCAACGTGACTGGCGAACTGCACACCGGCCACGCCATGTTCGTCAGCCTCGAAGACCTGATGATTCGCTACCACCGCATGAAGGGCTGCTCCGCGCTGTGGGTTCCCGGCACCGACCACGCCGGAATTGCTACCCAACTGATGGTGGAGCGTCAACTGCTCAAAGAAGGCACCAGCCGCGAACAGGTTGGGCGCGAGGAATTCCTGCGCCGCACCTGGGCCTGGAAGGAAGAAAAAGGCGGCATGATTACCCAGCAGATTCGCCGCCTGGGCGCTTCCTGCGACTGGACGCGCGAACGCTTCACAATGGACGCCGGCCTCTCGAAGGCCGTGCGCGAGGCCTTTGTGCGCCTGTACGAGGCCGGGAAAATCTATCGCGGTCCGCGCCTGATTAACTGGAGTCCCGGCCTGAAAACCGCCGTCTCTGACCTGGAAGTGGAATATTCCGAAGAACCCG
>DAOUAZ010000215.1:0-10668 GCA_034432975.1 Anaerolineales bacterium | reverse complement strand
GATTCCTGCAAACATGGAGGCCGCGTATGACATTCAACCTCGTCCGACTCTCCCAACAAGACCCGCGCTGGAAAAGCACCCGGCTCGGTTTGAGCAGCACCTCGACCATTGGAGAATTTGGCTGCGCCCTGACCAGCGTCGCCATCCATCTGAGCGGTTTTGGCTACCCTGAAACCCCACAAAGCCTTAACGAAAAACTCAAACAGCGCGGCGGCTTCATCCAGGACGCCATCGTCTGGGCCGCCGTCAGCAACATCTACCCCAAAGTGCGCTTCAAAAACCTTATCACCTGCCGCGACACCGACGCCCCCATCGAAGCCATCGGCAGCGCCATCGCCGCCGGGCAGCCCGTCATCCTCGAGGTAGATAGTTCGCCCAAAGCCGGGCTGCAAACCCACTGGGTTGTCGCCTGCCAGAAAGTCGGCAAAGACTTCCTCATTCTCGACCCCTGGCCCCACCCCACCGAAGACGGCAAAGACGTGTCGCTTATGTCGCGCTACAGCCACGGCAAAGAACTCAAACGCGCCATCACCGCCGCCGTGTGGTACGAGTGCCTCGAAACCGGCGCAGGCGCGGTCGTTTCCCCGGCCACTGCCCCGGCGGATGGCGGCTTCTACGTGCGAGTCAAGGCCGAAGTCGTCTCCGGCCTGCGCATCCGTTCTGCTGCCAGCACCAACTCTAACACCCTCTCCATCGAATACCCCAACACTTTCCTGAAAGTCATCGAAGCCGAGGCCACCGCCCGACCCAAAGTTGGCGTCTTCGACCAGTGGCTGCGCGTCCGCACCCCGCTGGGCGTCGAAGGGTATTGCGCTGCCTGGTTTGTGGAGGCCGCGCCGGTCGTTCCCCCGGCCCCGGTCACGCCCCCCGCGCCCGAGCCGAGTCCGGAACCCGAACCCGGTCCGACCCCGCCGGAGCCTGTTCCCGTTGTCATTAACCGCACCCGCCCCTCGGTCGCCGACGGCCTGGAGAACGTCCCCACCCCCGCGCCTGCCAACCGCCGCTTGACTCCCTCTGCCAGCCAGGGCGGAACCCACCGCCTGATGGCCGACATCTGGAACCGCTACGGCGGCCTGCTCAGCGCCCTCTCTGACAAGATGGGCATCGAGCCGGGCGTGGCCGTCTCGGTGCTGGCGATTGAATCGGGCGGGCAGGCCTTCGGCCCCGATGGACGGCTCTTGATTCGCTTCGAGAATCACCTGTTCTACAACTACTGGGGCAAAAACAACCTCACCAAATTCAACCAGCACTTCACCTTCGACGCCAACCGGCGCTGGGAAGGCCACCGCTTCCGCGCCACCCCCTCCGGCGCATGGATGGATTTCCACGGCAACCAGTCCCGCGAATGGGATGTCTTCCAGTTCGCCTGTCATCTCGATGACACCGCCGCCAAGAACTCCATCAGCATGGGCGCGCCGCAGATTATGGGATTCAACTCCTCGGTAATTGGATACGCCTCGGTGCAGGATATGTTCACGGCCTTCACCCGCAGCGACCGCGACCAGGTGATTGGCTTTTTCGACTTCGTCAACAACGTCCTGCCGGGCGGCGGGGCGGTCGGCCACCTGCGACGCAAAGACTTTACCGCCTTTGCCACCGTCTATAACGGCTCAGGCCAGGCTGCCTATTACGGCAACCTGATGAAGAACGGCTACGGCGCCTTCAACCAACTCTACAGCGCCCTGCCGCCGGTCACGCCGCCGCCAGTGGTCGAGCCTGAACCGAGTCCCCAGCCTGGGCCAACTCCACAACCGGAACCGCCCCCCCAACCGCAGCCGACTCCACAACCGCAGCCAACGCCACAGCCTGAGCCGGTTCCCCAACCCGAACCGGTTGTCGAGCCGGTCGAACAAGGGAAAATCTACGTCACCGTCTCGCGGACGCTTGCCCCCGGCGGAATCCGAATGCGAAAAATCCCCAGCCTGGCGGGCGCGCTGGTCGTCGTCCAGCCGGCCGGGGCCAGCCTGCGCCTGCTCAAGCCGGAAGAGCGTCCAAAAATCGGCAAACAGAACGAGTGGCTGCACGCGCGCGACCGCAAAGACCTGGAAGGTTATGTGGCCGCCTGGCTGGTCGAACTCGATACCGCCAAATCCGAATTTCCCACAGCAGTCTCCTTCTCCGTCGCCGACTTCACCGAGCCGGAACCCTACCGGGTTTACGTCTCCAGCCTGGCCGGGACGGGCGGATTGCGCCTGCGCGACGCTCCCACCACCAGCGGCAGCGTGATTCGCGGCCTCGCCATTGGCACTCCGCTCCAAGTACTGGAAGACGCCGTGACTGCGCAACTCAAAGTCGGGCGATTCAATGAGTGGATTAAAGTCCGTGAGCCGTTCGGCGCCGAAGGCTACGCAGCGGCCTGGTTCCTGGAAGAGTAGGCTCAGTGTCCAGTATCCATTGTTCAGCCGGCAGTCCAGTCGACTGCCGGCTGTCGATTCTGTTGGGAAACCGCACAAATTCTTGTTAGAAATAGTTTCGTATATTAAAATACCAGCATGGTACTTTAGTACTATCCCGGACTCGCAGTATAGCAAATAAGAGGAGGTCATCCATGTCCAAACCGGTCAGCGAAAAGTGGTGGATTCCCATCATTGTTGCGGTCATTGCCCTGGTGGGAACGATTGTTGCAGCGATTATTGGCAACCTTCCCGAACCAAAACCAACAGATTCAACGCAAACCTATTATCGTGTCAGGGTGGTTGATGCAGTCAGCCGGGCGTATGTGGCGAATGCCAAAGTCACCATTGAACTGTCTGGAAATATTATCGTTCCAATCGAGGCAATCACGGACTCAAACGGCTTTGCCATCCTCGCTCTTCCCTCAGAACATATCGACAAGCCGGGAAGGTTAATCGTCGAGGCGCGAGAGTATCAGACGTTCAACAAATTCATCAACCTGTCTTTAGAAACTTTACCTGAGATCGTAGAACTCGAAAAGAAGTGAGGGGTGGTTATGAAACTACAAAGTTTCAGGGATGGAACCAAAATTATTTTTCTACTTATCGTTCTGTTCGGTATGCTCAATCTCGCTTCATGTGTTGTTACGCCAACGGTTGCCCCCTCAGAAAAGTTCCAGTTCGTAGTCAGCATTGAGGATGAGAACGGCGTACCTGTAAGGAAAACAAACGTTCAATTATTTTTGTTTGCTAATCAGCCACCGTTGACAGCCGTCACAGATGACCTGGGTGTTTGTTATTTCGATATCGAAAAGGTTCATTTGAAGCGACTTGCCACAATCAAGGTTTTTTGGCCGGGCAACTCTCAACCATACAGCCAAACTGTGGCATTGGATGCAGTTCGCCAAACAATTCAGGTGAAATCTGATTCTCCTGTAAACCCACCTTCGTTTGCCACACCAACAGGAATGAACTTAACTTTAGAGATGACCGCAACAGAAACGCCCACTGCGACAAAAACGCTAACTCCTGTACCGACCGCAACAATCACATCGACTTCTACGCCTATAAGCACACCCGTCATACCGGCTTCTACGCCAGGCGTCTCTGCATTCACGCCCTACCCTGCATCAAAAGACATCATCAGCCCAAACACCAAAAACAATTTGTGGCAGCTGGCAACCTGGCGGGCGGAAAGCCCCGTTTACTCATTATCCATCTCTCCTGACGGGAAGTTGGCAGCGTCTGGAGAGCAGAACGGCAACGTCGTTGTGCGCGACATCTCGACCGGTACGCCGCTCTATACGCTCAACTATGAGAGCGCTGTTCTAGCCGTTGCCTTTTCCCCCGATGGACAATGGCTGGCGGCGGCTGGCAGCGGCAGGAATATTCTGGCCTGGAACACCAAAAGCTGGAACAGCCCGGTTGAAATTGGTCAGCACAACGGCAAAGTGACCAGTCTTTCCTTTTCACCGGATGGCACATTGCTGGCCTCCAGCGGCTACGAAGACAAGGCGGTCAAACTCTGGCAGGTGGGTGCTTGGACATTGAGCCAGACTGTCAGTGTTCCCGAAAAGGTCAATGCGGTTGTATTCTCTCCTGATAGCAGGTTGATTGCAGTGGCCGCAAATGACATATATCCCAGGGTATGGGATAGGAATGGGGTCTTCCAATATGCCCTGATGAACAATGTCGGCCCGCGCCAGTTGATTACTTCGTTGGCCTTTTCACTCGATTCGTCTGTGCTCGTAACAGGCACGCGCGACTTGGAACGTTGCCTACAAATTTGGGATACCCAGACGCAAAGGCTCAAACGTGGAATCGGCGGGAGCTTGCAAATTGAAGCCATCGCTTTTTCATCCGATGGGGAACTGCTGGTCACGAGCAATGACAAATTCGAGTTGACAGTATGGCGCGCATCGAATATGTCTGAGTTACGCTTGTTGAAAAATTATCACCAGGATTTGATTTATTCCATTGTTTTTTCACCCGACGGTAAACTGATGCTAACCGCCTCGCGTGATAAAACCATTCGCGTTTGGGGAATTCGATAGCGGCTGTGTGAATAACACCCGTATTAGGAAAACCGTCCCGCAGGCTTTTGTCACTGGTTTGTTTTGCAAGTGACAATTCCCTGCGGGATGATTTGTTTCGGGAAAATCTCTTGTCACAGGGCAGAATGTCAAGTACAATCCAACTGGTCAGACCACTTACCAAAAAAGGATTTCATCATGGCCGATTGGACACCCATCCCGCGCCCCGCCGAGATTGCCGAGCAGCGTTTGCTCGAGGCGATTCTGGCCGGGCGTTTTGCCATCAACAGCAGCCTGCCCGGCGAGCGTGACCTGGCGGAGCAAATCGGCGTGACCCGTCCCACGCTGCGCGAAGCCCTCCAGCGCCTGGCGCGCGATGGCTGGCTCGACATCCAGCAGGGCAAGCCGACCCGCGTCCGCGATTACTGGCGCGAGGGCAGCCTGGCGGTGTTGGCGGCCCTCGCGCAGTCCGAGGCTCACCAACCGGCTGATTTTATCGCCCACCTGCTCGAAATTCGCCTGCTGCTTGGCCCGACATACGCGCGTCAGGCTTTCGAGGCTGCGGCAGCGGAGGTTGCTGCGCTGCTGGACGAATCTCAATCTATGACCGATACGCCTGCCGCCTTTGCCCGCTTCGACTGGAAATTGCACAGCCGCCTGACGCGCCTGGCCGCCAACCCGGTGTTCCCGCTGCTGATGAACGGCTTCGAGAAGTTGTACGTGCTGGTGGGTGAGCGTTACTTTTCTTTCGACGAGTGCCGGGCGCATTCGCGCGGGTTCTATGCAAAATTGCTGGACTGCGCCGAAAAAGGCGATGCCCCCCAGGCCGAGGCAGTGATGCTGGAGACAATGCAGGCCAGCCTGGCACTTTGGGAAAATTTGCACCGATAAAAGAATCCACCAATCTGCACGAATTTTTTAAAGATTGGTGGGGATTGGTGCAGATTAGTGGATAAAGGAGCCTTTATGAAACGCTGGAATGGCTGGGGCAACGCTGCCACCGATTACCCGCTGCCTGCCCCGGCAGAAGCCTATCTCATGGGAAAACTGGGCAGGCTGGCCCCGTTGCCCGACGCGACCCTAGGCGACATTCTCGCTACTGTGCCGGATTCCCGTCTCCTGGCGAACAGGCTGGTGCAAACCGACCCAGAAACCCGCCTGCGCCATGCGCGCGGACAAAGCCTGCCCGATTGGGTGGCGCTGCGCTCCGGGCGGGTGGGGAACTTCCCAGATGGGGTCGCTTTCCCAGAATCCGAATCGGATGTGGCGGAGCTGCTTGGGTACGCCAAGAACACCGGGGCCAGGGTCATCCCTTACGGCGGCGGGACGAGCGTGGTCGGGCATATCAATCCAGCCGGGGGCGAGGCTCCCGTGTTGACTCTCTCGATGGAGCGGATGAACCGCCTGCTGGCGCTCGATGAAACCAGCCGCCTGGCGACCTTCGAGGCGGGCGTGGCCGGGCCGCAGTTGGAGAATCAACTCAACGAGCGCGGTTATACCCTCGGACATTTTCCACAATCCTTCGAGTATTCCACCCTGGGCGGCTGGATTGTGACCCGCTCGAGCGGGCAGCAGTCGCTGCGCTATGGGCGAATCGAGGGATTGTTCGCTGGGGGGCGGATGGAAACCCCGCGCGGGCGGCTGGAACTGCCCGTTTTCCCGGCCTCGGCTGCCGGGCCGGACCTGCGGGAGATGGTGCTGGGGAGCGAAGGGCGTTTGGGCGTGGTCACGCAGGCTACAGTCCGGGTGCGTCCCTGCCCGAAAACGGAATCCTTCCATGGCGTCTTTTTCCGCTCCTGGGAGCAGGGAACGGCCGCAGCGCGGAGCATACTCCAAAACAATCTCCCCGTTTCGATGCTGCGCCTGAGCAACCCGCAGGAAACCGACACCACGCTTGTCTTGTCGGGCAAGGGCTGGGTAGAGGCGGCCAAACGCGGCCTGGGGCTGGTCGGCTACGGCGAGGCGCGCTGCCTGCTCATTTTCGGCGTGACCGAGGCCCCGGCGGGTGCGGTGGCGGCGATGTGCCGCAGGTTTGGCGGGCTGGTGGTGGGGACGGTGGTCGGGCATACCTGGGAGAAAAGCCGCTTCCTTTCGCCATACTTGCGCAACACGCTTTGGGAGCGCGGCGTGGCGATTGACACGCTCGAAACGGCGCTGCCCTGGAGCCGGGTGGAGGCGGCCTCGGCGGCCATCCCGGCGGCGATTGTGGAGGCTTCGCAGGCGCGCGGCGAGCGCGTGCTGGCGTTTGCGCACCTTTCGCACATCTACCGCGACGGGGCCAGCATGTACACGACCTGCCTGTTCCGGCGCGGGCCTGACCCCGATGAACTGCTGGAGCGCTGGGGCGCGATGAAAGCCGCCGCCAGCCGGGTCATCCAGGCGCGCGGCGGGACGATATCCCACCAGCACGGAATTGGCGCCGACCACGCGCCCTACCTGCCGAACGAAAAAGGCCCCCTCGGCATGGACGCGATTCGCGCGGTGTGCCAATCCTTCGACCCGGATAGCATGATGAATCCGGGGAAACTTGTCAGTTAAAGCAAAACCCGTACACGGATTGCACGGATTTTACGGAATGACACGGATAAACCCAAAAAAGGTATCTTCTCAAAAAAATGGGGAAACGTCCCGACACTTGCGCCTGCGCGACAAGCGCAGGTGAGGTTTGCTTGAAAAACCTGGTTGAGCCGTTCGAACCGCTCGGCTGAGCGCTCGCGGCGAAGCCTTCGGGACGGTGCTTCTCTCCCCAAAATATTGAGAAGATACCAAAAAAGTCCGTGTATCCGCCCAATCCGTGAAATCCGCGTACAAAGGTTTTCGTTAGGAGTTCGTATGACCTGGACAAAAGGCTGGCGGGAACGGGTCTGGCCGCAGCTCGACCAACCCTGGGACATGATTATCATCGGCGGCGGGATTACCGGCGTGGGGATTTTGCGCCAGGCGACCCATGCCGGGCTGCGCGCGCTGCTGGTCGAGGCGCACGATTTCGCGTCCGGCACATCCAGCCGCTCGTCGAAACTGGTGCATGGCGGGATGCGCTATCTCAAGAACGCCCAGTTCAAGCTGACCCTCGAATCGGTCTCGGAGCGCGAGTACCTGCTGCGCCAGGGGCGCGGGCTGGTCAACCGGCTTGGTTTTCTCTACGCCAGCCTGCGCGGCGACAAAATGCCCGGCTTCATCTTTGGCGCGGGCCTGACCGTCTACGACCTGATGGCCGGACAATGGTCGCACCGCGCCTACGACACGCTCGACATGCGCGAACTCTGTCCGCCGCTGACCGCGCCCGCCCTGACCGGCGGCTACCGCTATTTCGACGCCCAGACCGACGACGCCCGGCTCGTCCTGCGCCTGCTGCGCGAATCGGTCGCGGCGGGCGGCCTGGCGCTCAACTATGCGCGGGTCGAACGCCTGCTGAAAACCCGGAACGGCCAGGTCTGCGGCGTGGCGATAAAAGACACATCCGGTGAAATGGAAAAAGATGTGGAGATTCGGGGCCGAATCGTGGTCAACGCCACCGGGGCCTGGACCGACGCTTTGAGAGTTGCCCTGGGGCAGACTCCCCGGATGCGGCCCCTGCGCGGCAGTCACCTGGTTCTGCCCCTCAGCCGCCTCCCGTTAACCCGCGCTGTGACTTTTCTCCACCCAAAAGATGGCCGTCCGGTCTTTGCCCTGCCCTGGGAGGGGGCGGTCATCTTTGGCACGACCGATGTGGACCACAAAACCGGTTTGCAGACCGACCCCGCCATCAGCGTCGAGGAGTTCGAGTACCTGCTGACGGCCCTCCAGCACGTTTTCCCGCTCCAGGAGTTGAGCGAAGCGGATATAACGGCGACTTTCTCCGGGCTGCGGCCGGTCGTCGATACCGGCCAAGCCGACCCATCCAAGGAATCGCGCGAACACGCCATCTGGGAGGAAAACGGTCTGCTGACGGTGGCGGGCGGCAAGTTGACCACCTTCCGAATCATGGCGCGTGACGCGCTGCGGGCGGCGCGGCAACATTTGGGACACGTCCACTTCGACCCGAACATTCCCGCGCTGAACCCGCCCCCGGCTGCCATCGACATCCTGACCGACGAGACGCTCCACTCCTCCCAACGCCTGCGCCTGCTCGGACGCTATGGCGCGGATGCCCAGTCCCTGTTTGCCCCGCAAGCCTGCCCCGAACTGACGCCGGTCGGCTCAACCCCCTACCTGTTCGCCGAACTGCGGCACGCCGCCCGCGCCGAAGGCGTCGTCCATCTCGATGACCTGCTGCTGCGCCGGGCGCGTTTGGGCTTGCTTGTTCCGCAGGGCGGCGCGGGTTTGCTGGAAACTATCCGCCCCATCGTCCAACCTGAACTCGGCTGGGACGACGCCCGCTGGGAAAGCGAAGTGAGCGCGTATAATTGGTTGTGGAAGCAGTCATACTCGTTCAAATAGCATGATTGTGATGGTCGAGTAGCCGCGTAGCGGCGTATCGAGACCACCGCTTGGTTTCGATACGGCGGCGTTTGAGTAGTCTTGTAAAGATACATAAAATTCCGCCGCCTGCTCGACCACCTTTGCATTCGATATTCCCGGAGAATCCCATGCCCGAAAACCTGCTTGCCCTCGACAACGGCACCCAGAGCGTCCGCGCGCTTGTGTTCGACCCGCAGGGCAGCCTGCTCGCCAAACAGCGCGTCCCCATCGAACCCTACTACTCCACCGCGCCGGGACTGGCCGAGCAAGACCCGGAAGCCTTTTGGAAAGCCGTCTGCGAAGCCTGCCAGGGCTTGTGGGCGCAGGGCGTCGATAAATCGAGCCTGGCGGCAGCGGCAGTCACCACCCAGCGCAGCACCGTCATCAACGTCGATAAAAACGGCCAGCCGCTGCGCCCGGCCATCGTCTGGCTGGATAAGCGCCGCACCCAGGGCCTGCCGCCGCTCGGCGGGTTGTGGGGCGCGGCTTTCAAGGTGGCGGGCGCTTCGCAAACGGTGGCCTACCTCCAGGCCGAGGCCGAAGCCAACTGGATTCGCACCCAGCAGCCCGAAATCTGGCGCGCCACCCACAAATACCTGTTCCTGTCGGGTTATCTCACCTACCGCCTGACCGGGACATTCGTCGATTCGGTTGCCTGCCAGGTCGGCTATGTGCCCTTCGATTACAAATCCCAACACTGGGCCAAACCCTGGGACTGGAAGTGGCAGGCTGTGCCGATGGACAAAGCCCTGCTGGTCGACCTGGTCCCGCCCGCCTCGCGCCTGGGCGAGATTTCGTCCGCCGCTGCCGAAGCGACCGGCCTGCCGGCCGGGCTGCCGCTGATTGCCGCCGCCGCTGACAAGGCCACCGAGGTGCTGGGGGCGGGCTGTCTCGACCCGCACATCGGCTGTCTCAGTTATGGCAGCGCGGCCACCATCAACACCACCCACAAACGCTACATCGAGGTCATCCCGCTCATCCCGCCCTATCCGGCGGCGGTGCCCGGCGCGTATAGTTTTGAAATCCAGATTTATCGCGGCTACTGGATGGTGACCTGGTTCAAACAGGAATTCGGCCTGCGCGAGCAGGGACTGGCCGAAGCGCGCGGGGTCGAACCCGAAGCCTTGTTCGATGAACTGGTGCGGAGCGTCCCGCCCGGCTCGGAGGGGCTCGTCCTGCAGCCGTTCTGGTCGCCGGGGCTGCGTTTTCCCGGCCCCGAGGCGCGCGGCGCGGTGATTGGCTTCAGCGACGTCCATACCCGCGCCCATCTCTACCGCGCCATCCTGGAGGGATTGGCCTACGCCCTGCGCGAAGGCGCGGAACGCACCGCCAAACGCAGCGGCGCGCCGATTACCGAACTGCGCGTGGCGGGCGGCGGCAGCCAGAGCGAGGCCGCCATGCAGCTCACCGCCGATGTCTTTGGGCTGCCCGCCTCGCGCCCGCACGTCTACGAAGCCTCCGGGCTGGGCGCGGCCATGGACGCCGCCGTCGGCGCGGGCCTGCACCCCGATTTCGAGACCGCCATCCGCGCGATGACCCGCCGCGGCGCGACCTTCGAGCCAGACGCCAAAACCCACGCCCGCTACGATGAACTTTACGAAGGCGTGTATAAGCAGATGTATAAACGGCTCCAGCCGTTGTACCAGGTGATGAAAAAGGGGTAAAAAACAGCCGGGGGCGCGAGGCCTTTGTGCGCCTGTACGAGGCCGGGAAAATCTATCGCGGTCCGCGCCTGATTAACTGGAGTCCCGGCCTGAAAACCGCCGTCTCTGACCTGGAAGTGGAATATTCCGAAGAACCCG
>DAOUAZ010000214.1:0-14543 GCA_034432975.1 Anaerolineales bacterium | reverse complement strand
CCCTCACCCCGCTGCGCGGGGCTTCCCCCGGCCCCTTCTCCCAGTGGGAGAGGGGAGAAAACAGAGAGGATTTTGTCGCTTTCGGCAAGAAAATCCGTTTCGTATGTCCGTTTCCATCTCCCTTTAAGAGAGGGTTAGGGTGAGGGTAGGTAGTTACGCAAGGTAAGTGAAAACTCCCCGAGGAGTATCCCTCGGGGAGTTTCTCTTTCACCTTTCATCTTTCGTCTTTGGGGCTTACTCCCCAAACGTCACATCGACTGTCATGCCGGCCCGCAAGCCATCCGGGAAGGGGCGGTCGAGTTCAATGGTGGTCTTGTAGACCACGTCGCCGCCCAGGGTGGAGGAAACGGGTGAAATCAGGATGACCTTGCCGGTGATGGTTTCGTTGAGGGCTTCGACAAAGACCGAGGCTGACTGTCCGACTTTCACCTTCACCACGTCACGCTCACTCAGGTCGGTCGTTTCGACCTGGAGATGCTCCACATCGCTGATGAAGACCAGCGCTTGGGCCGGGACGGCGTATTCGCCGACCGTCACAGCCACCCTGGTCACGGTCCCCTCGATGGGCGCGAGCAGGCGGGTGGCATCGAGCCGCTGCTGGATGGCGGCAATGGCATCGCGGGACGATTGCAGCGCGGCCAATTTGGCGCCGGTCGCTTCGGCAGGAACCGGTTCGCCGTTGAGCGCCGAAAGGTACCACTGCGCTTCCTGGTAAGCCGCCTGGGCCGTCTCCAGCCGGGCCTGGATGAGGGCGGCATCGGTGTCGGTGGGCGTGCCGGTCAGGTAGTTGTATTTCGCTACCAGCGAGTTCAAGCGCAACTGGGCGTTGGTCATTGCCAGCAGGGCAGCGGCCTTCTTGGGGTCGCCATCCGGCAGGCGCTGTACCTGGCGGTAAGCGTCCGAAGCGCGCGCCAGGGCTTGTTTGGCAAGGTCGATTTCAGCCTGGGTGTTATCGAGAACGGTATCCGAAGCGCGCCGGTAGCCCAAACTCTCGGCCTTTTTCTGGGCGTCTTCCAGTTCCTTACGGGCGTTGGCCACGACTTGCGAAGCAGCGGCAACCGCCGCAGGCGAGGTCATCTCGCGCAGGCTGCGCTCGGCCTGGGCCAGTTCCAGTTTGATGGAGGTGTTGTCCAGCTCGACCAGCAAATCGCCAGCCCGGACATTATCCCCGACTTTGACGTTGACGGTTTCAGCAATCCCGCCCAGCGCGAAAGCCATTTTCGCTTCCTGGGCAGGCATGACCACGCCGGAGGCCGTCACCCCGCGCGCGGCCGAACCAGCCGACGGGGAGGAACTGCCGCCTTCCAGGGCGACGGTTGGCAGGGCCTGGGGCGTTCCAGCAGCCGCCGAACCGCAAGCGGTCAAAAGCAGCAACAGCAAGGAAGCAATTACAAAAAACTTAAACTTCATTCTTCTCTCCTGGGCCTTGGGAATAAACACCTTTGGCAAAAAGTCCAGGTATTTATACGCAGGCCGCAATGTTTGGTTTCGATAACTTGATTTTCGGCCTGCAGGCTATCGAAACCTATCACGCTTTACTTTGCCTGGCCGGCGCCGTTTTCGGCAATCCCACTCCGCTCCGCTTCGGGGACTGTCATGCCATCTCGCAGGGTAACGACGCGCCGGGCATATTTGATGACGCGCGGGTCGTGGGTGGCGAAGACGAAGGTCACGCCGGTTTCTTTGTTCAGGCGGGTCATGATTTCCATGACCTGTTCGCCGTTGGTGGTATCGAGGTTGGCGGTCGGTTCGTCTGCCAGGATGAGAGCCGGTTTGGGGGCCAGGGCGCGGGCAATCGCGACGCGCTGCTGCTGGCCGCCGCTCATCTGGTCGGGACGGTTATCCTTGCGGTCGAGCAGGTCCACCGCTTTGAGCAGCTCCATCACGCGCTCGTGGCGTTCTTTGGCGCTGTGACCGTTGAGCAGCAGCGGCATTTCAATGTTTTCGTAGGCGCTCAAGGTGGGAATCAGCGCAAAGAACTGGAAGATAAACCCGATATGACCTTTGCGGATATCGGCGCGCTGGTTGCGATTCAGGCGGGTGACATCGTTCCCGTTGACCCAGACCGAGCCGCCGGTCGGCTGGTCGAGACAGCCAATCAGTTGCAGCAGGGTGGTCTTGCCGGAGCCAGACGGCCCCACCAGGGCGGTAAATTCCCCGTTTTCGATGGTGAGATTCACGCCGCGCAGGGCGTAGGTTTCGACTTCGCCGATTTTATAAACGCGGCTGACGTTTTCGATTTTTGCGACTTCCATTTTTTACTCCTGTTATTTCTCCGCCCGCAGCGCTTCGACCGGTTCCATGCGGGAGGCGATTTGGGCGGGGTAGTAGGATGCCAGGATAGTGACAATGAAGGCGGTCAGGACCAATTCGATGACATCCTCCAGCATCAGGTACGGGTAAATGCGGTCGCCCATAATCATCCCGCTGATGCCGATATCGCCAAAATAGATGCCGACGCTGCCAAAATAGGCCGAGAGCGCCCAGCCCGCCAGCAATCCGGCAACGACCCCGCCCAGGGCCAGCAGGGTGGCTTCAGACAGGAACAGGGTGATTATCTGGCGGCTTTTCATGCCAAGCGCGGCCAGGATGCCGATTTCGCGGGTACGTTCGAAGACGGCCATCAGCATCGTGTTGACAATCACGGTGACGGTTACGCCCAGGATAATCAGGTTGAGAATCACGATATAGGCATTCGAAAAGTCGTTGACCAGCACGAGCAATTCGTTCATTTCCAGCCAGGTTTCGACCTTGTATGCCGGGCCGGTAATGGCTGCCGCAACGGCATCGGCCTGTTCCCGGTCGTGCAGTATGACGAAGATGATACTGGCGCGATTTCCGGCTCCTGAAAACGCCTGCGCTTTGGCAAGCGGCAGCAGGACGATGCCTTTGTCATACGTGCTGGAACCGGTGGAAAAAATGCCGCGCACGATGAAGTTTTGCTCGTCCACCTGCCCTTCGGAGGTGTTGACCAGCAGGCTCAACTGGCTGCCAATCCGCAGTCCCATTGATTCGGCCAGGGGATAGCCAATCAGGATGCCGCTGCGGTCGTCGGCGCTGGGGAATTCGCCAGAGACAACCCGGTAGGGAGCGTTGGCCTCCGAGGCCGGGTCGACGCCCATGATTTGCACGCCCGCCGAATCGTTGCCAACCGAGACGATTCCGCTGGCAAACAGGCGCGGGGTAGCGAATTTGACCGGGCCGAGCGCGGCAATCTGGTCTGCGACCTGCGCCGGGTTTTCGATGAGATAACCCCAGGCGACGCTGGATTTGTCGGGGTCGTAATCGACATCGCGCACCTGGAGATGCCCGCTGCTCAGCCGCAGGGTGTATTCCATCGCGCTGCGCATTTCGCCTTTGAAAAAGGCAGCCATGAATAACAGGAGCGCCAGGGCGACAGCCAGGGCCAGGGCCGAAAGGGCCGAACGGCGGCGATGGCGTCCGAGGTTGCGAAAGGCCATTTTGATAAGATTGAGCACGGTCGGCCTCCTATACGTGGTGAAGCGCTGCCGCCGGTTCGCGGCTGGAAGCGTCGCGGGCAGGCAGGAGTGCAGCCAGGGTGGCAATAATCAACACGGTGACCCCATGCTGCAAGACCTTGAGCGGCACCATCTGCGAGTAGATGCGTCCGCTGATGAGGGCGGTGTACTCGGTCAGGTCGGCAAAACTGCCGTAATCGATGCCGAAGTAAGCCATCAAACCGTTAATGCCCGTGCCGAGAATCGCGCCAATGACGACGCCCATCAAGCCAATCAGCGTGCCTTCGAGCAGGAACAGGAGCATGACGCCGCCCGGCTTCATGCCCAGCGCGCCCAGCACGCCGATTTCTCGGGTGCGCTCGAAGACGGCCA
This sequence comes from Anaerolineales bacterium, assembly GCA_034432975.1. Taxonomy (GTDB): domain Bacteria; phylum Chloroflexota; class Anaerolineae; order Anaerolineales; family Villigracilaceae; genus UBA5195. The sequence goes on along the minus strand of DAOUAZ010000214.1, from coordinate 10,692 downwards.
TCATCTGCGAGTTGAGAATACCGATGGCGGCCACGCACAGCATGATGACGCCAAACACGCCCATCACGCCGGTTTTCATATCCATCGTCTGCTTCAACTCAGGGAAAGAGTTAATCCAGGTGTTTACCTCGTAACCGGTCAGGCGGCTGTTGATGTAATTTACCACCCCGGGTTCCTGCCCGATACTCTTGAGCGAGACGACGACTTCCGTCACCTGACCGCCCAGCCCAAACAGGCTCTGGGCTTCGGCCAGCGAAAGGTAAATCGTGCCTTTTTCGACGCTCGGCACGCCGACATCATAGATTCCGACGATGGTCATGGTGCGCTGGCGGGTCTGCTCATGGGTGGAACGCCCCACCATCGAGATTCGGTCGCCCACATTCACGCCCATGGCGGTTGCCAGCCCCTGGCCGATGACGATGACATCTTCGGCTTCCGGGCCGAGGTAGCGGCCCTTCGTAATGTTCTGGGCGACCGGGCTGATGCGCGCTTCTTTTTCGGGTTCGACCCCGACAATCGAAACGGCAAACGCGCCCTCGCGGTTGGTGACGATGCCACTGGTGACAATCCGCTTGGAGGCGGCGACCACATCCGAGTGGCTTTCGGCAGTCCGAATGAGCGCGTCCGGGTCGGCCAGCGGGAGCAGGGGCTTGCGCCCGACCTTTTCGTTGTAGCCCGGCGCATGAACCTGGATATTGCCGCCCAACAGTTGGATGGCGTTGCCATAGATGGCCTGCTCGAAGCCGCCGATTAATCCATCGTACAGCACCAGCATAGACATGATGACCCCCATCGCCAGGGCGATGATGAGCGTGCGCCGGCGCTGCCGCCAGACGTTGCGCCATGCAAGACGCAGGTATAACTGCATATCGACACTCCTTTCTCGACTTTTGGCGTTTTGTGTCGTTACAGGCACAGGAGCGCCAATTTCAGCGAATTACATGTAAATAGTATACGAGTTACTATTTTTTGTCAAGTGATTTTTGTCATATTCTCGCAACCTGTCAAAATCGAGGCCGGTATGACGTAATACGGAATTCATTCGGCTCTCACGCGCAACGAAAATACTGCGAGTGCTATTGTACAGCCTGCGGTACAATAACGAACACGAGTTGACAAACCATGCTCTTCGACGAATCCACCCTCCGCAAATTGAACCAACTGACCCTGGTCGCCTCGCGCATACGCAGCGGGGCAATCAAAGGCGAACGGCGCTCGTCCAGGCGCGGCAGCAGCGTGGAATTTGCCGATTACCGCGATTACACCCCCGGCGACGACCTGCGCCGCCTCGACTGGAACATCTACGCCCGGCTGGAGCGGCCTTTCATCAAACTGCTCGAGGAAGAAGAAGACCTGGCCGTCCACATTCTGCTGGATGGCTCGAAGTCGATGGATTGGCCGCTCGAAGCGGACTCCGCCCTCCACAAGTTCCGCTACGCGCTGCGGATGGCCGCCGGGCTGGGGTCGGTGGCGCTGGCTGCGGGCGATTTGCTCTCGGTCGGCTTTCTGCAAGATGGGCGCGTGACCGCCGAGTTTGGCCCGACTCGCGGACAGATTGCCCTGCCGCGCCTGTTCCGCTTTCTCGAAAACTTGCAAGCGGGCGGCGAGACCCGGCTGGACGCCGCGCTGAAAGCCTATTCCCTCACCCCGCGCCGCGCCGGACTGTTGATTTTGATTTCCGACCTGTTGGATGGCGCGCAGGAGAATATCTTGCGCCACTTGCGCCGCCAGCATGAAGCCGTCCTGCTGCATATCCTGTCGCCCGACGAACTCGACCCACCCCTGGCCGGCGACCTGCAACTCGTCGATGTGGAAACCGGCTCCAGCCAGGATGTCTCGCTCGATGGCGGCCTGCGCTCCTTGTACCGGCAGCGCGCCCAGGGCTGGATTCAATCCATCCAATCCGACTGCCGCAAACAGGGCGCGCGCTGCCTGGACATCGTCACCGACCGCCCCTGGGAGCAGGTCATCCTGCTCGAATTGCGCAAAGCGGGAGTGGTAAAATAGGGATATGTCCCAACAAAATCTCGAAGCCGAAGTCATGCAATGGCGCGCCGAGCGCGCTGAACGCCTGCGCGCCAGCGAAAAAAGCTGGCTGGGGCTGGCTGGTTTATACTGGCTCAAAGAAGGCAATAATACGTTTGGCAGCGACCCAAAATGTGACTTTGTTTTGCCCGCCTCCGCGCCCAAAACGGCCGGGATTTTCCAGTTCAAACATACCCTGGTGTACGTCAAGGCCGAACCGGGCGTCGATATGACCTGCAATGGCAGGGAATTGCCAACCGAAGCGCTGAATGACGACCAGAAAGACAATCCGGATTTCCTGGAATTGGGCCGCTTGATACTGGTCGTGTTGAGACGCGGACACAGTACCCTCATCCGCCTATGGGACATCGACAATCCAAAGCGCAAGGAATTTTCCGGCCTGAACTTTTACCCCTGCAAACCCGAATATTGCATCGAGGCCAGGTATAGCGGCTATGCGCCTTACAAATTGGTCAAACAACAAGACATTATCGGCGAAGTGCATGATGCGAAAATGATAGGGAATGTCACCTTCGAGTGGCAGGGCAAGGAAGTTCGCCTGGATGCCGAGGACGCCGGCACCGGCGGCCTGTTCATCGCCCTCCGCGACCAGACCAGCGGCAAGACCACTTATGCAGGCGGGCGCTATCTGCTGACCGAGAAACCCGAAAACGGCAAAGTCATCCTCGACTTCAACAAGGCTTATAACATGCCCTGCGCTTACACTGCCTACGCCACCTGCGGATTGCCAACCCCCGGCAACCGCCTGCCCTTCGCCATCGAAGCCGGGGAAATGAAATATAAAGACGACCATTGAGTTTGCGCGCTGATAAAACAGGCGACTCACCAGTGAACTTCGACACTGGTGAGTTTTTATATCCCCCGCCTTTTCTGGTAGACTCGGCGCAGGAATAACTCAATGCAACTCCTGGTCCCCGCTGGCCTGGCGCTGCTGGCCCTGGCCGTGCCAGTTCTCCTGCTCTATATGCTCAAACTGCGCCGCAAGCCAGCGCAGGTCTCTTCCATCCTGCTTTGGGAGCGGCTGCTGCGCGACCAGCAGGCCAACACCCCCTGGCAAAAACTCAAACGCAGCCTGCTCCTGTTCCTGCAACTGCTGATTCTGGCCGCGCTGGTCTTTGCCCTGGCCCGCCCGGCCCTGCCCACGCCGGTCGTCGCCTCCGGCGCGGTGATTGTGCTGCTCGACGCCTCGGCCTCGATGAACGCGGCCGATGTCAGCCCGACGCGCTTCGAGACTGCCCGCCGCTCGGTCGGGACGCTCATCAACAGCCTGCCCAACGGCTCTCGGATGACCCTGATTACGGTCAGCAGCCAGCCCCAAACGCTCATCGCCGCCGAAAGCGACAAGGCCCTCCTGCGCAGCGCCCTGGCCGCCGCCGGGCCCGCCCAATCCGGCGCGGACTGGCAATCGGCCTTTGCCCTGGCCGCCGCTGCCGCCCGCAATCAACCTGACGTGACCACCGTCATCGTTTCGGATGGCGGCCTGCCTGCCGAGGGGTTGCCCGCCCTGCCCGGCGACGCCCGTTACGTCCCCATCGGCGCATCCGATGACAACCTGGCAATCAGCGCCCTGGCCCTGCGCGGCGGGCAACTGTTTGCCGAAGTCACCAACTATAGCGCCGCCGCGCGTTCGGTGCTGCTCTCGATTGCGGAAATTGTGGCGCAAGATGACATCTTGCGCTACGCCCGCCAACTGGAAATTCCGCCCGGCGAGAGTCGAAGCGTAACCCTCGAAAATATCCCCGCTGGGGGCAGAATTTATCAGGCGCGGATGTCGAACCCGCAGGGCGATTCCGCGCTGGACGCCTTCCCGCTCGACGACACGGCCTTTGCCGTCAACCAGGACGCTGCCTCCCGGCGCGTGCTGCTCGTTTCGAGGGGCGCCGCCCTGAGCTCGTCGAAGGGCAATCTCTATCTCGAACAATTGCTGGCCTCCCTGCCCGGCCTCCAGCCCTTCCGCTCGCTGACCGGCGAAATTCCCCCCGACCCCTTCGATTTGTACCTGTTCGACGGCGCGTACCCCTCCCAGACCCTGCCCGGCAGCCTGCTGCTAGTGAATCCGCCGCCCAATCCGCTTTTCGTGGTCGGCTCGGCCTTCCAGCCCGCCGAAATGCGCGCGCGTGACCACCCGCTCACCCGCTACGTCGATTGGAGCAACGTCCACATCCTGCAGGCCAGCAGCGCGCCGCTCCCCGATTGGGCCGACCTGCTCATCGAGGCCGATGGCCGTCCGCTGGTCTTCGCCGGGGAAACGGGTGGACGCCGCGTGGCCGTGCTGACCTTCGACCTGCGCCAGAGCGACCTGCCGCTGCAAGTGGCCTATCCCATCCTGTTCAGCAACCTGATTGACTACCTCGTCCCGCCGGCCGCCTTCGACGCTTCCCAGGCTTTGCGCCCCGGCGACAGCCTGACCCTCGTCCCGCCGCCCGGCGTCGAGCGGATAGTGGTCGCCGCGCCTTCGGGCAAACTCTACACCCTGTTCCCGAGCGCCGCTTCGCTGGCCTTCACGAATACCGACGAACCCGGCTATTACGCCGTCAATTTCCTGTCCAAAGACACGACCCGCGCCGAATATTTCGCCGTCAACCTGTTCGACCCGTCCGAATCGAACATCCGCCCGGCGGACAGCCTCCAAGTCGGACAGACAACCCTCACTCCTGCCGCCGCCGGGCAAACCGGCCTGCGCGAACTGTGGCCCTGGCTGGCCGGGCTGGCCCTGTTGGTTCTGCTGGTGGAATGGCTGGTCTATCACCGGCGCGTCTCGTTGCACCCACGCGGGTCGAGCAGTCCTGAGCCGCTCCTGCGAAGGACGTATCGAGACCCCAAGACCATAGACCGCAGACCATAGACCATCACTCACCACTCATCATTCATCCTTCCCGATGACCTTCACCTCCCCCCTCGCCCTCCTTCTCATCCTGCTCCTGCCCCTCTTTATCTGGGCAGCGGGCGTGGCGCAAAACGGCATTTTGCGCGCCGAAAAGCGGGAATGGGTCAGCCTCGCCCTGCGCCTGGTCATCGTCCTGTGCCTGATTCTCTCCCTGGCCGGGCTGGAGATTGCGCGCGGCGGGGACGAACTGGCGGTCGTCTTCCTGGTGGATGTCTCGGATTCGATGTCGGAGGAAGCCATTGCCGCCGAAATGACCTACCTGCGGGAGGCGCTGGCCGCCATGGGGCCGGATGACCAGGCCGCGGTTGTCCTGTTCGGGGCCGACGCGCTGGTCGAGCGGCCCATGCTGCCCGGCGGCGCGCTCGGATTGGTCACCTCCGCGCCAGTCACGACCCAAACCGACCTGGCCGAAGCCATCCGCCTGGGACTGGCGCTCTTCCCCTCCGGGTCGGCCCGCCGCATGGTGATTCTTTCGGATGGCGCGCAGACGACCGGTGACGCGCTCAAAGCCGCCGAATTCGCCGCCGCGTCGGGCGCGCAAATCGTGGTCGTGCCGTTCCTCGTCGAACCGGACGCCGAGGCCATCGTGACCGCCATCGACGCCCCGGCCAGCCTGCGTCCCGGCGAGCGCTTCGACCTGAACGTTTCCATCCAGGCCAGCCAGCCGACCCGCGCCACCCTGCGCGTGCTGGCCGACGGCGCGATTCTCTACGAACAGCCCCATGACCTGCGGCGCGGGAGCCAGACCTTCAGCCTGCCGCTCACTGTAGGGCAGGCAGGACAGGATAAAATCCTGTCCTACATCCGTTACCAGGTCGAAATTTCCCCGCAAGACGACACCTTCTACCAGAACAACCGGCTGTATGCCTTCTCCAAAATCGAGGGGCCGCCGCGCATCCTGATGGCCGCCCCGCCCCCCGGCGAGACCCTGCCCGGCGGCAGCACCCGCCCCGACGAGCATTCCGCCCTGCGCGCCGCGCTCCAGGCCGCCGGGTATGAGGTGGATTTCGTTCCCCCAACCCGCCTGCCCGCCGATTTGGCCGGGCTGGCCCAATACAACGCCCTCGTGCTGGTCAACGTCCCGGCGCGTGAGTTGAGCATCCGCCAGATGGAAACCGCCCAGGCTTACGTCCGCGATTTGGGCGGCGGGCTTCTAGTTGTTGGCGGCCCGACCAGTTACGGCGTGGGCGGCTACTTCGAAACCCCGCTGGAGGCCGCCCTGCCGGTCGATATGCAAATCAAAGACGAGCAGCGCCGCCCCTCTCTGGCCATCGTCTTCATCATCGACCATTCTGGCAGCATGAGCGAGACCTCCGGCGGCGTGAACAAACTGGAACTCGCCAAAGAAGCCGCCGCGCGCTCGGTCGATTTGCTGTTCCCCACCGACCGGGTGGGCGTCATCCAATTCGACGACTCGGCGGCCTGGGTCGTGCCGATGACCGACCTGGGCAACCCGGGGGTCGTCAAGAGCGCGATTGGCAGCATCCGCATCGGCGGCGGGACGGACATCCTGGCCGGGCTGCAGGCCATGGCGAGAGTCCTGCCCGAGGACCCCGCCAAAGTCAAGCACGTCATCCTGCTGACCGACGGCGGCGCCGACCCAAGCGGAATCCCTGAACTGGTGCAGAAACTCTACGCCGAAAACGGCATCACGCTTTCGACGGTGGCCGTCGGGCGCGACGCGGCCCCCTTCCTGAAGGATTTGGCCGAACTCGGCAACGGGCGCTATCACTTTGCGACCGACGCGGGCAGCATCCCCAGCATTTTCACCGAGGAAACCACCCTGGCAACGCGCGCCTACATCGAGGAAGGTCTGTTCTCGCCGGAACTGGTCAACGCCTCCCCGATTCTTTCCGGTATCGAAGGCCTGCCCCCGCTGTATGGCTATGTCGCCAGCAGCCCGAAAGAACTGGCGCAGGTAATTTTGGAGTCCGGCGGCTCGCCGCCGGGCAATACCGACCCCATCCTGGCTGCCTGGCAGTATGGCCTGGGCCGCTCGGTGGCCTTTACCTCAGACGCGACCGGGCGCTGGGGCAAGGAGTGGGTCTCGTGGAGCAACTACGCCGCCTTTTGGGCGCAAGCCGCGCGCTACGTTTTGGGCGAGATGAGCGCCGCCCGCCTGCAAATGGAGGTGCAACTGCGCGGCGAGACGGCCCGCCTGAGCCTGGAGGCGCGCGGCCCGGGCGGGAACTTCCTGAACGGCTACCGGGTGACGGCCAACGTGGTCGCGCCGGAGGACGGGACGCAAACCGTTACCCTGCGCCAGACCGCGCCGGGACGCTACGAGGCCGAGTTCAGGCCATCCGAACAGGGCGTGTACCTGTTCCGCTTCGACGCCGAAGGCGAAAACGGCGCCTTTGCCGAAACGCTGGGCTGGGCCTTGCCCTACTCGCCCGAATACCGCGACATCAACCCCAACCCCGACCTGCTGGCGCGCATCGCGGCGCTGACCGGCGGCAAGGTGGCTTCCGCCAACCCCGCCGAGGTCTTTACCCATGACCTGAAAGCCTCGCGCGCTTCGCGTCCCATCTGGCCCTGGCTGATTGCGCTGGCGGCGATTCTGCTGCCCTTCGATGTGGCGGCGCGGCGGTTAATCCTGACACGGCAGGATTTCGCGCGGGTAGGGGAGATGATTCAGACGCGGTTCATGTTCCAGAAGCCGCGGAAAGAGAAAATAACGGTCTCTACCCCCAGCATGGAAGCCCTGCGAAAAGCAAGACAACGCTCAAAAACGGAAGCGCGCCCCCAGCCAGATGAGAAAATGCCGCAGACGCCGACTCCGCCCATCATAACGGAGAAATCTCCGGCTGCGAAAATGCCCGATTTGTCCAAAAAAGAAGAAACGCCCGCTTCGACCACTGCCAGTATGCTGCTGGCGAACAAGAAAAAACGAAAGTAAGGAGCAAGCATGGCATCCCCCTTCGACATCCTTTTCGAGCCGGTCAAAATTGGCCCGGTGACGGCCCCCAACCGCTTCTACCAGGTGCCGCACTGCAACGGATTCGGTCACCGTATGCCGCAAGGCCTGGCCGCCATGCGCGGGATGAAGGCCGAGGGCGGCTGGGGCGTAGTCTGCACCGAGGAAGTCGAAATCCATCACAGCAGCGACCTGGCCCCGTATTTCGAGGGCCGCTTGTGGAGCGACGACGACATCCCGGCCCTGGCGCTGATGGCCGAGGCGGTGCATAAACACGGCGCGCTGGCGGGCATCGAACTGGCCTACAATGGCGCCAATGCCCCCAATCTCTACTCACGGACGCCCTCGCTCGCGCCGCGCTCGATGGGCGCGATTGGCGGCTCGGGCTGGGAGCCGGCGCAAAGCCGCCGCATCGACAAGGAGGACATCCGCAATGCGCGCCAATGGCATCGCCAGGCCGCCTTGCGCGCCAAGCGGGCCGGGTTCGACATCATCTACTGCTACGCCGCGCACGGCATGACCCTGCCCATCCAGTTCATCATCCGCCGTTTCAACGACCGGACGGACGAATACGGCGGCTCGCTCGAAAACCGCGTCCGCTTCCTGCGCGAAATCATCGAGGACACCAAAGAGGCGGTCGGCGACACCTGCGCGGTGGCGGTGCGCTTCGCGGTGGATGAACTGCTCGGTGAGGAGGGCATCACTCACCAGGGCGAGGGCCACGACGTGGTTGCCATGCTGGCCGAACTGCCCGACCTGTGGGATGTCAATATCAGCGGCTGGAGCAACGATTCGACCCTGTCGCGCTTCTGCAAAGCGGGCCACCAGGAGCCGTACATCCAATTCGTCAAGGGGCTGACCAGCAAACCGGTGGTCGGGGTGGGGCGCTACACCACGCCCGACGCGATGGTCTCGGCAGTGCGGCGCGGCATCCTCGACCTGATTGGCGCGGCGCGGCCCTCGATTGCCGACCCCTTCCTGCCCGCCAAAATCCGCGAGAACCGGGTCGAAGACATCCGCGAGTGCATCGGCTGTAACATCTGCGTCACCGGCGACACGCGCTACGTCCCCATCCGCTGCACCCAAAACCCGAACATGGGCGAGGAATGGCGGCGCAACTGGCATCCTGAAATCATCAGTCCGAAAAAATCCGACCGGGAAATCCTGGTGGTCGGCGGCGGCCCGGCGGGGTTGGAAGCCGCCCGCGCGCTTGGGCAGCGCGGCTACCGCGTTACCCTGACCGAAGCGCGGCGCGAATTGGGCGGGCGCGTGCTGCACGAATCAGCCCTGCCCGGTCTCATCGAGTGGCGGCGGGTGGTCGATTGGCGGTTGACTCAATTAGGAAAATTGAAAAGTGTGGAGATGTACCCCTCCAGCCCAATGACAGCCTCCGAGATTTTGGAGAGCGGCCTCCCGAACGTTTTAATCGCCACTGGAGCCGTTTACCGCCGCGATGGAATTGGCCGCACGCTCTGGCAGCCGGTTCCCGGTCACGAGCGCGCCCTGACGCCGGATGACATCTTCTCCGGCAAACTGCCCTCCGGTCAGGTGGTCATCTACGACGACGACCATTACATCCTGGGCGGATTGCTGGCCGAATTATGCGCCCAAAACGGCTGCGAAGCGACTCTCCTGACCCCCGCGCCGCTCGTTTCATACTGGACTCGGTTCACGCTCGAACAGGAACGGGTCGAGCAGCGCCTGCGCAGCCTGGGCGTCACCCTGCTCCCCCGGCATACCCTGGCCCGCATCGGGGCTGATTCTGTCTCCGTTATCGACGGAATCACCGGCACTGAATTCACTCTCCCCGCCGGGGGCGTGATTCTCGTCACCGACCGCATCCCAACCGACGGGCTGTACCGCGAACTGCAACCTGCCCTTGCCGAAGGAAAACTGCACTCCCTGCGCGTCATCGGCGACGCCGAAGCCCCCAACCTGATTGCCCAGGCCGTCTTCTCCGGCCACCTGGCTGCGCGCGAATTCGACGAACCGCCGGTGGAGGGGACGCCGTTCCGGGTAGAGCGGGTGAAGGTTTAGGATTTGCCAAGAACCTCTACCAAACTCAACCACCCAACCCGTGCTGAATGGCAGCGACAGCAGCTTGCGTGCGGTCAGAGACACCCAGTTTTTCGAGAATGGCGCTGATGTGATTGCGCACCGTTCCTTCGGATTGTTGCCTATTCTGTATCACCAGACCCGTTTTACGGGCAATGTTTGCCATATTTCTTTCTGTTTCAATGCGCAGCAAACCGCTAACGTAGCCATACGCATATTCACTCTTATCATTATTCACTCTTATCATGCGTCTTGGTTTGAAAACTTTCATGGTACTTTTCCAGAAAATCGTTCAATCGTTCCGCCGACTTCTCGATTTCCTGTAACGGAATGCCCCAGCGTTCACTTTCTGCGATTGGTTCATCTTTTTTTGTCATTCCGCTATTTATGCCATATTCTCGTCTTTTTGGCGAGGTAACTTGAGATTGTCAAACTACTTACTCCTGCAGTCTCTCATTCTGCTGCCGCAGCAACTCGTTCTGTTGTTGCAGCATTTCATTCTGTTGGCGCAGGCTCGCATTGTTGACCAGTACCTCATCCAACTGTTGCTTCAGCTCCACAAGCTCATTTCGATTCCGTCGCGCCATGATGGTCATCAGTTTACGATCCACACCGCGTTCTTGACAAGGGCCTTTCAGCCTGTTTTTTCTAAGACCTCTACCCCTGATTGACTGACAAAAGTTATGCAATCTGCGTGGAAACCGCATCGAAAGCAAAACGTGGCGTATCGAACCGCTTGGATGCAATAACCCTGTGAGGATCAGGTCGAGGGTCAAAAGCGAGAAAG
>DAOUAZ010000213.1:0-5355 GCA_034432975.1 Anaerolineales bacterium | reverse complement strand
GCAGCGAAGTTGGAGGCGCAGTATTGGTTGGCGGGGAGGTTGGTGTGTTAGACGGAACGGGAGTCGCTGTATCTGTAGCCGTCAACGAGGGGGTAAAGGTTGGGGCAGGTGTGTTTGTAAAGGTTAAGGTAAAGGTCGGGAAAGGCGTATTCGTTGACGTCGCGGTAAAAGTGGGCGTGAACGTGGGCGTGTTGGTTAAAGTATTCGTCGGTAACGATGTAAACGTTTCGGTTGGCTGCGAGGCGGGCGAATTTGTCCAGGTTGGCGTGAACAACCTGACCGTTGGGGTCGGGGTGAACCAACGCGTGGCAGTGCTGGTGGTCAGTGTGGTACGCGTTGCAGTCGGTACCATCACCCTCTGCGTTGCGGTTTGCGTAGCCAACACTTCACCCGGGGCATCGACCAGGTCAACTTTCTTCGCAGAAACGCCCTTTTGGGTTGTACTACCCTGGACGAAGATACGGACCCCGGCTTGCAGGACGGAAAGTTTTTCAGTTGAGTTAATAAAAACCTTTCCGACATCTTCGACAATGACTCCGTCCTTTTCAACGGCAAGCACCTGTGCTGTAAATTCTACCGGCTGCTCTTTGTTGGTTGCTATAAGCGTCAAGACCTCGGCACGACGCTGGCGTTCAATATTGGCAATGAAATCTGGCTGCCGCGAAACCGCCGCCATGCCAATTTGTACCTGCCGTATGGTTTGTTTTATGGGATAGAGGGGGTCGCCTGGAAGCGCATCGGTGGCTGCTTGCGCAAACCCCGGCAGGCCGACCAGGGCGAAAAATACCAAAAAGATGGAAAGCGCGACGTTATAAAATGGACGGGAGTATTTGCGCATCCTGGAAACATGAGGCCGAACGGGTGTTTCCAAACGGGGCGGTTCGGGGCGCAGGCCTAAATCGATTCTCATGCGCAGGGTAGCAATGTAATATACCCAGATGCACAAACGGTCTGCATAGTATGGATACCGCGATAGGGCCACTTCCGGCTGGATGCCGCGCGCCAGCGCATCGAGGCAATACTCCAGGGCTTCGGTAAACGTCACCTGGGGAGCGAGCAGTTCGCTGGGGAAGTCCAATTCCCTGACCGTGCCTGTATTTCCGTTCCTGCGCACATCGACGACGGCATCCAACCAGGGCTTGAGTTGCGCGGCGTGTTCCGGGTACTGGGTATAACAGTATTCCGGTGATTTGCCGCGCATGAGCATCTGGATGGAGTGGGTGAGCGCTGCCTTAAAAGGAATATCCGCCGGAATGTCAACAGGTATCTTACGTTCCGACTGGGAAGATTGCCGCATTTGGATTACTGCTTCGAGATAGGGACGCAGCCTTTCGGCGTGCTTTGGGTGGCGCTCTAAACACTCCCCTAAGGTGTGTCCCTGACCAATAGCGTTCAGACAATCTTCAAGCGCGTTGGAAAAACCCACTTTTGCACGAGGCATACTTAATCATAACCAAAACAACGCCGGATAACAAGGCGTATAACCAGATTTGTTACGAGAGGAGGCTGCCAAATTAAACCAAACGAACATTGGCGAGCACTTCTTGCAGCGCGACCTGCTGAATTTCACTATCTGTACGCTTCTTCAATTCCACCATCCTAATCTGCAATCCCCGCTCGCCGACCGTGATGCGGATGGGACAGCCTATCAGGTCGGCGTCGTTGAATTTGACCCCGGCGCGGTCGTTACGGTCGTCGAATAAGACCGAAAGGCCGGATTCGGTGAGGGTACGGTAGAGTTCTTCAGCAGCGGGGAGGGTATCGAGGGTTTTGCCCGGCACGTGCATCAGGTAAATGTCGAAGGGGGCGGCGGAGGCAGGCAGGGTCAGGCCTTTGTCGTCGTGATGGGTTTCGGCCAGGGCGGAGAGGATGTTTTCGTAGTCGAAAACGCCATCCGATGCCAGCGCCCAGGCTTTATGCCCTTCGAGCGGCGTTGCGCAGTTGGCGCAGGGGTCGCCGGGGGCGGCGAGGGTCAGGTCGGCGACAATTTCCGCTGCGTAGTCGCGCCCGTAGTTGACGTTTTTGACGTGATACCCGGCTTCGTTGGCCCCGGCGACGAGGTTGGGCGAATCCGGAATCAAGTCATCGACCACAATCAGGGCGTTTTTCACGCCGAGCGGCGAGGCGTAGCCGGGAATGGCACCGACAGCGCGAATTTCGTCTTCGGCAGCGAGGCGCGCGTCACCCACCAGGGCGGTCAGCTTGGCTTCGCTGAGGGTTTGGTCGCCGCGGATGACGACGAAGACAAATTTTTCGTCGGCTTTGCGCATGAACATCAGGGCTTTGGCGGTCTTTTGCTGCGGTATGCCTAAAAAGGCGGCCAGGCTTTCGATGGTGGGGCAGCCAGGGGTCAGGACTTTTTGAAGGGCGGCGGGCGGTTCTGCCGAGTAAACGGTCTTTTTAACGGGGGCAAGTTCCAGCCGCGCGGCGAAGCCACAACCGGGGCAGTGGAGTATTTCGGTGTCGCCGACCTCTATCGGGTAGTAAATCTCATTTTTCCCAAAAATAGAAAGGTCGAGTTTGGAAAGGAAAGCGGGGTCGGCGGATAAGTCGCGCAAACGCTGGATGGTAAGATTGCCGAGCGGGAGCAGTTCGCCGCTATGGGAGAGGTAGCCGGCGCGGACAAGAAACGCCGCGCCCTGGCTGCGGGCGCTGGCAGGATTTTCTCGATGGGTTTGGATGGGGATTTGGGCGTATCTCATGAGGCTGGTGGCTCGAAGCGGGGCGTGGTTTCTGGTTCAGGGCCGAGGTCGAGGTCGACGTGGTCTTCCATGCGCATTTGGCCGCGCAGGAAGGCGCCGTCTTCGGTGACGAAGGAGGTGGTGACGACATCGCCCCAGACCCGCCCGGTGGCGCGGATTTCGAGTTTTTGGGCGGTGATGTTGCCGCGCACGGCCCCGGCGACGATAACGGTGCTGGCGCGGATGTTTTCGCAGGTGACGCGCCCGCTTTCGCCGACGACGAGCATTCCACGCAGGGCAATTTGGCCCTCGAAGGTGCCTTCGATGCGCACGCCGCCCGCGCCGCCCACTTTGCCTTCCCATATCAGGCCGGGGCCAAGCACGGAGGTGATGCGTTCGACCGCCTGGACGACGGGCGGGGTGACGGGTTGGGGGGAGGGAGGGGAGGAGCGTTTGAACAAAATATCTCTCCTGTCAAACAATAAGAGCGCGGAGTTCCGCGCCCTTATTTTATCATCTTGCAGGATTACTCACCCTTTTGCTCTTTCGCCACATTCGGTTCGGGAGCGGCCATGATGTTGTAGCCGCTATCGACATAGTGGATTTCGCCGGTGACGTGCGCAGCCCAGTCGGAACACAGGTAAACCGCCGCGTTGCCACAGTCTTCGATGGTGATGTTCTCGCGCATGGGAGCCATCTCGGCAAAGTTCTTGTGCATATCGCGGAATCCGCTCACGCCCATTGCCGCCAGGGTGCGCACCGGGCCCGCCGAAATGGCGTTGACGCGCACGCCCTGCGGGCCGAAATCGCGCGCCAGGTAGCGGGTGGAGGCTTCGAGCGCGGCTTTGGCCACGCCCATCATGTTGTAATTCGGCGCGACCTTGACCGAGCCGTAATACGTCAGGGTCAGCAGCGCGCCGCCCTTGCGCATGAAGGGCTGGAAGGCCCTGGCCAGCGCCACGAACGAAAAGACGCTGATGTCCATCGCCAGGTGGAAACCGGCCCGGCTGGTGTTGTAAAACTGTCCCTGCAACTCATCCTTGTTGGCAAAGCCAATCGAATGGACGAGAATATCAATTTCTCCAAAGCGCGCCCTGGCTTTTTCAGCCACCGCGGCGATTTGCTCATCCGAGGCCACGTCGCACTGCTCCACAAACTCCGCGCCGACCTGCGCGGCCAGCGGCCTCACACGCTTTTCGAGCATTTCGCCCGCGTAACTGATGCCAACCTGCGCGCCTTCGCGGGCAAAGGCCTGCGTAATGCCCCAGGCAATCGACTTGTCGTTGGCGAGGCCGAAAATTAATGCGTTTTTACCGGTTAAGAGACCCATAAACTCCTCCTTGACCTACTGTCACCGCGAGCGCTGCTCTTTGCGCGTGACGGTCTCCCGCTACAGGAGATTGCTTCGTCGGATTTCGACTACGCTGCGCTCTGCTCAATCCTCCTCGCAATGACATACTAGAAATTTTTTACCAGAAACCTCCATGGAATTGACTTCCACGGCTCTGGCACACTATATAAACCCACGCGCGGGCGGTTCGTCACGCTGGAATCGGGAATCGGGTTTCCCGGCTCAATCCACAGGCCGGAGTCGGTCGAAGTCAGGTCGATGTTATTGTGTTGGGAATCGATGCCGAACGCCAGGGTCAGTTTGGCCGGGCCATTGGTCAGATTCCTGGCTGGGACATTTCCCCGGCGGGAACGCACCCGGCTGAGCCCTGCTTCCACTTCGATGGCGCGAATCAACACCGCAGCCGGGAACCCTTCGGCCTCTGTGACAGCGTTCAACAGCCAGTGCATTCCGTAGGTGAAATAGACATACGCCCTGCCGGGCGGCCCGTACATCACCTGCGTCCGCTTCGTTTTCCCGGCTTTAGCGTGGCAGCCCAAATCCGACTCGCCGATATAGGCTTCGGTCTCGGTGATGAAGCCAGAGAGCCGCTCCCCGTCCAGAATCCGCGCCAGCCGGCAGCCGAGCAGTTCACGGGCGACTGTGAGGGTGGGGCGGTTGTAGAAATCGGCGGGCAGGGGCATGTGAGGTTATCCGGTTTGCCGGTTGCGCGGTTCACTGTTTTCCGTTGAGGTGATGGGTATCCCCAATCAAATCCACCCGCCAGTGGTGGGTCTGCGGATTGTAGCGAAACGTCGAAAAGGAAGTGTTTCCCAACCGGAAGTGCGCGCCCTGGTAGTTGGGTTGGGGGGTAATGCCCAAAATTGAGTAGAAGACTTTGTTCAAAATCGCGCCATGCGAAACAACCAGGTAACGCGCCGGGGGGCGTTGGAGCAATTTGTGGAGCGCCTGCCCACCGCGCAGGTAAAGTTCCCATTCGCTTTCGCCTTGTTCGCTCCACGATTCGTAGGGGTTGACAAACTCCTGCTCCGGGAACTGGGCGCGAATTTCGGCCATCGTCATCCCGGCCCGCTTGCCCATATCGCGCTCCATCCAGAGCGGGTCGGTCTCGAAATTGGGAATGCCCAATGACTCGGAAATAATTTGCGCCGTCTCGAGCGCGCGGCTGAGCGGGCTGGCAATCGTGGAATCGAACTTCACGCCTTCGGCCTCCCAACGTGCGGCCAGTACTCGCGCCTGTTCGCGCCCGACATCCGAAAGCGGGAAGTCGGCGTGACCTTGCAGGCGATTCTCGGCGTTGCCAACCGATTCGCCATGACGGAG
>DAOUAZ010000212.1:0-2629 GCA_034432975.1 Anaerolineales bacterium | reverse complement strand
TCGCTTTCGGGGGTTGCGCCATGCAGGTTGGGCATCCAGTGCAGGACGATTTTGAACCCGGCGGCGCGCAGCAGGGACGTCGCTTTAAGTGTTTCGGCGGCGTCATGGCCGCGTTTATTCATCTCCAGAATGCGGTCATCCAGGCTTTGCGCGCCCATCTGGACTTTGGTCACGCCTAAATAACGCAGCCAGGCCAGTTCTTTGGGGGTAATCTCATCGGGGCGGGTTTCGATGACCAGGCCGACGTTGCGGTGCGGGGCGGTTTCGTTGAGGGTCTGGGCCGCGGGCAGTTCGCCAGGCAGGCAGCGTTTATCCCCCTCGCTCGCCCCGCTTTCTGGTTGAATTTCACGGAAAATAGGTACACCCCCCTCGTTCCCCCCATTTTCCGCTGACTTTCGCGGAAAATGGGGGGAGGACAGGGGGGTATTCATCGCATCGAAACAGCGCTTGATAAACCACTCCTGGTAATCGCGGCGGTAGGCGCTCCAGGTGCCGCCCAGGATGAGCAGTTCGATTTTGTCGGTGGGATGCCCAAGCGCCTCCAGCGCTTCGAGGCGTGAGCGCGCCTGGGTATAAGGGTCGAAATCATGCTCCAGCGCGCGCATTGCGCCCGGCTCATCCGGCAGGTACGATTTCGGCATGCGCACGTCGGTCGGACAGAAGATGCACTGTCCGGGACAGGGATAGGGCTTGGTCAGGACGGTAACGGTGGTGACGCCTGAAAGGGTGCGCACCGGCTTCATGCGGATTCGTTCGAGCAGGCTTTTATCGGGACTCAACTCGCCGCGCGCCGTCATCTCGTTGTAAGCGGCCACCAGGGCAGCCTTCGAGAGTATCCCGCCGCCCGGCATGGGGTTATCGCGCAGGGCTTCCAGCGGGTCGGCGCCGTTGATGATTTCATCCAAAACAACCCGCGCCTGGGCAAGTTTTTCGGGTGTAATGGCTTTTTGCTGTTTCCAGCGGGTTTGGCGGTCGGTAAGTTCCATCGATACTCGTAAATCGTTATTCGATAGTCGCAAATCGTCTACCCCATCGGGTACTTCATGCGCTGGCCGCCGATAAGGTGCATGTGCAGATGGAA
Source organism: Anaerolineales bacterium (assembly GCA_034432975.1). Classification (GTDB taxonomy): domain Bacteria; phylum Chloroflexota; class Anaerolineae; order Anaerolineales; family Villigracilaceae; genus UBA5195. The sequence continues at coordinate 1,548 of DAOUAZ010000212.1, read as the reverse complement.
GACGGTCTGCCCGCCGTCGGCGTTGGTGTTGACGATGAGCCGGTAGCCGCGATGGGCGATTTCCTCCGCATCGGCTACTTTGCGCGCCACGAGGAACAGGCGTCCCAGCGTGGACTCGTCCTCCGGGCTGGCATGGTTGACCGATTCGATGTGGCGGTTCGGCACAATCAGGACATGGGTCGGCGCGACGGGGTGAATGTCACGGAAGGCCGTGACCTGCTCATCCTGGTAAAGTATTTCGGCTTTGGCCTGTCCGGCAGCGATTTTGCAAAAGGTACAGGTAGGGTTCATGGTGTGAAGCACTCTTGATAAGCGAGAATACAGGTGGGTGGCGAGCAATTTGGACATGGGCGGTAGTAATTCGTAAGTCGTTATTCGTAAATCGCAAATCGTCAGTCGAAAATCAAAAATCGTTACGGTCCAACCACCGGCAGCGGCCCATAAGCGGGGGAACAGGCGATGTCGTAATATTCGATTTCTGTCGCGCGCGCTTGCTCGGCGTAGACGGCGGCTTCCGCGCCGATTTGGCGCACCGTGTCGATGTGGTTGCGGGCATCGGGCGACCAATAGCGCGGCAGGGTCAGCAGCGGGTCGCCGGCCGGGACTTCGGGCAGGTAGGAGGGACGCATGGGGTCGCTTTGTTCGGCCTGCGGCACCCAATTGAACATGACCGGGCCGCGCGGGTTGACGGTGAACCCCAACAGATAGTTGTATTCGCGGGCAATTTCCACAGCGCGCGGGGTAAAACTGCCGCCCGGCCAAATGTAAGCGATGGGCGTTTTACCAAAATATTTTTGGAACATCTCGAATGGTTTACCCAATTCCTGGCGCATGTAGTCTTCGCTGGAATTGGCGGTGATGTTGATGTTATGGACATAGCCGTGCGCCTGGTGGTCCACCCAACCCTCGGCCTCCAATTCGGCATTTTGCTGCCAGATGTCTGGACGTTCGTCGAGGGTGATGTAGGAGTTGATGACTTTCCAGCCCCATTCGCGGTAGTATTTGGCAAAGGTATCATCGAAACTCTGGCGGAATTTGCGGTCATCCACAATCAACAGCACCGAACGCGGTGGGATTTTGGCGTTTTGGTAGAGAAAATCGGCAGCCTGCTGCATGGTGACTGCCTCGAATCCCTGCGCTTTCAGGTCTTCCATCAGGCGGCGGAAATCCTGCATCGACATATCATGATAAACGCCGGTCGCGCCAGAATTGACCTCCCCTTTGGCAATGCCGTGAAACATAATTGGCATGAGAACCGTGCCGGGGGCGGCGTTGTTCGGGTCCCACCTGGCGCGCAGGTATTGGCAGGTGTCATCGAGATAGGCGCGCGGCAGGTCGAGCGGTTTCAGCAGGCTGGTCGTGAATCCGGCGGGCAGGGCAGGCGGCGCGCGCCGGGGGTCGAGGGTAGCCGTTGGGATAGGGGTCGCTGTTTCAGTGGGCAGGGCGGCCTGGGCGGTTTGCGAGGCGGCGGCGAATACGGTGGCAACCGCCTGGGTGCTGGCGATGTTCACATCAACAGTCGGGGCCGGGGGCAGGGTGGCGGCCTGG